>JBAPUA010000047.1:0-33232 GCA_049282435.1 Cyanobium sp. | reverse complement strand
GAGTTACACCACTCCACGGGACGCTGCTCTCGTTGATTCCTTCGCTCCACTGTTTCGTGCCCGCCTCCACACGTTCAACAGCGGCGACCGCGTGGACGGGTTCACCCACTGAGACCTGGAACGCTGTCAACTCGAATCCGGCCGCTAAACTGTAGAAGACTCCGGCGAGAGCGCCTGCACCAGCTTCAAGCGTTACTAGTTTGCGTGGCGTAGCCCGAGCATCCAGGCGACTGACGAGATTGTCAAAGCGGCCTCCTTCGTCAGCGACTGCGGATTGAGCTCCGAGCTTCGCGACAGCATCGTAAATCGTTGCACCTTGTGAGTCAGTTACGCGCAGGCGAAGCACTTTAGCCCCGGAAAGGCCACCCCCGAGCTCCGACACCACGACGCGTGTGCCGCCGTACCGACGTGAAAAGATGCGTATGAGACGGATATCTTGCGTGGTTAGCTCTACATTGTTCCTGTCAAGCTCGACATCATCCAGCATGTCAATTGCGCGGATGCTAGGTCGCAGCTTTTCTGGGAACTCATTAAACCGATACTTTTGAATAAAGTTGACCGTGCCTGTGTTGCACCCCTCACCCCAAACATCCAACTGACGGGCGCTACTTAGAAGGTCAGGAATAAAGTCTTCCGCTGAAGAGCCCGTGAGGACAAAAATCGGCATCCCACACGCAACTGCATGAGCCTTTCCGAATACAGCAAACCCGTGTTGCGGATCAGTGTCCAGCAAGCCATCCGTTGTTGGGATGTTAAGATCGAGAATTAAGATATCAAAGAAGTGGCTTTCAAGTAATTGAAATGCCGAATCTCTGCTTCGCGCAACTATTGGCTTGCTGCTGGGCGAGAGATCTACGAGAACCTGTTGAATCGCATGAACGAAATCATCTTCATCTTCGACAATAAGTACGTGCGCTGTCATTTTTCCCACCTTAGCTCGTATTTAGCCCCTCCATTATTTCCGGATTGAAGGCTGAGCGATCCCCCCAGCGCTTCGATTGCTGCACTAGCGATTGGGAGGCCGAATCCGCTGTGACCAGTCTTGGTGGTTTTCCCAATACCAAGTATTGATTCCACGGGGCCCGCGAATCCCGGTCCGTGGTCTAGGACGGACACCCAATAGTCAATGTCTGTTTCACCCCAGGTCACAAGCAATTGTGGTAAATCAGTCGCCTGCATAGTCGCAACAGACTCGACAGCGTTCTTGAGACCGTTGCAAATCGCGAATCTTAGAAGTGCCACATCGCTAACGAGTACCATGGGCTTGGGACCGTGTCTCGCGATCAAGTCTGCGGTATCAGCAAACTCGGTCTCGACAACTTCGTTCACTAAGTGTGCTAGATCGAACTCTTCGGGCTTTGGAGATGCCGAGGCCTTCCGCAACTGCTCAATCGCAGCGAAGACCATCTGCAGGCTACCGATGTGCGCCTTTGTGCGCGAGTTAGCGTAGTTTGGGACCTCCCGAGAAGCCTCGTATGCAAGCAGGCCCAGTGGCGAAGCAATCTCATGCAAAATCAGGCCCGCAATCCATTCCTTGGCGTTGGCATAGATCTGTCGTCTGCTCGACTCAGAAATCTCGGACTCGTCCGAAGGTTCCACTACGTCGGCTAATCCGACTTTTGTGAGTCGTTTAATGGCGCGATCGAGACTCCCTTTGACATAGGTACTGTCTTCGGTAACGCGAGCGGCGAGCAACGCAGGAAGATCCGGAGGCTCAGCATTTTGCGCAAGGTACCGCGACGCCTTTAGTCGCACATGCATCGATGATGCGGTCAGCTGATTTAGGGCATCTTCCCTTGTCACTTGCTCTTGTGCCGTCCATAGAATGATTGCCTTTTCTCAAATGCCTTGATTCCGCCTTCCATCACCGATGTGATGGCCTTGACGACCTGCGGCGTCTCGAGCCCATCTGCGGCGAGGGAGAATCCGCGTTTACCATCTGATCCCAGTTGTATAACGTGGTTTGCATTGCCGAGAACGGGGATGTTTGCATTATGTGATGAAAATACTATCTGGCTCTTTGGATCTCGAGCAAGCACTGACTGGATTAATGTGTCAGAGATAAAAGCATTGTCGATGTGATCCTCTGGCTGGTCAACTATCAGGATTCGTTCAGTATGGCGCAAGACAATCGGCAAGACGACTGTGCATCGCTGCCCCGTTGAAAGCTCTCCGATGTCTTTATAATCTGAGCCATCAAGCAGTTGGAAGTCGACTAGATCTTCTACACTCGCTGTGCCTAGAGCGCCGAGATCTGCCTCCCGCAGATGAGCCAGAAGCCTGGATGTACGGGCACCAGATATCCCAGTTGCATCGGCGATGAGGTCGACATCATCGTTCTCTGCTGCTTCGAGCAGTTCTCGCGGACTTACTTTTCTCGCCAAGACTGGAGCAAGGTCTCCGTAACGGAGACCGCTCCCCTTCAGTGCATCTGCAACAGCTGCACTGAATGTGTCAAATTGCCCGGCACGACTAACTGAGATTTGAATGCGTGGTGACAGCACTTTGTTCAGATCGCAGCTGACTTGTGCTCGCGCCGCAAAGCGGTCGTCGCGCAGCTGCTCTATGCGATCGAGAACAAGGCCTCTTCTCGAGATAAGTGCCTCCAGGCTTTCCCCTCGTTTCATCAGAAGCACCTTTAGCGCCTCCAGCTGTGCCTTGCGCTCGCGCAAAAGCTGGCCCTGCCGCGTGATGGTTCCTGCGCCAGCTTGTAGCGTCTCTAGCTCCTTTCGTAGCTGGCGTGCTTGTTCTTCGGAAGCAAGTCGGCCGATCTTTTGTGACTCAGCGATGCTCGCCACATTCCTCTCGGCTTGATCCAGTTCGGTCTGAGCCATCTTGAGATATCCCTGGGCTGAGACCAGCTTTGTAAGAATCGGTGACAGCGGATCCTGGCCCTGCGTCTCCGGCCATTGTTCTGCTTGAGGTAATCCGTCGACCGCCGCCACTATGCTCGAACGCCAGCGAACTAGGCCCTGTTTGAATCGTTCTAGGATTTCTGTGGCTACTGATGTCCTTGCTATGTCTGCGGAAAGCGCTTCAAGCTCCTGTGTCCGCTTGTTTGCTTCGGCAGACAGCTCGGAAAGCTGCTGCTCTGACGGTACAATTTTCTGAAGCTCCATGTCGATTTCCGGTAACGCTGCAACACGTCCTTGCAGCTCCTCGATCTCGCGACGAATATCACCTGCCTGCGCTGTAAGCGATCGTGCTTCAGCCACGGCGACACTCTCCGCAGCGCTGTCCGAGGTCACGCTGATGAAGCTGCTAAGTAGGCTTAGTCTTCCGCTCGACTGAAGACCAATGTTCTCTATCTCAGTCTGTGAAAAGACAAGCGGCGCAACATATGACCCAGACGCCCGTGGAGCATTGTCAGACGCAGTTCGGCTGACGTCGACTCTTCTGCTTCCATCTGAGAGGGTCACAATCACCTGGCCGCTGCCGAGGACCGAAAGTGCGTGATTTTGGCTTCTCTTGCTTGTCTCCGGCGTATGACCGATCCCACCAAGGCAGAACTTGATCAATTCAATGAGCGAAGTCTTCCCGGTACCCCTTGCGCCAATTAATACGTTAAGACCTGGAACAAGCGAAATATCGAGCCCATCCAGAAAGCCTTCTTCGATCTGAACGCGTTCAATGTACATGCTCCGAGTACTCCATTTGGATGTTACGGCTATAGGTCTGTCATGCTGCCGTGTCCGAGAATGCTAGCGCCTCGGAGAGGCTGCTTTCGACCACGCCAAGCAGCATAGATGCATATGACAAGTGCCAACTGTCACTCTTTGCCGGACGCCCTTCTGGCGCTAGCAATATTCGCTAATGGGTAAAAGGTTGTTAAAATTCTCGGCACAGTGTACTCCGCGTGCGGAAGACTATACACCAATTTCGATAGCCATTTAACCAAGTCTCATTCTCCTCTGTGAACCAGCAGCCGCCAGCTAGCTACACATCCAACTAGTGCTTTCTTGTCGTTCCCGAATGCATAATATATTACAATTGTGTTGCTTCCTTGTGCAAAGAAGACCCATGACCTTGTCGCATAGTATATGTAACTTACCGAATCGCTTTTCCCGACGCGACCAGCTAATCCGTTGCTCGGTGACTTGCTGTCTCTGAATGTCGAAGCCTGACCCTCAACTGTCAAGCTGGATGATCAATCCATCATTCTCTCAACCCATCGGTTCAGCACGTGTTGCGTTCGTCAGCTCACAAGATCGCTGCTTCAACGGGTGTTAGTCCATCAACTCCACGACTCCAGTGACCACGCCGACAACCTGCAGGCTCACTACTCCAGAGACCCCGCATTTCCATGCTGATCGCCTGCTGATCCCCTCCTGGCAATAGCCCGCAGCAGCACCAACCGCTTGGCCCCCAGGAGTCGCAACCGATCCCGCAACAAGTGGCTTCCCCTCTCTCCGCCCGAGATGCAAGCCCAGGCGGCGGCAGGCAGCTCCCCGCTGCTGCAGCCCTGGCGGGAGCACGCCACCCTCCGGTCCCTGCGGGATCAGCTGCAGCTCTGCTTCGACTGCTGGAACCTGCTCGAGTCACCGGGCGGCACCAGCCGCCGCTGCGTCTACCTGCCGCCTGGCGCCAAGGAGCCCGACGCCAACTACCGCAACCGTGTTGAAAACGCCCGCCCGAGCGGCTTCTTCCGTGATGCGCTGCGCACTTACGCCGGGATGCTCTCTTTCCTGGAGTACCTGGCCCTGCCGGCCTCGCTGCAGCGGGTGATCTCCGATGTGGACGGGCGCGGCACCGATCTGGGGGTGTTCCTGTTCATCGCCGATCTGCTGGTGCTGCGTGATGGCGGCTGCTTGATCCTGGTGCTGCCCCCGCTAAGGGGCTGGCCATCGGAAGGCCACCGGCTCGAAGCGATCCGCCGCGGTGATCGCCTCTCGCTGCCGCGGCTCTCCCTGGTGCCGCGTGGTGATCTGCTGGATTGGCACCTGCCCAGTCCCGACAGCCCGCCGCATCGACTGAACTGGCGGCAGGACCGCAGGGCGCCGCAGCCGCCGCTCTACGACAGCGCTATCCCGGTGCATCACCTCGGCCCCGTGGGTCTGGGACCCGATGGAGCCGAGGCGCGACGGCTCGAGGACTGGCTTTACCACCAGGCGACTCTCGGTGATGACGGCCTGGCCGTCGAAACCTTCGCCGCCGTGCCCAACAGCGCGGCGGCCAGCGGCAGGGCCGCCAGTGTCTATGGCGCCGGCGGGTACACCGCCCAGCGGCTCGGCCCGCCTTTGCTGCTGCCCCGCCAGCACACGATGCCGGTGGTTTGGTACGCCGCCGATGGTGCCGCCTTTGGCGAGGGCGATCTGCCCCACCTGGGCCTCGCCAACCAGTACCTCACCCACTACCGGCTCAAGAGCGAATACGAGGACCTGCTCAGTCGATGCGCCCTGCCGGTGGGGGTGCGCAGCGGCCTGGTCGATCAGTACGGCTTCCAGCGCAGCGAGGACGGCGAAGCCCGCGCCCCCGAGCAGCTGGTGCTCTCCACCTCCACCTTCATGGACCTGCCAGAGGGGGCGGACTTCAACTGGAAGGAGATCCGCGCCCGCTCGCTGGCGGAGCACCGTGCCTACCTGACCCTGCTGGATGAAACCATGCGCCGCGATGCGCTGGTGCCGACCCAGAACCGTGGTGCCGGCCGCAGTGAAACCGAGATTTCGCTCACCGCCGGCCAGGCCTACGCCCTGCTCCAGTCGCTCGCCACCCAGAAGACATCGGTGTTCGCGACGGTGCTGGAGCACTGGTGCTCGCTCACCGGCGACAACCTGGTGGCTGGTGCCGGCCTGGCGCTGACCGTGACACCGCTCACCCCGCCGCTGCGGCCCCAACCGACCGTGGGCGAGTGGCTGACGCTGCATGAACGGGGTGTGATCAGCACCGCTGAGCTGCGCCACCAGCTGTCGCTCGCCGCTGCCCCGGGTGTGGTGAACCCGATCAGCGGTTCGGCGACGGAATCGTTCGCGGTGCCCACGCCGGAGCTGAGCTGATGAGCGGCCCGCCTCCCAACCCCAACCCCAATGCCTGGCGCCCCTCGGATCTGGAAGCGATCCGCCGCGCCCTGCTGATCCCCGTCACCGCCTCCGCCCTGCGCGCCATCAATGACGCGATGGCCCAGCTGGAGCGCAGCTACCCCGAGGCGATTCCAGCCGCCAAGGCGTCGCTCGATGCCATCGCCGTGATCGATGCGGGCCTGGCCGCTGGCGGCACTCCAGCCGAGCCGTTCGTGATCAAGACCACCCGCAAAGCTGCCGCTGGGCCGGTCCCGGCTGAGTTGCCCAAGAAGAAGCTCGATGTGATCGAGTACGCCACCGAGCTGCTGATGGAGGAGGTGTCGACGGAATACGCCGAACCCACCGCCAGCAGCTACGGCCTCAGCACCGGCGCCCAGCGGCGCGGCCATGTGGCCAACCTGCTGCTGATCCTTCCCGGCCTGGCCTCCTGGTGCCCCCCGGCGCCGACGCCGTTCTCCGGCACCTTGATCCGCTCCTGATGAGCGCCACGCCGGTCACGGCGCTGCAGGAGGTCGCCAATGTGCGCCTGATGCTTCAGCAGCAGCAATACCCGGGCGCCAAGAACCCGGTGACGGTCTGCCGTCAGGTGATCGACTGCTCGATTCAGCAAACCAAGCTGATCTCCAGCCGCGACAACGGCCCCGGTATCGACACCGGCGACATCCTCTGCGAGGGCTACCTCACCCGCGCCGCCCTGCTGCCGCCAGCCACACCCCAGTCCAATCCCTGGGATTGGCTCGCGGCCGAGCAGGCCTGGCAGACCCCCGGGCTGCGGGCCACCTTCCAGCCGCAGGCGGCAGTGCCGCTTCCGGAGCCGCCAGACACCGAGCCGCCGCGGCCAAGCGCCGTGCAGGTGCCCGCCGAGGGGGTGTGCTGGCTGGGTGATCTGTCGCTGCTTGAAACGCCGGGTGTGCTGCCGCTCAGCCCCCGCGCTGTGTTGGCGGGCGCCAGCCTGCTGATGATCGGCCAGGCCTATGGGCCAGGCGGCATCGGGCTGCAGGTGCAGCCGGAGCTGGGGGAGGCGATCAGCTTTGCGCTCAAGCCCAACCGTGTGCTGGTGCTTGAGACCGGCGACAGCTTGAGCCTGATCGCCGAGCGCTACGGCACCACCGTGCAGACCCTGCGGGCGGTCAACCCGGATCTGGCTCAGCAGGGGCCGATCACCACCGCCATCGGCGACACGCTCAACGTGCTGGCCGCCCGCCACGGCACCACCGTGGATTACTTGCGCAAGCTCAACCCGTCGCTGCTGCGGGCCGATGGCCACACCACCACGACTGGCGACACCCTCAAGGCCCTGGCCGTCCAGTACGACACGACGGTGGACTGGCTGCGGCTCTACAACCCGGACTACGACCGCTGGCCTCGCAGTGATCCGCTTCCGGTTGGTGTGCTGCTCGATGTGCCGGCGATCCGCCCGTCCGATGAGCTGGACATGGGCCAGGTGCTGCAGGTGCCGCTGATCAGGCCGGGCACCCTGCTGAGTGCCGGTGGCTGGATCTACCTGCCGCCCCTGCGGGGAGTTTCCGCTGCCGATGACCTCTGGGATCTGGACCTGACGCCGGATCCACCGTCCGTCACGCCGTGATGGGGCAGTGGCAATAGGAAGCGTGAGTGCAGCCCGGATGGGGCGCTCGCTTCAACCACAGCCGTGATGGGTGGAACGATGACCAAACGCCTTTTCCAGGACCACCGCGTCCTGCAACAACCGACCGCCGAGCATCAGCAGCTCGTCAGCTACGCGCAACCGCAGCACTGGCCCAACCAGGAGCCGCCTGCTCAGCCGGAACCGGAAGACGACGACCTTGAGGACGACGACCTCGACCCTGACGAGCCCCTCGATGAACCCGGCGAGGAGGCCCTGGCCTCTCGCCCGGAGCCAACCGATGCGCTCAAGGCGGAGCGGCGCAAGACCAACCAGCTGGAGCGGGAGCTGCGCACGATCAAGCGCCAGCTCGCCCAGTTCTCCAAGATCAACCCCGACGAGTACGAGCGCCTCCAGGAGGCCGAGCGGCAGAAGGAGCAGCTGGAGCGCGAGATCGCCAGCCGTGAACTCCAGCTGGAGGCCGCCGCTGCCCGCAAGGTGAAAGCGGCCGCCAAGGAACGGGACGAGGCGCTCCAGGACGTGCAGAACCTGCGCAAGGAGCGGCTGCTGGAGCGGTTGTTCGTCGATGCCGATGGCCGCGCTGGTGGGGACAACCGCGGCTCGTTCTTTGAGATCTTCAAGCACCAGGTCGGCGGTGAGTTCCGCCTCACCAAGGACGCTGCTGGCCGTGATCTGCTGGAGCCGATCGACTCCAAGGGCAATGTGCTGCTCGGTGATCACGGCAACCTCGATGCCGCCGATCACATCGAGTCGCTGCGCACCCATCCGGTGCTCAGCTTCCTGTTCAACCAGCGCGGCGGCCTCGGGCCCGCCACCGTGATCGCTGAGTTCGATGGCAACGGCCAGCCGACCAACCTGCAGAGCATGAGCGCCAGTGAGCTCTACCTGGCCAGCTATGCCAAGAAGCCAGCCGGCGCAAGGCGTTAATCCAATCGCGCTCCGTCAGTGGTGGCGGGGCGCACCTTGATCATTGACAACCAAGCACAACCAAACGGCAGGGAACCAATCCACCCGCGAAATCAAGCGCGAGGCAGGGCACCCAAATTCACGCTCAATCAAATCAAGTGAAGAGCAAAAAGGGGGGGATATACCCCCGAATACGAGAAACTCGCGCCTACTGCTTCGGAAATGTCGCAAAATCTGGAAATTCATATCTCAGATCGCCTCAACGTCGGCTGACCCTCCTGCAGCGACAGTGTTGCCTGAGGCGGCCACAGGGCGCAGCGGAACACCCGAGCGGGAGCAAGCGGTTGGAGCCGCCTGGCCGCCGTCTGGTGCTGCGCCGAGGCTGGCGCGGGAACCCCGAGCAGGCGCGAGCGGGTGGAGCGGTGGGCCGCTGGAACAGCGACACCTTCAGCCTTGCTGACCTTTCCGCCGGTTTTGCATTGCTGCCTTGCTTGCTGGCATTCATCAGCGCCGCCCAGCAGTGAAAAGGGGCAGCCAGCTTGCGCCAGCCGCCCCGGTGAGCCCCGATGGGACGTGATCAGGCCCGGAAGCCGAACTCCCGGCGATAGAGATGAGGGTGGTGGGCTTCGATCAGCTCCATGGCGAGAAAGGCCGGGAAGGGGACCAGGCCTGACAGGGTGACCTCCTGGGAGGACAGCCCACGCCCGGGGCGCCCCGCAGGAACTGGCGCAGGGCCAGGCTTCTGAAGCGGCTCGATCTGGCGCAGCTTCTTCTCCAGCAGCGCCCAGAGATACTTCGGGATGCCGGAGGGCCGAGGACAGCGCCAGACCTTGCTGGTGGCATCCCAGGGCCGGGACTCTTCCAGCAGCAGCCCGTTCTTGCCGGCTTTGCTGATCTCGATCATCAGCAGGTGCTCGCTCACCGCCTTCCCGGTGACGGCCCTCCAGGTGATGCCGCTCATCGTGGACGTATAGATCGTGATGGGTGCCATGGCCGAACCAGGCGAAGGACCCCTCAGCCCTGCGCGGGGAGGGCAAGGGGCGCGTTAGCGCCTCGCGCAGCCCTTGCCCCGCCGCGCACGCTGAGGAGGGCCGCCGCCTCCCCCGCTGGTGTCGCCAGGAACCTTCGGGAAATGGGGGCCGCAAGGCCCCCTGGGGCTGCCCCTTTGGGGCCTCAGATCACCGAGACGGTGCAGCCCCGGGTGCCCTGCAGCTTGCGGGCGATCGCGAAGGCCTTTTCGGCCGGCACGAAGCGCATCTTCTTGACCGGCTTGCCGCGCTTCCCGAAGAACCGCTGCTCGCAGGGGTGGGCGCCGCCCTTGAGGCCATCGGGATAGAAGTGGACGATGACGCGGCGGATTTCGCACCTGGGGGCAGAGGGTGTGGCCATGGCCTTGAGGTGAGGAACCCGATCCAGCAGCGCGGCCCGCGCAGGGAAGGCAAGGGCGGCGAAGCCGCTTGCAAGGCCCTTGCCGAACCGAGCAGGCCAGCGCAGCCTTCGGGTGCTCCTCACCGTGGCCGTGGCGGAACACCGCCCCAGCGGTGCTGACCTGAGCCGCGTTCGTCCACGGCTGCCGCCGATCCGGGGCGGCGGTGATCGTGCCCTGCGGCCGATTTCAGAGGTAGTCCGCTTCCTTGGCCATTGGTGCGGGCAGACCCTGGCCAGTGGAACGAGAACCCAGATTGGGACCTGGGTGCCGGTCCGATCAGCCGGCATTCAGCGTGTCGCTGTCACCAGGGGGTCCACCTGAGGTCGCGCCCGAGCTGGCCAGAACCAAACGGCTTCTGCTAGTACAGATGTTCTCCATGATGGTGTCGTCGTGGCTGCTTCCCCGCTCAGCTCCCGCGGCAACCGGCTGGTGCCAAGCTCCGCGGCGGACGATGGCGGCTACGAGCAGTGGCCCTATCTCGATGAGGAGGTTCTGGTGGCCAGCCGCAGCGGCAAGGTCTGCCTCACCTGCCCCTTCTTCCGCCACCACGCCGGGGTGAATTGCATCCCCCTGCTCAGCTACCAGCTTCAGCAGGGCTTGCTTGCCCAGGGCGAAGACCTTACCCGCCGCAGCCCCGGTTGGAACGATGACCAGTCGCGGCAGAGGGGCTGGGCTCCGGAAGGACGATGAGGAGCGCATGGGGCCTGAGCATCGGGGCCACCAAACGGGCGCCGGTCTCCCCCAAGGAAGGCTGGCTCAGCAAAGGCTGCTTGGCCACAAGCGGGAAACGCACCGCACCCTCAGGCAGGCAGGAACAGGCGTTCGTGTACTGCTTCTTCCGGCGTCAGGGCGGGGCCGTCTGATCGCTGCCCGTCTTGACCAGCGGCAGCGTGCGCAGCCGTTTGCGCCGCACCACGTTCTTGTAGACGGGCGCATCTTTGACCCGCTTAAAGCCGCTCAGGATCACCAGAGTCATCACGGTGCCCACCAGAGTCATCTGCCAGAGGCCGCAGCCGGCTGCAGTGCCCAAACTGGCCGTGAGCCAGAGGGCCGCCGCCGAGGTGAGGCCCTTGATCGGGGTGCTGCTGTGCTCGCTCTGCTGGTGAAAGATCAGTCCGGCACCGATGAAGCCCACTCCTGTGGTGATGCCCTGCACGGTGCGACTGAGGGCGTTGGTGGCGTTGAAGTCCACCCCGGCCTGGAGGATCAGCATTACAAAGAAGGCCGAGCCCACACTTACGGTCATGAAGGTGCGCAGGCCCGCGGGGCGCTTGACCCGATCGCGGTTGATGCCCACGGCGCCTCCCGCCAGCAACGCCAGACCGATGCGGAAGAAAATCTCGCGCCAGTCGTTGGGCGAGAAGAACAGATGGGAGGGATCGGCATAGGCCAAGGGGCAGACCTCTCCAGCTCCAAGGCAACAATCATCCCCTCAATGTCCCAGCCTGTCTGTGCGCGTGACCACCAGGTGACCCGAACGCTCGGCACGCTGTTCGGCGGCTTCGAGATGTCGGCCCGGCAACGGCGCCATTCAACCCTCGACCCCGGCTTTGCAGCCCCAAGCCTGACTCCAGTCACCTGCTGCGGGTCAGCACCAGGGCGAAGGGCTGGGCCACCACACGAGATCAAGACCCGTACCAGCGCCTGGGCTCCCCGGCAGCAGAGGCGTGGGGATGGGATGGAAAGAGGAGCTCGACTGAATGCCGCCGGACCATGGCCAGGGCAGTAGCAGCCCAGGCGCAGGGGCCCCGCCGGACCCGAGGACAAGACCACCAGGTAGGCCAGCAACCTGGGGCGGGGCGACAGCACGTTTCAAGCTTGCTAGTACAGGCGTACGCCTGCTGACGTTGTCGTGGCTGTCCAGCTTCCTCTGTCTGCCGAGTGCTGCCCCTAGCAGTGGCCCTACCTCGATCAGGTGGTGCTGCAAGCCAGCCGCAGCCACAAGGTCTGCATGAGCTGCCCCTTCTTCCGCCACCACGCCGGGGTGAATTGCATCCCCCTGCTCACCTGCCAGCTGCACCAGGGCCTGCTGACCCATAGGGAGCACCTCACCCGCCGCTGCCAGGGTTGGACCGACGACATGACGCGCCAGCGGGGCTGGTGCCCGGAGGTGGCATGAGCAACCGGCGCGCGGTGGTGGGTGTGATGGGTGCTGGAGAGGGCGCCTCCGCTGAGGCTGTGGCCCTGGCCGAGGAGCTGGGGGAGTGCATCAGCGCCAGGGGTTGGGTGCTGCTCACCGGTGGCCGCCCGGCGGGGGTGATGGCAGCGGCCAGCCGCGGCGCGGCGCGGGTGGATGGGCACCTGGTGGTGGGGGTGTTGCCCGATGAAGGGAAGGGTGATGACAGGCAAAGCACGGCGGAGCTGGATCTGGCCCTGTTCACCGGCATGGGCAAGGCCCGCAACGTGATCAACGTGCTCAGCGCCGATGTGGTGGTGATCTGTGGGGGCGGAGGCCCCGGCACAGCCTCAGAAGCTGCCCATGCGCTCAACGGCGGCAGGCCACTGATCCTGCTGGCGGTGCCGGTGCTATGGCGGGACTTCTTCCTTTCGCTCAGCAAGGCGGTAGAGAGCACGAGCGACGTGCAGGAGTGCTGCCGATTGATCGAGGCCAGACTCACAGACGCATGAGTCGGCCATCACATCGAGTCCCCCTGACCCCAAAGGAGGGCTGGCTGAGCGACGGCCGTCAGGTGCTGCGCTTCCGCCCTACCCGCTGGGAACGCCAGGTGCATCGGCTGGAGATCACCAGCGGGGAGTTGCTTCCTGGCGAGGAGGTGCCGTTGCTTAAGAATCGCCGGGAGATCAGCCGGGATGAAGCCCTCAAGCTCTGGGGCGCCAAGCGCCAGGAGGGCTGGAGACCCTGCCAGCCCCAGTGGTGATGGGGTGGACCAGGAGTGAGGTTTGCCGTATGAACACCATGGCCAATCGGATCCATCTACGAATCAGAGGCCACGCGCGCCGTATGGAGCCTCCGCTCCATGGATGGAAGCTTCGTTGACTGGTTCAAGCAGGCTGTCCAGGGCTCAGGCGCCCCGCACGACAGCACTCAGCAGCGACAGGTTGATCAGGACGATGACGCTGGCGCAGAGCCAGCCCACGGCCTGCAGCCAAAGCGGTGCCCTCAGCTCACCCATCAGGCCGCGCCGCCCGCAGAACCACACCAGCGGGATCACGGCGAAGGGCAGCTGCATGGACAGCACCACCTGGCTCAGCACCAGCAGATTTGTTGTGGCCCGTTCCCAGAACAGGATCACCGTGGCCATCGCCGGAATCAGGGCCAGGCCGCGGGTCAGCAGTCGCCGCTTCCAGTCCGGCAGACGGATCTGCAGGAACCCCTCCATCACGATCTGGCCTGCCATGGTGGCGGTGAGGGTGGAGCTCTGGCCAGCCGCCAGCAGGGCTACCCCGAACAGCACGCTGGCCAGAGATGTGCCCAGCATCGGCGTCAGCAGACGGTAGGCCTCGCTCAGGTCCGTGACCGGCTGCGGTAGCCGTCCGTAGAAGCTGCCGGCGGCCAGCACCAGGATCGAGACATTGATCAGAAAGGCAAGGCTGAGGGCGATCAGGGTGTCCCAGGTGCTGAAAGCGAGGGCCCTGCGCTGCGCCACCTGGCCGCCGATCCAGCGCCGGGTTTGCACCAGCGAGGAGTGCAGATAGAGGTTGTGGGGCATCACAGTGGCCCCGAGAATCCCGGCGGCCAGAAACAGCTGCTGCCCGTCCCTGAGGCTCTCGGCCTGGGGAATGAAGCCCTGGCCCACCTGGCTCCAATTGGGTTGGAGCAGCAGCATCTCCACCGCGAAGCAACCGCCCACCAGGGCGACCAGGGCGATCACCAGCGCCTCGAGACGCCGAATCCCGAAGCGTTGCAGGGCCAGCAGCAGCAGGGTGTCGGCGGCGGTCAGGCCCACCCCCCAGAGCAAGGGAAGGCCAAAAAGCAGCTGCAGGGCAATGGCGCTGCCCACCAGCTCGGCCAGGTCGCAGGCAATGATGCCCACCTCGGCCAGCAGCCACAGGGGAATCCGGCAGAACCTGGGCAGCAGCCGGCTGCAGGCCTGGGCCAGATCGAGCCGCGTGGCGATTCCCAGGCGGCAGCAGAGCGACTGGAGCACCATCGCCATCAGGCTGGAGAGCCCGATCACCCAGAGCAGGCGGTAGCCGAACTGGGACCCGGCCGCCAGATCGGTGGCCCAGTTGCCCGGATCCATGTAGCCCACGGCCACCAGGTAGCCGGGGCCGAGCACCCGCAGGAAGGTGCGCAGCATGCCCAGGCCGGCAGGCACCTCCACGGCCTGCGCGTCATTCCGCCTGGCAGGGGCTAGAGGGGCCTCGGGCATGGAGCAACGCAGCGGAGCTGGACGCTAAGGCGAGGGTGGCTGCGATCCTGCTGGGGCATGGCTGGCCTGACCAAGCCCTGGGTAAGGGATCACCGCCAGCTCAGAAGTCTCGAGGAGGAGATGCAGCCATCGAACAGCCTGAAGTGGCTTCAGGGTCAAGGGCCTAGCGTTGCGCCAGTGAGGCTTGTCCGCCCGACTTGCCAACCCAAGGGGATGAATCCATGCAGATCGGCGAGTTGGCCCGGTCCACTGGGGTAAAGATCGAAACCATCCGCTATTACGAACGCGAGCACTTGCTGCCGGTGCCGCAACGCACGGATGGCAACTACCGCCTCTATTCGCCGCGGCATGTGGAGCAGTTGCGCTTCATCCGCTACTGCCGCAGCCTTGACATGAGCCTGGAGGAGGTCCGCATCCTGATCGAGGCGCGGGACGCCCCAGCCGGAAGCTGCCGGACAGTGAACGAATTGCTGGACGAGAAGATGGCCGAGGTTGATGCGCGGGTCGATGAGCTGCGCCAGCTTCAGCATCATTTGCGGAACCTCAGAGGGCTTTGTCCGCAACCTGATCAGGTGAAGACCTGCGGCATCCTCATGGAGTTGAACCGTTCGGCTCGCATCGACAAGGCTCAGATCTGATCGTTCCCGACCACGCTCAGCCCTTGATCTTGCCAAGCGCGGGAGTGCGAAGCAGCCGCAGACCATTGGCGATCACGATCAAGCTGGTGCCCATGTCCGCGAAAACCGCCATCCACATCGTGGCGTTCCCGGCCACGGTGAGCACCAGAAAAAGTGCCTTGATCCCCAGGGCCAGGACGATGTTCTGGCGCAGGATGCGGAAGGTGCGGCGAGAGAGGGCGATCGTTTCCGGCACCCGCATCAGATCGTCGTTCATGATCACCACATCGGCCGCTTCCACGGCGATGTGGGTGCCGGCTGCCCCCATCGCAAAGCCGATGTCCGCCTGGGCGAGGGCCGGCGCATCGTTGATGCCATCGCCGGCCATGGCCGTGAACCCGTAGCAGGCCTGCAGGGCAGCCACCGCCTCAAGCTTGTCCTGGGGCAGCAGGTTGCTTTTCACCTGCTCGATGCCGGCCAGGGCCGCAATCGCGCCGGCGGTGGCTGCGTTGTCACCCGTGAGCATCACCGGTGTGACGCCCAGGGACCGCAGGGCCTCCATGGCCGCCGCCGAGCTGGGCCGAACGGTGTCGGCGACGGCGATCAGGGCGAGCACGCCGGTGTCATCCGCGAGCAGGCTGAGCGAGCGGCCCTGGCGCTCGTGGACCTGCATCGATTCTTCCAGTGCGCTGGAGCAGAGCCCCAGCTCTTCGATCCAGCGGTGGTTGGCCAGCATCAAATGGCGGCCAGCAATCACGCCGCGCACCCCGCGCCCCGGCAGGGCCTCGAAGGCCTCCACAGCCAACCGCTCGCCATCGAGGCCAACGGCCATCGCCCGCGACACCGGATGGTCGGAGCGCTCCGCCAGGCTGCTGGCCCACTGTTTGAGAACGCCAGCGTCTGCCGTTTCTTGCTGAGGGGAAAAGGCCACCAGCTGGGGCTGGCCCAGGGTGATCGTGCCGGTCTTGTCGAGCGCCAGCACCTTGATCTTGCGGGCCTCCTCGATGTAGAGGCCGCCTTTGATGATGATGCCGCGACGGGCGGCGGTGGCCAGGCCGCTCACCACCGTGACCGGTGTGGCGATCACCAGCGCGCAGGGGCAGGCGATCACCAGCAGCACCAGTGCCTTGTAGATGGCCTGCAGGGGGGTGAACCCCAGCAAGGGCGGCGCCAGCAGGGCAACGGCCAGGGCCACCACGAACACCGCCGGGGTGTATCGGGCCGCGAAGCGATCGACGAAACGCTGGATCGGGGCGCGGGAGGCCTGGGCTTCCTCCACGGCCTGGATGATGCGCGCCAGGGTGCTGAGCGAAGCAGGCGCCGTTACCTGGATCTCGAGGGCGCCGCCCTGGTTGATCGTGCCCGCAAACACCTCATCCCCTGGGCCTTTGTCCACTGGCAAGCTTTCGCCAGTGATCGGGGCCTGGTTGATCGCACTCTCGCCACTGATCACCGTGCCATCGAGCGGCAGCCGTTCTCCCGGGCGGACCCGCACCACATCGCCGATGGCCACAGCACTGGCGGACACGCGCTGCCAGCGGCCATCGCTCTGGCGGAACTCCGCCTCATCGGGGGCCAGGGCCATCAGGCTGGTGATCGCCTGGCGGGCCCGCTCCACGGCCCGCGCTTCAATCGCCTCGGCCACGGCATAGAGCGCCATCACCATGGCGGCCTCCGGGAAGCGGCCGATCAGGAAAGCGCCCGTGACCGCCACGCTCATCAGCGCATTGATGTTGAGCCGACCCTGGCGCAGGGCCGCGAGGCCCTTGCGAAACACGGAGAAACCCGCCAGGGCGATCGCGGTGATGGCGATCCCGATCTCCACCAGCTCATGGCCCGGGAAGGGGGGAACCACCAGATGCAGGAGCTCCGCCGTGAGCGCCAGTGCCAGGGAACCGCCCAGGCGGAGACGTTCGAGGCGCCGTTCGGTGCGGATCTGATCGGCAGAAGGCCGGTAATCGGCAGTGATCGGCTCCGGGTTGAATCCCAGCCGGCGGATTGCGGCAAGGGCGGAGTTGAGCGCTGCTGCTTCGGCATCGATCGCCAGAACGCGCTCGGCCAGCAGGAACCTCAGGCCGCGGATGCCGTCGACACCTGCGAGGGCATGGCGGATCTCGCCTTCCTCGGTGGCGCAATCCATCGCGCTGATCCGAAACAGCGCTTCTCTGGCGCTTGCCGGCTCCGGCTGCGGCTCCGTGGTGGTTCCGGCCTTCTGTCTGCTGGTTCCGCTGCTGCAGCAATGTTCCGCCATGGTCCTGTCATCCAGACCCCAGCAAACAGCCTGTAGTCACTTCAGGGTCAAGGGTCTGGGCGGCACCGTGTGGCCGCAGGCTGTTGATCAACACAGCTGGGAGCACTCCCGATCCCGCAACTCCTGACCCAGACCATCGGCTTGCCGGGCCAGCTTGGCTCCAGCCGCCGTGTAGAACCTGAACTGTTGGCGGTTGACGTAGAGAACCCGCTGGCTGCGCAGCAGCTGTTCTTCCGCCTTGTGGCGGCAGTCGATCAGGGCCTGGTAGTCGATGGTCAGCTCGTTGCGGTCGTTGGCATTGGCCCCATCGGCCTGCTGGCTGAGGACCGGGCAGATCCGCTCACGGATGGTGCGGATCAGGGCGATTTCGGCCTTCATCGCCTGCTCGGCCAGGGCATTGCGTTGATCCAGCAGGTTCCGACACGCCTCCAATTCAGCCGACAACGCCGGAGCCGCCAGCCAGCAGCAGGTCAGCGAGAGGGTCAGGACGTGGCGCATGAACGGATCGGTTCGATGCCTGCGCCTGTGGCTGCGATCGCCGTGGCCCTTCTGAAACTTTTGCATCAGAAGATTGTCCTGGGTGTGAGCCCCCTCGCGAGCCTCAGCCGCTCCTCATGGGGCTCAGAAGAAACGATCCCGCCAAGGATGGCGCCGTGATTTCTAAAGCAGATAGCATAAAAGAGCCACTGTTTCATCTCACTTGAAGAAGCTTGTTGGACCACTACGTAGAGCGTTGATCTATGGCCTGATTAGTTATGGCGGGCTTGTTCTGATCAACAACTCAGAGCTGGATCTCCCCAACATGTGGATCGCGTATCTGCCGATGTTTATCGGTGTCTATGTGGTGACGCAGTGGCTAGACAAGAAGCTTGGGGATTGAGTACCTCAGGGTTGGGCACCTCTTCATCCATCGATAACCAGAGCAAGTTTGCAGATCACAACCAGTCGACTGGAATCGCCTCCCAGCCGGCGGGATCCCACGGGGCCATCAGCGCCTCCAGCCCCCGCAGCTCGGTTGATGCTTCCGGAAGCAACCAGGCCTCTTCCCATCCATCGTTGATCACCACCGGCATGCGGTCATGGATCGGACGCAGCAGGGCGTTGGGGGTGGTGGTGAGGATGCAGCAGGTCTGGAGTTCGCTGCCATCGGGACCGATCCAGTGGTCCCACAGGCCGCCCAGCCAGAAGGGAGCGCCGTCCTGGCGGCGGATCCAGTAGGGCTGCTTCTTCCCTTTTGGGCCATGGCCTTCCCCTTCCGGCGGCGGCCGCCATTCGTAGAAGCCATCGGCCGGCAGCAGGCAGCGGTGATGGCGCCAGGGACTACGAAAGAACGGCTTCTGGCTCACCGTCTCGCTGCGGGCATTGATCGGCCGGCTCTTGCCGCGGGTGTCCTTCAGCCAGCTCGGCACGAGGCCTCACTGGGCGTAGCCCACCTCCAGTCGGCCCTGCCGCTGCCGCTGGATCAACAGCGGTTCGCCAGGCCGCACCTGCTGCCGGGGCTGGTACTGCTCGAGGAAACCCTCCGGCAGCGGACCCTTGAGCCTTGGCAACAACTGATCGATCGTGGTGGTGAGCGAGTAGCGGCCACACATCAGCGACGCCTGTGGATCCGGTTGGGCTGCTCCCAATCTGCGTGGCCTGACTCCTGACTGAGGGGTTTTGCAGGGAGTGAGTCTGAGGGGACCAAACCCACACTGGAGACGGCCGCGCTGCGGTGGATCGGTTTGCCGTACTGACGCCACGGTCAATCGGATCTATCAATGAATCAGAGGCCTCGACCAGGGCAGCGCGAGCCCAAGCCCTGCAACCGGCCCTAGCCCTTGGCTTCTGCGAAGCAGTAGGGCGCCCGACACGGGGCGCCCTTCTCATTGGCCCCTGTGCGGCAGCTGTTGGAGCAGAGCCTCAACGCTCGCCACCTTGTCCTCCAGCGTCTGGTCCCGATCGATGCGGGTGTTGACCTTCACGGTGGTGTAGATGCGGGGACAACCCATCGCGTGCACGGCCGTGTGGCAGGCCTCGATCGCTTGGAAGACCGGCGCCCACTCCCCCTCGATCGCGGTGCCATTGGGATGCAGCTGGATCTTGAGGCCGGCGTCCTGCAGCACCCGTTCGCAGGCAGCGATGTAGGGGGCCAGGTTGACGCCAACCCCAATCGGAACGACGCAGAGATCGACGATCACCTTCATCGATGTGCCTCCTGTGGGGATTCATGGAGAGGCTCCCATCCTCCTGGCCTCTCCTCTGTTCAAGGCGGAGCCGGTGTCCGGCTTCCCCGGCAGTGCCCTGCCCGCTCCGTTGGCCAGGCCTAGCGTTCGGGCCATGCCGCCGGGTGGGCCATGGCCGTGGTGAACCGCTGCGCGGTGGGGATCTACCCCAGCGGGCAACGGCTCGACTGGGCACGGGGACTTGACCTGGATGTGGAGGTTGCTGGAGCCAGTGAGCCCTGCCTGTACCTGATCCCTGACTAAGACACGCAAGAGGAGGCCGAAGAAATCCTCGAGGAGGTGTACGAGGCGATCTTTGAAGCGGAGCTGGACTACTGGCATCGCGACACCGGCACCTGGCCGGCCGAGCGCACCTACCCGGTGTTCCGCAAATGGTTTGAGGTGCGCTTCTACCCCCTGATCCAGGACCTGGTGGGTGAGGAGCTCACCGCCACCGAGGTGGATGAGGAGTTCATCGGTGAGCTGCGCACGGCGCTGGAGGGGATGGAGCCGCGCCCCTGAGCGAGGCCAGAAGGGAAGGACGTCGGCCATCAAACTGAGCTCATGCCCCTGAACCCGCCCCCACTTGCCGCTCTGTTGCTGGCGGTGGCGATGACCATGGCGGCGACATCCTCGGCGGCGCTGGCCGGCCGCGAAATCCGCGCCACGGTTCTCTCGATCGGTGATGGCGACACGATCCGGGTGCAGCAGGGCCGGCAGCGGATCACCATCAGGCTTGCCTGCAACCGCTTCGCGGAAGCCTGACGGCTACGACGCTCCCGAGATGGCCCAGGCCCCCTATGGCTCCCAGTCCCGCGCTTATCTGCAAACGCGGCTGCGGATCGGCACTCCGGTGGCGCTCCTTCCCCAGACGGTCGACCGCTACGGCCGCACCGTGGCGGAGGTGATCGGGGAGGTGAATCTGAACCTGGCGATGGTGGAGGACGGCCAGGCGTTTGCCTATCGCCAGTACCTGAGCCACTGCAACGCCAAGGAGTATCTGGATGCCGAGTACCGGGCTTCCCGCAGCCGCTACGGGATCTGGCAGGTGCCGGGGGGCATCAAGCGGCCCTGGGAGTTTCGGCGGGCCCGGCACTCCGCTGGTGGTGTTCGCTCCATCAGCGCTAATCCTGCCCAATCAGGCTCAACACAGGCACCAGTTGTTGGTCAGCGAATTCTTTGTAAGGAGATCGGGAGCTTTGCAAGGGCACAGGAACTTCTCCACCAGGGGCACACCCAGTGATCGAGCGGTATCTACAGGACGTGGAGCTGTGGGTTGTGGAAGAAGGAGAGTGACACAGGCTGAGACCGTTGGTAGGCAGCTCTACGCTCGGGCAGTGAAATGGGTGGGGGAGGAGCAAAGAACAGCGAAGTGACCAGAGCCTGATCGACCGCGTGCAAGAACGGGAAGAGCTGGGTTCAAGCGTCCCAGCGTTTCTGGGAACAGTTGACGGGTAGAAGGGACGTG
The DNA here is from genome assembly GCA_049282435.1 of Cyanobium sp. Classification (GTDB taxonomy): domain Bacteria; phylum Cyanobacteriota; class Cyanobacteriia; order PCC-6307; family Cyanobiaceae; genus Cyanobium. The sequence goes on along the minus strand of JBAPUA010000047.1, from coordinate 12,400 downwards.
CACGATGGCTGCCCTCAACGGCAGTTAACGGCACAAGAATTGACGTACCATAAGCTTGTACAGCGATCCAGAGTTGCAACAGCTGCTAGCCTCTCATGCAATCCATGCAAAGCAAAAGAACACACTCATTTGAGTTTCAATGACACTGACGACTTCAGTGCTGATCATCAGCATAATGGTCCTTATTATTGGCATTGTGGGCTACATACAAGAACGGAACGTTCGTTGACGATCCCTACTGGGTTAAGCGATCGATCTGCAGCTGGTCGCCATCATGGCCGGCCTCTGTCCGCCAGACTGGTTTGACCAGGAGCCTCTGTATTGATTACGCAAGCAATTCTCCACGCTTATCTTCGGCGGGCTCCTTGGCAGTAAAGAGATCATCAATGCCAGCCTGTAACTGATCGCGTACCGCAACGAACACATGATCACCGACCTGGAAACTGGTTTCTCCTCGAGGCATGATGACGTCTTTGTTTCTCACCAACAGTGTCATGACCACACCATCTGGCAGGCCAAGATCCTTGAGCTTGCAACCAACGATCGGGGCTGATGCCATCACGGTGTAGTCGACGATCCTGCTGTCAACATGGCGTAAGGCGTTGATTTCAATGGATACGGCTGGCGTTGGTGCAGCTTTGTGGCCCAGGCCAAGCCAGCGGGCAACGAGGGGCATCGACCACCCCTGGGTAAGGGCAGAGATCAAGACGACAAAGAACACCGCATTGAAGATGCGATGGCTGTCGGTCACATTGGCCAGAAGGGGGAAAATGGCCAGCGTGATCGGCACGGCTCCCTTAAGACCTAACCATGAAAGCAGAACCAGTTCTCTGCGGTTGAACCCAAAGGGAGTGGCCGTTAGGAACACAGCCAAAGGCCTGGCCACAAAGATCAGTACCAAGGCGATGAGTAGACCCTGGCCCGATACGGCCAGCAACCGGCTGGGGAAACTCAGCAGGCCGAGCATTACGAAGAGCACGATCTGACCCAGCCAGGCGATGGCGTCGTGGAACAGGAAGATTCCTCGCTGAAACACGATCGTGCTGTTTCCGAGCACGATTCCTGCCACATAGACGGCCAGAAAACCGCTGCCCCCCAGAACCGCGGCTGCCCCAAAGGCCAACAACCCGAAGGCCAAGGCCATCAGCGGATAGAGTCCCGGCGCCTCAAGCTGGATGCGGTTGATCGCGATGGTGGCCAGGCGCCCAATCCCTATCCCGATCAACGTTCCTGCTCCGTACTGGACCAGAAACAGCTTCACCAGGTCCCCGACGGAGTCAGCTTGGCCAGTGATGACCCCGATCAGGCCGAAGGTGAGGAAGATGGCCATTGGATCATTGGATCCGCTTTCCACCTCCAGGGTTGCGGTGAGGCGTTCGGGCAATTTCAGGCCGCTGCTTCTGAGCACCGAGAAAACTGCAGCCGCGTCGGTGGAGCCCACGATGCTGCCGAGCAACAGGCCATGCAACAAGGGCATCTTGAGCACCCATGCCGCCGCCAGGCCGGTGATCAAGGACGTCAGCAGTACCCCTGCGGTGGAAAGCGAGAGTGCTGGGCGCCAGGCCTTGCGCAGTGATCCCAGAGGGGTTTGCAAGCCTCCGTCAAACAGGATGAGGGCCAACGCCACGCTGGCCAGATTGTTCGCTAGCTGATAGTCCTCAAAAGGAATACCCCCAACACCCTCGGAGCCGGCAAGCATGCCGACAACGAGGAACAACACCAGTACGGGAACGCCTAGCCGGGCCGCGAACTTGCTGGAGGCGATGCCGAGCAACAGCAACAGGCCGCCGATCAGCGTGGCCGCGTTCACGGCGTCCATACCCAGAATCGTGGCGCTGCTGCCGCCCGAGCATGGCTCAATTTCTCGGCGCCTGTTGCCTGGGGGGCAGGGCTGAGGATGAACCGGATCGCTTTTGGGGCACGGTGCCGTTGAATTAGACCTCGGCGTACCAGATGGCCAAACAGGTGCAGGGTGGACAGGAGCACGAACACCTGATCCCCTCACCATGAGCCGGCGCCTCGTGCATTTGTTCCTCCGCCTAGGCCGGACCCTTGGCCTCTCCTTGTCGATGACAGCAGTTCTCCTGCTTGGTGGGCCCCTGCTGGGGGGCGCACAGGCGGCGGGTTAGCGCGCCACGGTTCTCTCGATCGGTGATGGCGACACGATCCGGGTGCAGCAGGGCCAGGAGCGGCTCACCATCCGGCTGGCCTGCAACCGCTTCGCGGAAGCCTGACGGCTACGACGCTCCCGAGATGGCGCAGGCTCCCGATGGCGCCAACGCCCGCAGCTACCTGCAGACCCGCTTGCGGCTGGGCTCCAGCGTGACGCTGAGGCCTCAGACGGTAGATCGCTTCGGGCGCACGGTGGCGGAGGTGATCGGGGAGGTGAATCTGAACCTGGTGATGGTGGAGGACGGCCAGGCGTTTGCCTATCGGCAGTACCTAGGCCAGTGCGACGCCAGGGAGTATCTGGATGCCAAGTTCCGCGCTTCCCGCACCCGCTACGGGGTGTGGAGCACGCCGGGCGGCATCACGAGGCCTTGGGAGTTTCGGCGGGCTCGGCGTTCGGGTGGAAGCAGTCGTGCGGTCAGTTCAGGTGTGGCCCCTGCTGGGACAGCCCCAGCTGCGATTGCAGGCCAGCGTTACCGCTGCAAGCAGATCGGCAGCTTTGCCAAGGCCCAGGAGTTGCTGGGACAGGGCCACACCTACCTCGATGGCAATGGTGATGGGGTGGCCTGCGAGAGCCTGCGTTGAGAGGACGGACAACCGCACCTTTTGGCTCTGGTCGTCATCGGCTTGCTCGTTACCTTCAAGCTTTGAACGCCACGCCCATGGCACTCACCGGATCTGACCTGCTCGCCAAAGTCAAGGAGCTGGGTGATGCCTCCAAGTCCGATCTGGTGCGAGCCGCCGGCTATGTGAGCACCAAGAAGGACGGCAGCGAACGGCTGAATTTCACGGCGTTCTATGAGGCCCTGCTGGAGGCCAAGGGCGTGAGCCTGGGTGATGGCAACGGCAAAACCAAAGGGAAGGCTGGTCGCAGCTTGAGCTACGTGGCCACCGTCCAGGGCAACGGCAACCTCCTGATCGGTAAGGCCTACTCCGCGCTGTTGGATCTCAAGCCCGGTGATGAGTTTGAGATCAAGCTGGGTCGCAAGCAGATCCGCCTGGTGCCCGCCGGCGGGGCTGACGAGGAGGAGTGAACCTTCCGGCAGCGGGTGCTTCGCGCCGAGGTCACCGCAACGGCTGACACGACACCAGAAACGCCGTGACGATGTCCGGCCACTGGGCCAGCACCAGCAACTCACGGGGGTCACGGGCAAAGCCTTTCTGAGACAGGGCTGCGAATTCGGCCAGGTTGTCGTGGGTGACCAGCGCCCCACTGGCTTTGGTGGCCTCGATGGCAGCGACGAACTCCTGGCCTTGTTCTGCAAGGCAGCGTTGATAGGACTCCTCGAAGCTCGCCCCCTGCTCCTGCAGCCTCACGAAGGCATCCAGCTCCGGTGGGAGGTGATCCAGCCATAGGGGAAGGCTCCTCACCGGACCGATCGTGATGCCCTGGGTCTGGGTGTGGATCAAGGCCACCGTGGCCTCCAACGACCAGCTGGGTTGGGCGAGCAGCTTGCCGGCGGCGATGTGTAAATGCCAGCGGTAGTCCTCAGCGAGGGCCTGGTGGGTCCGGGCGAGGTCAGCCATGGAACAGAGGGTCACGACAAAGCCCGGTGACGAGGCCACCGGGCTCTGAAGGATTCTGGTTGGTGGGGCGGAGCTGCTGACGCTGGCACCTGGGGCCAGGGTTCCAGTGGGACTTCCCGATTGGTCCGGGGCACCTGAGGCGAGGCCGTTAACGGTGCAGTGGACGGCGGGGGAGCACACACACAGCGGTGACACACGCCAGGGAAGCCAGAGATCCGATGAGAGTGTTGGAGCAGGGGCCGGATCGTCAGCGCGCTCCTGACGCCTGACCCGGGGGAGTGTCATCCATCGAAGGGCCTCCGAATCCGATAGATGAACGATCGGATGGCCAACCGGCCAGGGCAATAGGGGTTTATGCCCGAGCAGGTCGGGGCGGAGCGATCCAAGGCCCAGCCGCAGGGCTGAATCCCTCTGGCGCTGTCAAGCTCAGGGGCACAGGGATCGACTCATCACCATGCCGCGCCAGCGCTACCGGCAGAACCCACTGCCGCTCGGTCCTGATGCCCCGCCGGTGGAGCTGTTCGGGCCGGAGCAGCCCACCCCACCCGGACTGGAGGTGGCGGAGCAGGGCCAGTTGGCGGTGGTGCCTCTGGGGCCGCTGTTCGACGGGCAGAGCGGGAACAAAAGCAGCAACGAGGCCTGAGCAGCACCATGGCCGACCTAACGATCACCACCCAGGACGATCTGCCAGGCCCCGGTGACGATCGTCCCTATGTGATGTTCGTCAACCAGACCGAGTACGGAATCGGGAAGTTTCTGCGCACGAACGTGCTCTCGGCACGGCCCGATCTCAAGCGCTTCACTTCCATCCGCTTCCGCATGGCCCTGAAGCGGCATCCGAGCGACAGCGCCGGGGAGGTCGTGCTGGCCCTCCTGGAGGCGATTGATCTGGAACCGCCCCTGTCGGTGTTCTGCAGCGACTTCCATCTGGAGATGGAGAGCTACCCAGTGGAGGAGGGCTCCACGATCGAGGTGCCGCTGCTGCCGCCAGGCCGGCGGCCACCCGCCAGGGGCTTCAGCTGAGGTCGCTAGAGCGGCGGGTTGCCCGGTTGAAGCTCCAGGTTGACCACGTTCACCTGGCTGCTCTCGCCATCAGCCCAGGCCACCGAGGCCAGCACGAGGGAGCTGCCGGGACTGATCGGCGCGATCGCCGTCACCGTGCCCCTGGCAAACGGCCCAATGCTGGTGGGGGCCGCCGGGCCGGTCACCATGGCGGTGGACTGCAGGAAGGCCCGCGAGAGGCGCACGGTGTCACCGATCTGCAGGGGCGTCGCCACGGCATCAGTTGCAGGCTTCCCATCCTCGCTGGGGTTGCGAGGAGCGGCCGATACCGTGGGGGCACCCCTGCCGCAGCTGCCTCTTGGCGATGGTCGAGCATGCGCTCCTACCGGCCGTGACCCGCATCCTCCAGCAGGTGGAGGAGGTGAGCGGCCTGCCGGTGGCCGTGGCTCAGGAGCCCGGTCTCAGCACCCTCGCCACCCTCAAGCCCGCCAACAAGGAACGGCAGGCGCATCTGATTCTTTTCAGGGAGGACGACGAGGCCAGCAGCTATCACGTGGCGTTTGAGGCGGCGCTACTGCTGCGGCTGGTGCAGGTGCCCCAGGACCTGCGGGTGAACCTCACCGAGAAGCGGGAGGCCCGCGAGCAGGTGGTGTCGCAGGTGGAGAAGCTGCACAAGGGCAAGCTGCCCTTGGCAAGGGCGCGGGAGCTGGGGCTGCGCTTCTACAACGGCCTGATGGTGCAGCTGCGCTCGATCGGACCGGGGCTGTGCGCCGACCAGTGGCTGTTTGAGGAGGCACCGGAGCTGAGGGGCCTCCAGGCGGCGGTGCTGCAGGAGCAGGTGCAGCAGAACGTGCCCAGCCTCAATGCCGACATCGACCGCCTGGCCCCCGCCGCGGTCGTGAAGGCCAGCAGGGGGATGAACGCGGCCTATGCCTTCCAGGCCGCTGAGCTGGTGGGACTGCCGCCGCTGGCGGTGCCGTACCAGGCGGCAGGGTTTGAGGCGCTGGCGCGGGAGCTGATTGCCAGCACCCGCGAGCAGGCCGCTAAGGCGGACCCCGATCGGGAAATGATCGATGCCTGGGCCGAAAAGCTCGGCATCGCTCGCTGGTACAGCTGGCAGCCGGCCTATCCCGCCGAGGTTTGCTGAATGGGCATGCAGGCCACCTCGTTCACGATCGCGGAGAGAACCTTCGATGGGACGCTGCTGCCGGAGGACAGCCGCAAGCCGGGCAGCGCTGCCTTCCACCGGGCGGTGACCGACCACTTCCAGCAGGCCTATGCCGCCATGGGCGGCCGGGTGGATGTGGTGTTCGCCAACGGCCGAATTGAGGTGAGCTGGAACCCAGCCACCGAGACAGCGACTCCGGCAGCCGAGGCGATGGCTGCCATCACCCCGTTGCTGAAGCAGCGCCGCTACGGCGAGGCCAGGCCGCTGCTGGAAACCCTGCTGCAGCTGGAGCCCGAACACCCGGAGGCCCTCTACAACCTTGGCGTCCTCGCCAGCGAAGAGGGCCGACTGGAGGAAGCCCGGCTGCTGCTGCGCCGGGCGGTGATCGCCAACGCCGGTGATACCCACGCCCAGGCCAACGCGCAGGTGGCGCTGGGGTTGGCCGCGCTCAGGCAGGAGAACCGCTCAGAAGCAAGGCAGGCCCTGGAGGCGGCCATCGAGCTGGAGCCGCGGAACGCCTTTGCTCTGCGAAGCCTCGGCAGCCTGCTGGTGATCGCCGGGGCCCTGGCCGTCGGCATCGAACGCTTTCGCCAAGCCCTGGCGGTGGCACCGGATGACCTGGTCACCACCTTCAACCTGGCCCAGGCGTTGCTGGAGCTGGATCCAGGCGAGCACCGCGACGAGGCCGATCGGCTGCTGCTGCGCGTGATCGAGGCCCAGCCCTACGGCGAGCTGGCCAACAAGGCCAAGGACCTGCGGGGCAGCATCGCCAGTCGGGATCTACGGGCCGAGCAGCCCGAGGGAGTGCGGCAGGACGCCGTGAGCTACTGCCTCCAGGCCTTGCAGCTGTTCGAGGGGATGGATCAGCAGCGCTTCATGGCGGTGCTCAGCGAGGTGGCGGCCATGGGTCAGGGCGGGCTGCAAATCAACGAGCCCGGCACCTCCCGCAGCCTCAAGACCCTGCCCGGTAGCTGGAGCGACCTGGCCCTGGCCTGCCTGATCCATGTGGGCATGAAACGGCTGATGCCCAATGAGGACTCAGGCCTGGGGATCGGGGCGGAGTACGAGGAGGCGGTGCGGCTGCACCGGCCTTAGGCCAAAACTATGCACGGGCTGCATAGTTTTGGCATGGCCAGGCTGGGACGGGAGAAGCCAGGCTGCGCCTGGGCTGCGCTGGCGGCAGACTGGGGCAATCGTCCTCTGTCTTTTATGCCAGACCAGCCGTGGCAGGCACTGCCGCTATGAGCCAGGTTCTGCCTGCTCTCACCCTCAGTAAGGGTTGCGTGGTCCACTGCCGCAGCCACCACCACCTGGTCGAGGACGTGCAGCCCCCTGAAGACGGCGGCGACACCGTGGTGCGGCTGGCCTGCCTGGATGACGACGCCAACGGTCAGATCACGGAGGTGTTCTGGGAGCGTGAGGTGGATGCCCGGATCCTGGGCCAGAGCACCTGGGAGACGATCGGCCAGCGCGGCTTCGATGACCCGCGGGTTTTCTCCAGCTACCTGCACACCCTGCAGTGGAACTGCGTGACGGCCACCGACCCGGGGCTGTTCCAATCGCCGCTGCGGGCGGGGATCGATGTGAAGCCCTACCAGTTGGAGCCGCTGCGCAAGGCCTTGCGGATGCCGCGGGTGGCTCTGTTCATCGCCGACGACGTCGGCCTCGGTAAGACGATCGAAGCCGGGCTGATCATGCGTGAGCTTCTGTTGCGTCAGAAGGCGCAGCGCGTGGTGGTGGTGGCCCCGCCGTCGGTGGTGCTGCAGTGGCAGGGTGAAATGGAGAGCCGCTTCGGCTTGCCGTTCCAGGTGATGAACCGCGAGTACGTCTCGCGGATGCGGCGGGAGCGGGGCTGGGGCATCAACCCCTGGGCCACCCACACCCGCTTCATCCTCAGCCAGTCGCTCGTACGCAATGAGGACTACGCCGGTCCCCTGCGCGATTGGCTGGGGGATGGCGAGAGGGCTCTGCTGATCCTCGATGAAGCCCACAACGCAGCCCCCGCCAGCGGCTCCAAGGTTGCTGTTGATTCCAAACTCACCCGGGCCGTCCGAAGCCTGGCCCTCTGCTTCGAGCACAAGCTGTTCCTCTCAGCCACGCCCCACAACGGCCACAGCAACAGTTTCTCCGCCCTGCTGGAAATCCTCGACCCCACCCGCTTCTGCCGCGGGGTGCCAGTGCGCAACAAGGCCGACCTTGAGCCTGTGCTGGTGCGGCGCCTCAAGGAAGACCTGCGCCGGATCGGTGAGGAGCTGCCCAAGCGCGAAGTGGTGCCCGTAGTGCTGGAGGGCCTGGATCCCTCTACACCTGAGCTGGAGTTGGCACGCCTGCTCAAGGCCTACCGCACCCTGAGGGATCAGCGGCTCAAGGGAGCTAGCAGCAAACAACGTGCCGCCGAACTACTGGTCGTTACCAACCTCCAGAAACGTCTACTTAGCTCGATCGAAGGCTTCCACCGCACCCTGGGCGTTCATTGCGACACGCTGCGGCGGCGCGATGCCGGCGAGCGCCTACGCACGGCCCGCGACCCTGAGCAGCTGAAGCTGCTAAAGCAGGGCATCGACGGCGATGACGAGCGCGCCGAGGCCGATGAAGACAGTGTGGAGCGGGAAGCCGAGCAAGAGCATCGGCTGGCTGTGGCAACGACCGAACTGGGCGCAGGGCCAGAGGAATGGGCGCTGCTCAAGGACATGCAGCGCATCAGCGAGCGCGCCCGGTACGAGCCCGATGCTCGAATCCACTACCTGCGCCGCTGGATCCAGCAGCACCTCTGCCCTGATCTGGGGCAAGAGGGCGCCCAATGGAACGGCGAGCGGCTGCTGATCTTCACCGAATACGCCGACACCAAGCGCTGGCTTCAGGAGCAGATCGAATCGTTGATCGCCGGCAGCGACCGGGAACGGGAACGCATCGCCACCTTTCATGGCGGCATCGGCGATGAGAAACGGGAAGCTCTCAAGCGCAGCTTCAACAGCCCGCCCGATCAGGATCCGCTGCGCATCCTGATCGCCACCGATGCGGCTCGAGAGGGGGTGAACCTGCAAAACCACTGCCGTTACCTCTTCCACTTCGACGTGCCCTGGAACCCCGGGCGGATGGAACAGCGCAACGGCCGCATCGACAGGACCCTGCAGCGTGCGCCCGAGGTGTTCTGCCATTACTTCGTGCTGGCGGATCGCGATGAAGACCGGGTACTGGATGTGCTGGTCAAGAAAACCGAGGAGATCCGCAAAACCCTGGGTTCCCTGCCGCCGGTAGTGGTGGGTCGGCTGAGTGAGCTGTTGGCCAAGGGGATCAATCCCACCGCAATCAACGAGGTGATGGAGCAGATCCAGGGGGTGGATCAGGAGGAGGGCTACAAGCGCCGCCAGGCCCTGGTCAACCTGGAGCTGGAAGACAACAGCCGCGAGCGGGAAGATGAGCTCCGCCAGCAGGTGGCTCGCCTAGAGAAGGCGCTGCAGAAGTCGGAAGACTGGCTCCACTTCAGCAGCGATCTCTTCCGGGATGCGCTCAACACCAGCCTGCGGGTCAGCGCCCAGGGGAGCGGGGTAGGGAGGGAATCAGTGCCGCAGCTGAAAGCCAAGGATCCAGTGGCAGCCCAGGCCGATCCCGAGCGGGCCGAATGGATCTTCCCGGCGGCGGATGAGCTGCCCGGCGGTGAGCAGAGCTGGGGGGATGTGCTGGATGCGCTGCGCCGCCCTCGCCGCCCCGGAGAGAAGCTGTGGGAGTGGCGGCGCAACACGGCACCGCAGCCGGTGGTTTTCAAAGACCCCAAGGAGGTCAACGCCGACCGAGTGCACCTGCACCTGGAGCACCCCCTGGTGCAGCGGCTGCTCAACCGCTTCCTGGTGCGCGGGTTCCAGGGCGAGGAGCTGAGCCGGGCCGCAGTGATCGCCACCCATGACGACACCGCCAAGCTGATCTTGCTGGCCCGCCTGTCTCTCTATGGCCACGGCGCCGCTCGCTTGCACGATGAGGTGCTTGAGCTGGTGGCCGAATGGGATCCAGCCGATCCGACCCGACGGCTGCGGGTGCTGAACGCCACCAAGACCGACATGGCCCTGGCCGACCTGGAAACCAGCCTGCGCGAACGCTTGCCAGCGGTGGAGGTAACCATCCAGCACCAGCTGCGGGCCGCGCTGCCTGCGGATGTGGCCCAACTCAAGGACCGGCTTGAATCCCTGGCCGCCGATCGAGCTGAGCGCGCCAAGGGTCAGCTGAGCAAGCGCGCCGAGGATGAGGCCAACGCCTTCGTGAAGGTGCTGCAGGAGCAGCGGGAGCGGATCCTCAAGACCCGCACCAAGCACGACAGTGAGTTTGAGCAGCTGGCCTTCGGCTTTGCCGACCACGAGCTGCGCCAGCTGCGCGACAACCGCAGCTACTGGGACAAGCGGCTGGCGCGGATCGAGCGGGATCTGGAGCTTGAGCCGGACGTGATCCGGCGCACCTTTGAGGTGGCTACAGCCCCGCGCATTGAACCCGCAGGCGCAATTGTGCTCTGGCCGCTGCAGGCAGGAGGGCAAGCCTGATGGCTCCTCGCACCCCTGGTGTTCACACCCACGAGGAATGGAAGGGCATGGCCCAGCCGGTGGGCCTGGTGGTGGAGCCCGTGGTGCTCAACCGGCTGGGGATCTTCCCGGAGAGTGCCACCACCGTGCTGGCCGACTGGCAGCAACGGCTTGAGCAACTGCTGGAAGATCAGCCAGTGGGCGAGCAGTGGCTGAGCGTGGCCCCCATCTTTGAGCTGTTTTGCCAGGAGGTGCTGGCCTGGCAGCCGGGCGACCTACGCAAACCCGAAGAGTTGGCGGCGCCGGTTGCCGTGCACCTCGACGACTACGACGAAGTGCTGCGCCCCGATTGGATCGTCCCCGAACCCACCAGCCAAGGGGATGGACCGCTCAAGGCCCAGCTGCTGGTGCAGGAGTTGCCCGTAGGCACCCTGTTCGATGCGTTGCCCAAGGGAACCGATGGCCGGCGCAGCTGGGAGGCGACGCCGCAGCAACGGTTGGAGCGGCTGCTCAAGGAAAGCGAGCACCCGATTGGCCTGCTCTGGAACGGGGTGGCTCTGCGGCTGGTGTATGCGCCGCGGGGTGAATCCAGCGGCCATCTCACCTTCCCGTTGGAGCCGATGACCACGGTCGACGGGCGACCGATGCTGGCGGCGCTGCAGATGCTGCTCGGGCCCGATCGGCTGTTTGAGGGTGGCGCCAGCAATACACGCCTGCGGCCGCTGATGGAGCAGAGCCGCAAGGAGCAGAACGAGGTGAGCACCCGCCTCGCCGAGCAGGTGCTCGAAGCGCTCTGGATCCTGCTGCGCGGTTTCGATGCCGCGGGTCTCGAGGTGGAAGACCCGAGTCACATCTACGGCGGCCTGATCACCGTGCTGCTGCGGCTGGTGTTCTTGCTCTACGCCGAAGACGAAGAGCTGATGCCCACCGATTCGCTCTACGGCCAGCACTACAGCGTGGGCGGCCTGGCCCAGCGCCTGCGGCAAGACCGGACTGACTACCAGAACGCCATGGAAGGCCGGCGGGGTGCCTGGGCCACGCTGTTGAGCTTGTTCCGCCTCGTCTACGACGGTGGCGGCTCCACGGAGGCCTACCTCCCGGCCCGGCATGGCGATCTGTTCGATCCGGAGACTTACCCCTTCCTAGAAGGCCGCACGGCAGATACGTCGTACACCGATGGGCCGTTGACCTCAGTGCCGGCCATCAGCGACGACGTGGTGGAACAGGTGCTCACCAAGCTGCTGCTGCTCGACGGCCAGATCCTCAGCTACCGGGCTCTCGATGTGGAGCAGATCGGCTCTGTGTATGAGGGGATCATGGGCTTCATGGTGGAGAAGGCCACTGGGCCCAGTGTGGGGATCACCCACAAGCCACCGCGGCAGAAGATCACCATCTCTGTTGTAGTGGATGCCAGCGATCTCCTGGCCCAGCCCGCCAGCAAGCGCGATAAGTGGCTGAAGGACGCCACTGGGGTGGACCTCAAGCTTCCGTCAAAGATTGGCAAAGGGCTCAAAGAGGCCACCAGCGTCGAAGAACTCTGCTATGCCCTCGACAAGCGCCTGTCAAAACACACGCCACGGGGCGGCTTCCAAGCGGGCTCGCTGATCCTGCAGCCCACGGCCGAGCGGCGCAGAAGCGGCAGCCACTACACACCGCGGGCGCTTACCGAACCGATCGTGACCGAAGCCCTGCGGCCCTGGCTGGAAAACTGCAAAGGCAAGCCCACCGCCCAGCAGGTCCTGGCGCTGAAGCTGTGCGATCCGGCCATGGGTTCGGGTGCATTCTTGGTGGCTCTTTGCCGCTTTCTGGCCCGCTGGTTAGTGGCCGCATGGGAGGACCCGGATGGCTCAGGTTTCCCACCAGAGTTCAAGAAGGAGTGGGACAAAGACCTCTACGCCCGGGTAGCGCCCCTCCGAGTGGTGTAACTCAGGAGGTCCTGTGACCCTCTCCGGAGGGTGAACAGGAGCAGTCAGGGGATGACTGCTTGGAAGCTGACTGTGCAGCTCCGTTTATCCACTATGCACCC
>JBAPUA010000046.1:0-42179 GCA_049282435.1 Cyanobium sp. | reverse complement strand
TCAGGGCCCGCCAAAAGCAGGCCCAGGCCTGGTTCTCAAAGGTTGAGCTGCCAACGCGATCACGATCAACCAACCGTCACACTCCACAGCTGGCTGTCGCGTGAATCTCGCAGCTGAGATGTGTCGGTCAGCCAGGGCGGCTTCTTGTTGGGAGCCTGGGACGATCCTGGCCGGTGTCAGCTTCCATTCCCAGGCCGGGCGAGGAATTCCGCCACTGAACGTTCACGTTCAAATAAAACGAGGAAAGGCAATCACATCCACCTGCTTGCAGATTTGAATGAATTGATACAGCCCAATATTTGCATAGTCGCCTTACGCGGCAGAGTGCCGACAATATACGCCGATGCACGATCAAGAGCGTGACTCCAGGCCTGAAGGACTGCGGAGATTCTTGCGAAATACTCACCTGTCCAACGCGAAGGATCCAGACCGTCACAGCTGAAATGGATCGGACAGACAGAGCGCGGGCACAAGATCAAATCCAATTACACTCCCGCTGGGCGCACATGCATGCTTTCACCATAATCCAATCGAAGCTGAGGCCACCGATGCAGCCAAACCCTCAACATCGCGAACCTTGGCAATGGAACGCAAGCAACTGCCAATAGGTTGCAAGATTAAAAACACTAAGCCGACACAATGCGCGGGAAGCTAGCTATAAATCTCATCATGGAAATGTGGCGGTGCGAAAACTGCCTCCCCAGCTCAATGACAGCGCAACAGCACGTCCTGAGCCGCCCATATTGGTGAGATTAGCTCCCGACAAAGATAGATACAAGGGAGTGGCTCGCAGCGGCACATAGGACAGAGTGGAATTAATGCCCTTGCCCGCCCAGCCGACGCTAATACCGAGGTTTGGCAATAGCTCAACCCCCACAGAAGCGATAGCGCCATCGCTGATCAGATCGACGGAATCAATATTTTGGAAGCGACCACTGCCACCGCCCAGATTAACTTGCATAACTTGTCGGAAGTTATAGTCGTTTGGACGCAACGGCCAGGCGGCCGTAATCACTCCATAGGGAGAGCCACCCGGCTTAGCCCAGCTTCCATAGGAGGCAACCCCAAGCCATCCCCCGCCTAGCTGTAGAGCGAAGCGATCATTGGAGATCAGCTGCCGCCCAAGACGGATGTCGAGACTACCGCCATTGCTGCTGTTGGCTAAACTCTCTTGATTGAGATCCAGCTCCACTGCCAGCAGGCGTCGCGAGTTGCCGAATCCAACACCGATGCTCACCGAACCGTCGGTGGTGAATGAGCTGTTTGGGCCTCCTACCTGGTAACTATAAATGGATGATGAAAGGAAATAGTTTCCCCACTCAGCTACATATGCCGACGGAATCTGAGTTGGGTTAAGGTTTGGCGGCTTGTAGGGAGCTGGAGCCGCCTTGGCCCCTAAACAGAGGGCCTGCACGACTACAGCGCTGCCAAAGCCAAAAAGGATTGGCAGACGTCGTCCTGATCTTGGGGTCAACATCGCTCAGATCTCCTTGCAAGTGTGGCCCTGCCGTGCTGGCAACGGCAGGGCATTGATCAACCAAGAGAGTCCATCAGGCTTGAGACTCCAATCCTCATGTCCAGTTGGGAGTGGCATCCAGCGAGGTTGGGGTGCGTGGAAGTACACGAGTCCACAAACCTCCGGGAAATGTGGGAGCGAAGCAATGGCGTCTTGAAGCCAGCGTTGCTGATCCTTGGCAGAACCACTCACCCCTGCCTCTGCCACCAACAGCGTGCGACCGAAGCGGCGATGAAGCCACCGCTTCTGTTCAACTTGCTGCTTAAAGGACTCCAAGGAGTGATCGGGAGCCCATGCTCGGCTCGAATAGATGGAGAGTCCGATTAAATCAACAAAATTATCACCTGGCCAATAACGATCAGCCTGGGGGCTGCCCGCAGGCGACCAAACCCAGCGAATGTTGGATGGCTTTTGAGCTGAAATCGTGCCATATACATACCTATATAGTGTGCGATAGCGGCGTGGATCGCGAAAGGCCCAGGGGTACTGATCTTGCTTGTCCATTTCGTGGGCAAAACGTAGCAGAACAACACCGGGATAGGCCGCGAGGACCCTTGAGATCTCCTTGAGTGCCTTGTCATGCCGACCCGCCAGGACATCCCCCAGTAGGTCAGCATTATTTCTTCCTTGAGCACGATCCGGGAACGGCTCCAAGGTGATCAGAGGCAGGCGCTGCTGTTGCTGAGCTCGCCGGAGGAAATCCTGCAGCCCCCCCACCGCCTCAGTATCATTCCAATCTAGAAATATCGGTTCCAGAGTGAACTTTGCTTTCTGGGAGGGGCTATTAACATATTCATAAAGACCGACCAGCGGTGCGGCTGGAGAGGGGAAAGGGTTGTGACCCAGCATCATAAGCAGAGCCGATGCAGTGGCCGATGCTGCCACCATGAGGAATGAACCGAGAGGTTTCATGGATTGAAGATCAATGATGCCGATGCCGGTGTTTGCTGGAACGGCACAGTAAGTTCGGGTAGACACCACCAACAGCACAACAAGGTGAGAAAAACAGCCACTCCTGTAAGGCCGTAATGGGGGAGATGTCCTCTCAGGTTTTTGGCACTTTCGCAGTGGCTTAGCAAGGCAATGGCCAGGCCAGAGATCGCAAACATCGCTGTGGTGATCAACGTCAAGAGCACATATCCCCTGGCGTAACGGGCGGAATCACCAAGAAAGAAAGCTGCAGCAACACCAATCAGAACTGCCCCCACGTAGGGCACAAGAAAGCGCAGGGGCAGCGGTGATTTCACTGTTTGCTTGCGCGTGATACGAAAAGTAATTGGCCGAGGCCAGATCCATTCCTCAACAGCCCGAAACACACCTGATAAGATCCAGGGTCCTCGGGTTAATTCAAACAGAGTTTGCTCCCATGAAAGCAGGGGAGCGGAGGAAGGACGGAGCAGACCGCGACTCCGGATATAGAGCACTGGCAAAACTGTGAGGATCATCTGCAGCCCGGTAAAAGCCAAGAATGTTGGGTAGTGGATTTGCATCCAGGGCCTGTCGAGAACAAGTGCCAGGACCGGAAGCGCCAAAGCCGAGAGACTCAGGATGCCCCGGAGTGGGTAGTACACCTGGGCATAGAAGAATTGAAGCCGCAAGTTTGGCTGCAATTGCCGAAAGACTGGAGGCAGATGGTGCAGCAGAATCGTCGTAAGACTCCGAGACCACTGAAACTCCTGCACCATTGCATCTTCAAAGGTTTCTGGCCCAAGACCGAAGCAGATCGCACGATGGGCGAATGCACCACGCCAGCCATTGGCATTCATCAGCAATGTTGTCGAGTGATCTTCTGCCAGTTCGGGGCCCAAACCTCCAGTCTGCTGCAGTGCCTTGGTTCGCACGGCGTAGTGACTTCCGATGCAGAGTGGCGCCCATACACCGTTGAAGCCCAACTGCATCGGACCATGCAGAGCTGCCTCAGCGAATAGTCGCCCCCGAGCAATCCAGCTCGAGGAATCATTCGCATTGCAAATCGACGGTGCTGCAACATAGCCAATCAAAGGGTCGTGAAATGGCTGAAGCATTGCCGTTAAATACCCTGGCTGGGGAACATGATCAGCGTCAAGCTGAACGACAATGTCGTAATCTGCATAGCCATAATGATCATAAAAGTAGGCAAGGTTGCCTTCCTTACAGCGGGTTCTACGCGGCCATGTCTGACGGTGGTAAGCTTCAATTCCCTCACGGGTGGATACCTTCACCCCATGAAGAGCACACCAGGCCAGCACCTCTTCGCTAGGTTGTTCATCGGCCAGCCAATTGTCATGAGGAGGGCATTGAGCAAGCATGGCCAGCAGGGTGGCCTGCACCATTGGCCAAGGCTCTGATGGAGCCTTGGTCACAACCATGGCGACCCGAAGACCCTCAGGCTCGGATAGATCTGGCCGGACCTGGCGCATGCGTAGAAATAGGTAAAATGGCCAAAGTGAAATGCCCGTGACATAGAACAGCAAGATCATGTTAATTAGGGTGCCAGTCATGCTCACCCATACGGAAGGCTGCAGTGCCCAACGCCAGAACGCCAGGGTGCCGGCAAGCCAGAAAAACACCAACAACTGCAATATTCGGCGTTCGGAACTAGCCAGGGCTGGTTCGAAAATGTCCTCGCAGATCGATCGCGTTGTCATCGTGTTGTCTCCACTGCTGCGAGGCCCGCCCCAGAAAAGAAGTGCAGTAGCTTCATCTCCCCTGCCTGAGGAATTGATTGAGCCGCGATCAATGCCCAGTCCGGTTCTCGGTGTTCTGGCCAGTCAGAGAAGATCAACATGGCATCGGCACTATTGCAGTCTGATAAGGCACTGTTTGCTATATCAAAGCAACCCGTGCCTTGCCTGCCCGGTGGATCTTGGTTCAAGAGCTGATTGATGTCCTCAGCTGCGATGCGCGGATCATGGATAGATATTGCTAGCAAACTTTTTTCATAGACTGGAAGGGGCTGATTGTTGAGATTGTTCCAGCCATCAATGTGTTGCTGGTCAACGTCGACGACATGGATGTCGACCCCGAGGCAAAAATCTGCCATCACTGCCATCGATGGACCGCCGACGCAGCCAGCGCCAATGCAGCAGACATTGCGAACCATGGGGGAGTTAAGCGATTGAACAGCGAATGCACAGATGGGCATGAATCAGACGGAGCCAGGCAATGAACGTCTAAGAGACGTCCTGAGCTCACCCATCAGCTTTAAAAGGATTTCCTCTAGCGGTATTGAGAGATCACCAACACAGCTGACCTGGCACTACATCTCAGATCATTAGAGGACGCATACCCTAAAAAAAATAGTAGCGACACACAGGATAAAGGCCTGAAAGCCAAAATACCAGGAGCCTCGGCATTTACGAATGCCAATTACCGCAGCCTGCAGCATTCAGCTACAGTCATGCATCATCTTGGCCTCCGACAGTTAAATCAGCACAGACTCGTGTAATGTTCTTTGGATTAGTTTTGTGTTATCAAGTGAGCAATCAAAACAATCATATTCTTTTGGGCTTTGACAGCTTTCGCCTAGTTGGCGCCCTGTCCGTGCTGTTCTCGCATTCTTATTTGATCACTCAGGGGACCGAGGGTTCGGAGCCCCTGCAGCAACTGCTTCATGGAGGCAAAAATGTTGCAGGGCTTTATGGAGTGTTCACGTTTTTTGTTATCAGCGGCTTCTTGCTGTCGAGTTCTCTAAATCGAAATCCAGATATATTGCGATTCGCCGTCAACCGATCCTTGCGGCTACTTCCAGGCTTTGCCTGCTGTGTATTATTTTCTGCACTTGTCATTGGTCCGATTTTCTCACAACTCAGCTTCCTGGACTACATGACATCTCCAGAACTGATCCAATATCTCAAAAGTTCATTCACCACGCTCGCAGATGCACCTCTACCTGGAGTTTTTAACTACAGCGGCATTGTGTCTGAGGTCGTCAATGGTTCGTTATGGTCTCTACGAGCCGAGGTAATGAGTTACCTCATATTGCTCGTATTGTGGACGATATTGCCTGCTCCAGGCTGGGTGGCACTCGCTCTTGGCGGACTCGGAGTTGCAATAATTGCTCAGCCAAAACTAATTGCTTTGCTACCTGAAGTTGGCTATCCACTGCCGTTTTTTGCTGCCGGGGTTGTGATTTGGTGGCTAACCAAGCACCTTGGCGATAGCCGCCTCATTGCACAATTTTGTGGAGTTGGACTGCTGATTGGCGTTCTACAAGGATTCCCGCACACTGCTTTTGCCTTCTTTGGTGCCTATCTGGTAATTTATCTAGGCAGTCGTTCCACTCCGCTCACGCCCTGGATCCAGCGTCACGGTGACATTTCTTATGGTCTCTACTTGTTTGGCTGGCCTGTTCAGCAAATGCTGCGCCAAGTCCTCGATCTGCGCGAACCACTTGCGATGTTTCTGCTGAGTTCTGTGCTTACAGCTGCTCTGGCTTGGTGCCTATTTCATAGCGTGGAACGTCCCGCCTTGACCTTGCGCAAGCCGTTGCTAGCCTGGCTGAGACGCTTCAAGCAGGGCTTTTTAAATGCTATTCCTGGCAAAGCGAGTTGAATCGTTTTGCCATTGTTCGTAGAGCAGCGAACAATTTCTAGGCACCTCGAAAAATCAGCAAGACACTTGATTGGGGAATGATCTCGATTATGGTCGGTTCAGCAATATTCAGGCCAATCATGGGTCAGAGAGGCTTCTGGGACGAACAGCAAAGAGTCACAAATCTCCAGGATAAAGTGCCGGCTCTCAAGGGCCTGGCTGATTCAGATCCATCGGAATCATTTCGCCCACTGCTTGTCAAGGGGTAGGCGCAGGAGCGCAAGAGCAATATCCGCGAAAGATGCTTGCAATCATCCGCTTAGCGACGCAGGCAAGGAACTGAATCGTGTCAACTCGGCAATCTGAGCTTGTGTGGAGCATGCCGCCTTTAGCTGCATGACCAGGTCCATGGCTGGACAGCCGACAAGAAAGAATGAGCCAGAAAGGAATGAGACTTGGTGGGGTCTCAAGAACCTGACCTTCAACTTGCTTCATTATCCTCAGCACCCTTGTCCGATAGCAGTGGCTACCTGAATCTCGCGCGGAGAAGTTCCCATGGTTCATGGCAATCTCATCCATCGTTTGCATAAAATTTTTCGCTCTGTCGCCTCTTGGGCGGCTTTTTCATGTCCGCAGGGCCTCTGCAAAGTGCGGATTCTGCAAGGTGCCCTGTTGCCATTCCCCATTTGGGAGGCAAAGGATGGTGCCCTCTGTTATCGGGTCCGCTTCCGGCCGAATTGGGGCGGTGCCCAAGCCGGTTCTCCCGAACCCTTTGCGGCCCCTCCCTTCGGCATGATTTCACAGGCGCAAGGCGGTACTGGTTCATGGACACTGGTTATGACAGGCTTGATCGCAAAGCCCCAGCTGCTGGGGACCGGATCGGAGCCGTCGAGCGGGTCACGGGCGAAACCGATGTGCGCGTGCGGCTCAACCTCGATGGCAGCGGCCGCTGCCAAGTGGCCACGGGCGTGCCTTTCCTGGAGCATATGCTGCACCAGCTTGCCAGCCACGGTCTGGTCGACCTGGAGATCACGGCCACGGGCGACACCCACATCGACGATCACCACACCAATGAGGATGTGGGGATCGCCGTGGGCCAGGCCCTGGCCAAGGCCCTGGGCGACCGGCGCGGCATCCATCGCTTCGGCCACTTCGTGGCGCCCCTGGATGAGGCGCTGGTGCAGGTGGCCCTGGATTGCTCCGGCCGTCCCCACCTCTCCTATGGCCTGACGATCCCGGCCCAGCGCATCGGCACCTATGACACCGAGCTGGTCCGGGAGTTCTTCGTGGCGGTGGTCAACAACTCCGGCCTGACCCTGCACATCCGCCAGCTCGATGGCGTCAACTCGCACCACATCGTCGAGGCCTGCTTCAAGGCCTTTGCACGGGCCCTGCGCCTGGCGGTGGAACTGGACCCCCGCCGGGCCGGGGCGGTGCCCAGCAGCAAGGGGGTGCTGGAAAGGGCCGGCCAGTAGCCGCCGCCGCAGTAGGTCGCCAGGTCCGCCCCGTGGGTTCGCTCGGCGCCGGCAGTGCCGTTCTGCAGAGCCGGGCCGCTCCTGCCAGGCGCCCCCAGCTCCCTGGGAACCATCAACGGCGAGTTCCGCGCAGGGCCCCAGGCTCGCAGAGTCACACTTCGTTACGGGATGATGGAGGGATCGCCAACCTCTTCAGCCCATGACCGTCGCTGCCAGCCCCGCCTCCCCCCAGGCCCCCGCCTACGACCGCGCCGACTGGGCCAGTGGCTTCCGCAATGTGGGGGTGGAGCTCAGCGACGTGCCGATCCAGGCCAGCCACGGCGCGATCCCGGCCGAGCTGAAGGGCACTCTCTATCGCAACGGTCCCGGCCGGCTGGAGCGCGGCGGCCAGTGGGTGCACCACCCGTTTGATGGCGACGGCATGATCACCGCCCTGCGCTTCGAGGACGGGGCCGTCCGGCTCAGCAACCGCTTCATCCGCACGGAGGGCTGGCTGGCCGAAGAAAAGGCCGGCAAGACCCTCTACCGCGGCGTCTTCGGCACCCAGAAGCCCGGCGGTCCCCTGGCCAATGCCTTTGACCTGCGCCTCAAGAACATCGCCAACACCCATGTGGTGCGCCTCGGCGATGACCTGCTGGCGCTGTGGGAGGCCAGCTCCCCCCACGCCCTCGATCCCAACAGTCTCGAGACGCGGGGCATCACCCTGCTTGACGGAGTGCTCAAGCCGGGCGAGGCCTTCAGCGCCCATCCCCGCTTCGATCCCGGCCATCACGGTCAGGAGCGGATGGTCACCTTCGGCGTCAAGACCGGACCGCGCAGCACCGTGCGGCTGCTGGAGTTCGCGGTGGCGGACGACCCGGCCAGCGGCGTCAAGGCCGGCCAGCTGCTGAGCGAGCGCTCCGACAGCTTCAAGGGCTTCGCCTTCCTGCACGACTTCGCGATCACCCCCAACTGGGCGGTGTTCCTGCAGAACGCGATCGCCTTCAACCCCCTGCCCTTCGTGCTGGGCCAGAAGGGCGCCGCCCAGTGTCTGGCCTCCAAGCCCGGCGGCCAGGCCCAGTTCTGGCTGGTGCCGCGGGATTCGGGCGCCTATGCCGGCCAGGAGCCGCGCATCATTCCCGCCCCCGAAGGCTTCGTCTTCCACCACGTCAACGCCTGGGAGGAACGTGATCAGCTGGTGCTCACCAGCATCTTCTACGCCGACTTCCCCTCAATCGGCCCGGACATGGACTTCCGCGAGATCGATTTCAACCTGATCCCCGAGGGCCTGCTGGAGCGCTGCACGATCGATCTGACCAGCGGCTCGGTGCAGAGCGAGCGCCTCAGCGAGCGCTGCTGCGAGTTCGCCATGGTCAATCCCGCCTGCCAGGGGCTGGCCAGCCGCTACGCCTGGATGGCGGTGGCGGAACGGGAGACCGGCAACGATCCGCTGCAGGCGCTCAAGAAGCTGGATCTGGTCACGGGCGAACGGCAGGTCTGGAGCGCCGCGCCCCGCGGCTTCGTCAGCGAACCGGTGATGGTGCCCCGGCCCGCCGCTGTTGGTGCCCCGGCCCCGGCCGAGGACGACGGCTGGGTGCTGTGTGTCGTCTGGAACGGCGCCCGCTGCGCCTCCGACCTGGTGATCCTCGATGCCGCCTCGATGGCCGAGGTGGCGGTGCTGGAGCTGCCCCTGGCGATCCCCTATGGCCTGCACGGCAGCTTCGTACCGGCCTGAGCCGGCGCGTCTCGGATCAGGCCTGGGCCAGCCCCTCCCGCCCATCCGGCCGCAGCGGGCCCCTGCAGGCCGGCGCCCGCCGCTCCTCTGATCGGCGAGACTGGCACCCCCTCAGGGCTCTGCCCCTCTCCCATGGTCGCCAGCGCCCCAGGCACCCTCAGCGGCAGCTCCCTGCCTGCGGCCAGCGCCGCCGCGGCCCGGGCCTTTCCGCTGGCGGCGATCACCGGCCACGGCATCCTCAAGCTGGCCCTGCTGCTCGCCGCCGTCGATCCGGGCCTGGGCGGCGTGGTGATCGCCGGCGGCCGTGGCACCGGCAAATCCGTCCTGGCCCGCGGTCTGCACGCCCTGCTGCCGCCGATCGATGTGCTCGATCTGGGCGCCGGATCCGGCCCGCTCCATCACGATCCCCGCCGCCCCGACGACTGGGATGAGGCCACCCGCAGCCGCGTCACCGCCCTGGGCGGCGATGGCGAAGGCCTGGACCCCACCGCCCTGCTGCCGACCCGGGTGCTGCCGGCGCCGTTCGTGCAGGTGCCCCTGGGCATCACCGAGGACCGCCTGCTGGGCTCGGTCGATGTGACCGCCTCCCTGGCCGCGGGTGCGCCGGTGTTCCAGCCCGGTCTGCTGGCGGAGGCCCATCGCGGTGTGCTCTACGTCGACGAGCTCAACCTGCTCGACGACGGCATCACCAACCTGCTGCTGGCCGCCATCGGCAGCGGCGAGAACCGGATCGAACGCGAGGGGCTGAGCCTGTCCCATCCCTGCCGCTGCCTGCTGATCGCCACCTACAACCCCGAGGAGGGGGCGGTGCGCGACCACCTGCTCGATCGCTTCGCCATCTGCCTTTCGGCCAACCAGCTGCTGGACGTGGAGCAGCGGGTGGCGATCACCCGCTCGGCCCTCGATCACGGCGAATCCAGCGACCGCTTCCGCCAGCGCTTCCAGGAGGAGACCGACGCCCTGGCCACCCAGCTGCTGCTGGCCCGCCAGTGGCTGCCGGATGTGCGCATCAGCCGTGAACAGATCGGCTATTTGGTGAGCGAGGCCCTGCGCGGTGGTGTCGAGGGGCATCGCTCCGAGCTCTATGCGGTGCGGGTGGCCCGCGCCCACGCCGCCCTCAGCGGCCGCGACCAGGTGGAGGCCGAAGACCTGCAGGTGGCGGTGCGGCTGGTGATCGCCCCCCGCGCCCTGCAGCTGCCGCCGCCGGATCCGGACCAGCCCCTGGAACCGCCGCCGCCGCCACCGCCCCAGGGGGAACAGCCGCCCGAGCAACCGGAGCCGCCGGACAACGACCAGGAGCCCGACGAGCCGGACGAGGAGGACAACGACGACGACGAGGACGACACCCCCGAGGATCAGGCGCCGCCGTCGATCCCGGAGGAGTTCCTGCTCGATCCGGAGGCCACCGCCATCGATCCGGACCTGCTGCTGTTCTCCGCCGCCAGGGCCAAGAGCGGCGGCAGCGGCAGCCGCGCCGTGGTGCTCAGCGATTCCCGCGGCCGCTATGTCAAGCCGATGCTGCCCCGCGGCCCGATCCGGCGCATCGCCGTCGACGCCACCCTGCGGGCCGCGGCTCCCTACCAGAAGGCCCGCCGCGCCCGCGAACCGCAGCGCAAGGTGATCGTCGAGGACGGCGATCTGCGGGCCAAGCAGCTGCAGCGCAAGGCCGGCGCCCTGGTGATCTTCCTGGTCGATGCCAGC
The DNA here is from genome assembly GCA_049282435.1 of Cyanobium sp. GTDB lineage: Bacteria > Cyanobacteriota > Cyanobacteriia > PCC-6307 > Cyanobiaceae > Cyanobium. Next base: position 31,261 of record JBAPUA010000046.1, on the reverse strand, counting down.
GGCTCGATGGCGCTGAACCGCATGCAGAGCGCCAAGGGGGCCGTGATCCGGCTGCTCACGGAGGCCTACGAGAACCGCGATGAGGTGGCCCTGATCCCCTTCCGGGGCGAGCAGGCCGAGGTGCTGCTGCCCCCCACCCGCTCGATCACCGCCGCCCGGCGGCGGCTGGAGGCGATGCCCTGCGGCGGCGGTTCGCCGCTGGCCCATGGCCTCACCCAGGCCGCCCGCGTCGGCGCCAATGCGCTGGCCACGGGCGATCTGGGCCAGGTGGTGGTGGTGGCGATCACCGATGGCCGCGGCAACGTGCCGCTGGCCCGCTCCCTGGGCCAGCCGCTGTTGGAGGGGGAGGAACCGGTGGACCTCAAGGAGGAGGTCAAGCAGGTGGCCAGCCGCTACCGGGCCCTCGGCATCAAGCTGCTGGTGATCGACACCGAGCGCAAGTTCATCGGCAGCGGCATGGGCAAGGATCTGGCCGAAGCCGCTGGCGGCCGCTATGTGCAGCTGCCCAAGGCCAGTGATCAGGCGATCGCCGCCATCGCCATGCAGGCGATCGCCTCGGTCTGAAGCCGCCTGCTACGGGCGGGTCAGACTCGTCGCCGCCCCGCTGGAGCGGGGCGCGAAGCGACTGGAGGCGGGCGGATTGCTGAGCTGCTGCCGCTCCTGGCGATGGCGATCGTCCCGCTCCCTGGCGGCCTCGGTCTGGGCCGGATAGAGCTCGCCGAAGAACTTGCCCAGCCCCACCGAAACGCTGCGGATGCCATCCATGAACTTGGGATCGTCGGTGAGCTTGCGCACGTCACCGCCGACGGCACTCCAGCGATCGGTGAGCTGCTTGGCGTTGGTCAGGGTGGCCTGCAGATCGGCCACGGTTCCGGGGTTGTCGAGGGCGGCGGTGAGATTGTTGATGTGCCGGGTGGCCTGGGCGGTGTCGACGCTGGCGGCGTTGATGTTGGTGAGGATCGGATCGAGCTTGGTGGCTGAACGGTTCAGCTGCCTGACCAGCACCTGGGCGTTCTGGAGGAACACCTGTCCGTCCTTGGCCAGCTTCTTCGTCTCCGCGGCGGTGGTCTCGAAGCTGGCGGTGGCGGCCACCAGCTTGGTGATCAGCTTTTCATTGTTGGCCTGGCTGAGCAGGTTCTGCACCGTGTCCGTGACCGTGGAGAGGGTGGCGGAGGCCACGCCCTCGACCCTGCCGTTCTGACAGACGATGCGGCTGTTGTTGCAGCGGGGATCCCGCGGCAGGGGCGTGTCCTCCGGCAGCGGCTGGCCGGCGCTCATCAGCGACACCTGGGCATCGCCGCCGAGCAGGGAGCCGGCTCCCACCCGCGCCACCACGGGCCGGGGCAGGCGCAGGCCCGGATCGTTGATCTCCAGATCGACCAGCACCACCTGATCGGTGACCTTGACCCGGCGCACATTGCCCACCAGCACGCCCCGGTAGATCACCGGTGAACGCTCCGCCAGCCCCGCCGCGTCCACAAATCTGGCCTGCATGATCCAGTTGCTGCGGCTCAGGGACACCCCCTTGAGCCAGAGCCAGAGAGTGAAGGCGCTGCCGGCCGCTGCGAGCAGTGAAAATCCGACCAGAGCCTCGCGGACACTGCGGCGCATGGGCTCAGAGCTCCGCCGGCTGCATGGGTCCGCGCAGACTACCGCTCCGGAACTGCACCACGTACGGATTGGCCGTGGCCCTGAACTCCTCGATGCTGCCGTTCCAGCGGAAATGGCCGTCGTACAGAAGCATCACCCGCTCGGCGCAGCGCTCGATCGTGCTAATCACATGGCTGACCACCACCGAAGAGGCATTGGTCAGCTCGGTGGTGCGCACGATCAGATCCTCCACCCGGGTGCAGGCCACCGGATCGAGGCCGGCGGTGGGTTCATCGAACAGCAGCAGGGGCACCCGACCACCGGCGGCACCTGGATCGTCGATCAGGGCCCGGGCGAAGCTGACCCGCTTTTGCATGCCGCCGCTCAGTTCGCCGGGCAGCAGCTCGTCAATCCCCACCAACCCCACCGCCTCCAGGGCCAGGCTCACCCGCTCGCGAATCTCCCGGTCACTGAGGCTGCTGAAGCGATAGAGCAGAAAGCCGACGTTCTCGCGCACCGTCAGCGAGGCCAGCAGGGCTGGGTTCTGGAACACCAGCCGCACGTCCGGGGGATGGCGCTGATCCAGCCGCAGATAGCTCTGCTCCTCACCGTGGATCAGCAGGCTGCCGGCGCTGGGCAGCAGCAGCCCGGACAGCAGCCGCAGAATCGTGGACTTGCCGGCTCCGGAGGGGCCGACCACCACCAGCCGCTCGCCGGCGTGCAGATCCAGATCCACCGACTCCAGCACCGGCGGCTTGGCGCCCCAGCGCACCGTGAGCTTCCGCATCTGGGCCACGGCGGCATCCGAGGCGGTGCTGGCGGCGGCGGGACTGGCGAGCAAGAGTGCGGGAAAACGAAGGGGGCGGAGGCGACAGCGGCCCGGTGGGGCTCGCGCCCATCCTGGCGTTTCGCCGATCGGTTTTCATCCGTACAGTTCCATCACGTTTCCGGCGCTTCCGCCTTGCCCCTCCGCCGCTCCGGCGTGAAACCTTTCCGGGCAAGGCGGCCGGCCGAACGACCGAGCTGGGTCGGCCGCGGCGATCGACGACGGCAGGATCTGTTGAGCCGCTCGCGGCGGGCCGCCCGCTGGCTGCAGCCCGGGCTGGTGGTCAAGCGCTGGATGTTCACCTCCGGCCTGGGCCTGTTGATCCTGCTGCTCGGCGCCGCCGTCTGGGCCGATCTGCAGCCGATCTACTGGAGCCTGGAAGCAATCAAATGGGCCCTGGCCCAGCTCACCCGGGTGCTGCCCCGCAGCGTCACCGGTCCCCTGGTGCTGCTGATCGGCGGTGGGCTGATCTGGCTGGGCCAGAGCCGCAGCTTCGGCTCGATCCAGCAGGCCCTGGCCCCCGAGAAGGACACGGTGCTGGTCGATGCCCTGCTCGCCCAGCGCCGCCTCAATCGCGGCCCAGCGATCGTCGCCATCGGCGGTGGCACCGGCCTCTCCACCCTGCTCTCGGGCCTGAAGCGCTACAGCAGCAACCTCACGGCAATCGTCACCGTCGCCGACGACGGCGGCAGCAGCGGCGTGCTGCGGCGCGAGTTCGGCGTGCAACCCCCCGGCGACATCCGCAACTGCCTGGCCGCCCTCTCCACCGAGGAACCGCTGCTGACCCGTCTGTTCCAGTACCGCTTCCGCTCCGGCAGCGGTCTGGAGGGTCACAGCTTCGGCAACCTGTTCCTGACCGCCCTGACCGCGATCACCGGCAGCCTGGAGTCGGCGATCACCGCCAGCAGCCGGGTGCTGGCGGTGCAGGGTCAGGTGGTGCCCGCCACCAACGCCGACGTGCGCCTCTGGGCCGAACTGGAGACCGGCGAGCGGATCGAGGGGGAATCGCGCATCGGCAAGGCCTCCAGTCCGATCGTGCGGCTGGGCTGCACCCCGGAGCGGCCACCGGCGCTGCCGAGGGCCCTGGAGGCGATCGCCAACGCCGATCTGATCGTGCTCGGCCCCGGGAGCCTCTACACCTCCCTGCTGCCGAATTTGCTGGTGCCGGAACTGGTGTCGGCGATCAGCCGCAGCAAGGCGCCCCGGCTGTACGTCTGCAATCTGATGACCCAGCCGGGCGAAACCGACGGCCTCGATGTGGGCGGCCATCTGCGGGCGATCGAGGCCCAACTGGCCAGCCTGGGAGTGGAGCAGCGGCTGTTCAACTCTGTGCTCGCCCAGGAGGATCTGGGCAACTCCCCCCTGCTGTCCAACTACCGCCTGCGCGGGGCCGAATCGGTGATCTGCGATGCGCAGGGCTTGCGCCGCCAGGGCTACGAAGTGATGCTCGCCCCGATGCAGGGCGCCCGCCCCAGTGCCACCGTGCGCCACGACCCCCGCAGCGTGGCCCTGGCGGTGATGCGGTTTTACAAAAAGCACCGCCGCGATTGAAACGCCTGGCTGGGAGCCGTTCGGGCGGCAGCAACCGGGAGCATGGGCAGCGGAGACCTCAGTAGGCGTCCTGCATCTCGTAGAAATCGGGCTGCACGTAGTCCTTGCGCAGCGGCCAGCCCTTCCAGTCCTCGGGCATCAGCAGCCGCTTGGGATGGGGATGGCCTTCATAGACGATGCCGAACATGTCGAAGGTTTCGCGCTCCTGCCAGTCGGCGCCGCGAAACAGGCCGTACAGGCTGGGGATGGTCAGCGAGCCGTCCCGGGGCAGGAACACCTTGAGCCGCACTTCTTCGGGACGCAGCTCGGCGGGCAGCTTCTCGCCCGTCCCGACCCGATCGGCTAGGGCCGCCAGCTTGATCAGGTGATAGAAGCTGACCAGCTGACCACCGGGACCTTCGTCATAGCCGCCCTGGCACTGCAGGTAGTCAAAACCGCAGGCCTTGAGCGCCGTGACCACCAGGGGCAGAGCGTCGGCCTCGATGCCCAGCACCTCGACACCGAGGTGATCGGCGGGCAGCAGCCGATGGTCAAAGCCCTGCTGGCTCAGCCAGGTGCTCGTCGGTCCCGGCGCCGGAGCGGTGACCGTAACGGCGGCGTTGTCGTCGGGCATGGATCGGAGCTGGGAGAGGGACGAAGGGAAGAGCGGTCGGATCGGCTCAGGAGCAGGTCCCGATCGGGATCTGTTGCTGGCCGGCTCAAAAGGGCTGCAGCACGGCGCTCAGAAGAACCTGGAAGGGTGCGTGCAGCCGGATTGCGGCCACCAGGACGCCATCAGCCCTGAGCGGCGACCTCAGCGGCCCCCACCGCCACAACCTCGGCGGGCTGAACGCTGCCGAGCGGCAGGCCGGCGGCGGCGGCCAGGGCCGCCTTCTGGGTTTCTGCCTGCAGATAGCGGCCGTCGACGATCGGGGCCACCGCCCTGAGCTGGTGGGGAATCGTGCAATAGCGGTGGGTCTGCTGGAGATTGCCGCGCTCGGCCAGGGACTCATTGCCCACCTTCTTGCGCAACTTGATCACCGCATCGAAGATCGCCTCGGGCCGTGGCGGACAGCCGGGCAGGTAGAGATCAACCGGGATCAGCTTGTCGACGCCGCGCACGGCCGTGGTCGAGTCGGCGGAGAACATGCCGCCGGTGATCGTGCAGGCCCCCATGGCGATCACGTATTTGGGCTCGGGCATCTGCTCATAGAGCCGCACCAGGGCCGGACCCATCTTCATCGTCACCGTGCCGGCCACGATCAGCAGATCGGCCTGGCGGGGACTGGAGCGGGGCACCAGACCGAAGCGGTCGAAGTCGAAGCGGGAGCCGATCAGGGCAGCGAACTCGATGAAGCAGCAGGCTGTGCCGTACAGCAGGGGCCAGAGGCTGCTGAGCCGGGCCCAGTTGTGCAGGTCATCCAGGCTGGTGAGGATCACATTCTCCGAGAGAGCGGAGGTGACCGCAGGCGCGCCGACGGGGCCGCAGCTGGCGGCGCGCAGATCGCGCAGCGCCGTGATCGACGGCGAGTCCGAGGAGGTGGCTGGGGGGGTGAGCGTCATGGCGGGATCAGCTCCACTCGAGGGCGCCTTTGCGCCAGGCATAGGCGAGAGCCACCACAAGGATGGCGATGAAGACAAGGGCCTCGATGAAGGCCAGCAGGCCCAGGCGGTGGAAGGCCACAGCCCAGGGATAGAGGAACACGGTCTCGACATCAAAGATGACGAAGACCAGAGCGAACATGTAATAGCGGATGTTGAACTGAATCCAGGCGCCGCCGATCGGCTCCATCCCGGATTCATAGGTGAGCTCCCGCTCCCCCTGTCGACTCGTGGGCGAAAGCAGCTTGTTGGCCACCAGCGCCAGCACCGGGACCGCTGCTGAGATCAGCAGAAAACCCAGAAAGGCGTCGTAGCCGGAGAGCACGAACATCGAGCCGGTCCAACCTGCGGCGCAGTCTGGCATCCACAGCCAGCCACTGGCGATCTGCGGCCCTCCCCGCCCCCGTCCGCTCGGCTCCGCTGACAACAGAACGGCCGCGGGCGGCGTGCCAGGGGCTGCCGTCACGGGGCCGGCGGGGGGCCTGGATAGAGTTCGGGCGCCAATCAAGGGCCAGGGAATGAGCACGGACGTTCCAACGGACCAGCCAGCCGGCAATCCAGGCGACGCCCCAGCGCCCCGGTCCGACGCCGAAGCCAGCGCCCCAGCTGCCGAGGGCGACCAGCCCGACAGCCCCGCCGCGGGGCTGTCAGTTGCCGCGACCGAGACGGCCGAGAGCGATCCGGCGACTCACCGCTTCGAATGCCGCAGCTGCGGCTTCGTCTACGACCCGGGCGAAGGGGTCAAGAAGCTGGCCATTCCCCAGGGCACCCCCTTCAGCGACCTCGATCCGATCGGCTTCCGCTGCCCGGTCTGCCGCAGCCGGGTGGGGGCCTTCAAGGACATCGGTCCCCGCAACAAGCCCAGCGGCTTCGAGGAGAACCTCAACTTCGGCCTCGGCGTCAACCGCCTCACCCCGGGCCAGAAGAACGTGCTGATCTTTGGCGGCTTTGCCCTGGCGATCGCCTTCTTCCTTTCGCTCTATTCCCTGCGCTGATCACACCCGTGAACCGGACTTCCGGGCCCCGCCCATGGCGGCTGGGCCGACTGCTTTCTCCTCTGTTGAGCCTGCTGCTGGTGCTCAGCCTGGGCTTCGGCCTCAGCGGCTGCGTCACCACCGGCCTGCCGACGGCCAGCGCCAGCCCCTGGCAGGCCGTGCCGCTCGACACCACCGCCAACCCGCTGGATCTGGCCTTCACCAGCGCCGACCACGGCTTTCTGGTGGGCAGCAACCGCCTGATCATGGAAACCGACGACGGCGGGGCCAGCTGGGAGCCGCGGGCGCTCGATCTGCCCCCGGAGGAGAACTTCCGGCTGATCAGCATCGATTTCCAGGGCAAGGAGGGCTGGATCGTCGGCCAGCCCGGCCTGCTGCTGCACAGCGATGATGCCGGCAAGAGCTGGAGTCGCCTGCTGCTGGACACCAAGCTGCCCGGCGAGCCGTACCTGATCACGGCCCTGGGGCCCAACCAGGCCGAACTGGCCACCAACGTGGGCGCCGTGTATCAGACCAGCAATGCCGGCAGCAGCTGGCAGGCCCTGGTCAGCGATGCCGCCGGCGCCATCCGCGACCTGCGCCGCTCGCCGGAGGGTCGCTACATCAGCGTCAGCGGCCTGGGCAACTTCTTCGCCAGCTGGACGCCGGGCCAGGACACCTGGCAGGTGCACCAGCGGGTCAGCAGCCAGAGGCTGCAATCGATGGGCTTCCAGCCTGACGGCAATCTCTGGATGGTGGCCCGCGGCGCCCAGCTGCGCTTCAACACCGACTCCGACGATCTCGGGGCGTGGGGCAAGCCGGTGGTGCCGATCACCAACGGCTTCGGCTACCTCGACCTGGCCTGGGATCCCTCCGGCGCCCTCTGGACCGGCGGCGGCAGCGGCACCCTGCTGGTCAGCCGCGATGGCGGCGGCAGCTGGCAGCGGGATCCGGTGGGAGCGGAGCAGCCCACCAACTTCACCCGCATCCACTTCGAAGACGGCGGCAAGGGCTTCGTGCTCGGCGAGCGGGGCTCCCTGCTGCGCTGGGTGGGCTGAGCCGTCAGCGCCGGGCGCCAACTGCATCCCTCTGTAACCAACCCCCCGGTCCGCTCCCGGGGGCAGCAGGGCGACTCCTAGGATCGTCGGGCTGAACGCTTAAGACCATGGCTGCCGGCTCTACAGGGGAACGCCCGTTCTTCGAAATCATCACGAGCATCCGCTACTGGGTCATCCATGCGGTGACCCTGCCCGCCATCTTCCTGGCTGGCTTCATGTTCGTCTCCACCGGTCTGGCGTACGACGCCTTCGGCACCCCCCGGCCTGATGCCTACTTCCAGGCTCAGGAGACCAAGGCTCCCGTCGTCAGCCAGCGCTACGAAGGCAAGAGCCAGCTCGACCTGCGCATGAAATAAACGCCATGACCCAGACTCCCGCCCCCACGACGCCGCGCAACTATCCGATCTTCACGGTGCGCTGGCTTTCGGTTCACGCCCTCGGTATCCCCACGGTCTTCTTCCTCGGGGCCTTGGCCGCCATGCAGTTCGTCCGCCGCTGATCGCATCGCAGGCACTTCACCGCGATGACCCTCCCGAGCTGACACCCGATCTCCCCCACCATCGGCATGCAACGCAACGACAACCCCAACAACCTCCCGGTTGAACTGAACCGCACCAGCCTCTACCTGGGGCTGCTGTTCGTGTTCGTCACGGGTGTGCTGTTTTCCAGCTACTTCTTCAACTGATCCGGAGGTCTCCCAATGAGCGGCAAGAAATCCTCTCTCCCCGACGGCCGGATCCCGGATCGTCTGCCTGATGGTCGCCCGGCCGTGGCCTGGAAGAGCCGCTGGACCGAAGGCGTGCTGCCCCTGTGGCTGGTGGCCACCGCCGGTGGCATGGCCGTGATCTTCGTGGTCGGCCTGTTCTTCTATGGCTCCTACGTGGCCGTGGGTTCGGCCTGAAACCGGTCCTGCCATCAGGCCCAACCGGTTTTTTCATTTCCCAGGGCGGGCTCGCGCGAGCCCGCTTTTTTTTGTGCCGAGGATGCCGCTGAGCGGAAGCTGCGGCCGGAGGCTTCAGGCCAGCAGACGCTCCAGCAGGGCCTCGGGCGTCAGCCGCTGATCGCTGCCCTGGGGATCGCGCAGATCCTTGAGCACCACCACCCCTTCGCTCGCCTCGCTCTCGCCGATCACGGCCGCCCAGCGGGCGCCGCAGCGATCGGCCCGCTTGAACTGCTTGCCGAAGGCGGCGGCCGTCAGATCCAGCTCCACCGCCAGACCCCGGGCCCGGGCGCGGCGAGCCAGCGGCAGGGCCAAGGCTTCAGCCCCTACGCCGCGGCTGATCACATAGAGATCGGGCACCGCCGCCTGGGAGGCCGCCGGATCGCGGGCCGCCTGGGCCAGCAGCACCAGGCGCTCCATGCCGAGGGCCCAGCCCACAGCAGGCGTGTCGGGCCCGCCCAGCTGGGCCACCAGGCCGTCGTAGCGGCCACCGCCGCAGACGGTGGCCTGGGCGCCCAGCTGGCTGCTGGTGATCTCGAAGGCCGTATGGCCGTAGTAATCCAGCCCCCGCACCAGGCGGGGATTGATCACGAACGGAATCTCCAGCCGGCCCAGGGCCTCCTGCACCCGCTCGAACCGCTCCCGGCTCGCCGGTGCCAGGGCAGCCGCCAGGGTGGGAGCCTCCGCCAGCAGGGCCTGGGTCGCCGCATTCTTGGAATCGAGGATGCGCAGGGGGTTGGTGCTGATGCGCTGCTGGGAATCCGGATCCAGCTGCGGGCGATGCCCTTCCAGCCAGGTCACCAGCTCCTGGCGATAGCGCTGCCGGTCCTCGGGGCTGCCCAGGGAGTTGAGTTCCAGCGCCAGACCCCCGAGCCCCAGCTCCGCCAGCAGATCCCAGGCGATGGCGATCGCCTCGGCATCGCTGCGGGGATCGGCAAAGCCGAGAAACTCCAGACCGATCTGATGGAACTGGCGCTGCCGGCCCGCCTGGGGCCGTTCATAGCGGAACATCGGCCCGCCATACCAGAGGCGCTGCGGTCCCTGGCTGAGCAGACCGTGCTGGATCGCGGCGCGCACCACCGAGGCGGTGCCCTCCGGTCGCAGGGTGCAGCTGCGCTCGCCGCGATCGAGAAAGGTGTACATCTCCTTGCCGACCACATCGGTGGCCTCACCGATGCCGCGGGCGAACAGCTCGGTGACCTCCAGCAACGGCGTGCGGATCTCGGCGATGCCGGCGCGGCGGAACTGTTCGCGGGCCACGGCCTCGACCCGCTGCCAGAAGGGGGTCTGGGCGGGCAGCAGATCCACCGTGCCGCGCAGGCTCTGGAGCGGTTCCAAGGGGGCAGGGCGGGCGGTACAGAGGGCCAGTTTGCCCTGGGGAGAGACGGCTCCGGGATCAGGCGCCGTGGTGGCGGCGATACCAGGCGCTGAAACGCTCGACGCCGACCTCAATCGGCGTGGTGGGCCGGAAGCCCACCCAGGCCTCCAGGGCGCTGGTGTCGGCGGCGGTGGCGGGCACATCGCCGGCCTGCATCGGCTGCAGATCGCGGATCGCCTCGCGGCCGAGAGCCTGCTCCAGCACCTCGATGAAGCGCAGCAGCGGGATCGGCTGGCTGTTGCCGATGTTGAACAGCCGGTGCGGCACCGCGGCGGTGGCCGGATCGGGATGGAGCGGATCGAAGCAGGGATCAGCCGTGGCCGGCTTGTCGAGGCAGCGCACCACCCCCTCGACGATGTCATCGATGTAGGTGAAATCCCGCTGCATCCGGCCCTGGTTGAACACCTTGATCGGTTCGCCCGCCAGGATCGCCCGGGCGAACAGCATCGGCGCCATGTCAGGCCGGCCCCAGGGGCCATAGACGGTGAAGAAGCGCAGGCCGGTGGCCGGCAGGCCATAGAGATGGCTGTAGGTGTGCGCCATCAGCTCATTGGCCTTCTTGGTGGCCGCATACAGGCTCACCGGATGGTTGACCGCATGCTGCTCACTGAACGGCAGGGCGCGATTGCCGCCATAGACCGAGCTGCTGGAGGCATAGACCAGATGCTCCACCGCCTGGTGGCGGCAGCCCTCCAGGATGTGACCGAAGCCCACCAGGTTGCTCTGGATGTAGATGGCGGGATTCTCGATCGAATGGCGCACCCCCGCCTGAGCGGCCAGATGCACGACCCCCCGGGGCCGCACGTCGGCGAACAGGGCCGCGATCGCCTCCCCATCGGCGAGATCGAGCTGGTGGAAACTGAAATCAGCGTGCTGGGTCTGGGCCAGCACCTGCAGCCGCTCCAGCCGGGCCCGCTTGAGGGCGGGATCGTAATAGCTGCTGAGGTTGTCGAGACCGATCAACCGCTCACCCCTGGCCAGCAGCCGCTCGGCGATGGCAGCGCCGATGAAACCGGCAACTCCAGTGACCAGGATCGGGCGGTTCAGGCGTCCTCCTCCAGCCGCTGGCGGAAGTAGGCGATCGTCGGTTCCAGGCCCTGCTCGAGGCTGATCGCGGGTTCCCAGCCCAGTTCGCGGCGGGCCAGGTCGATCACCGGCTGACGCTGCAGCGGGTCGTCCTGGGGCAGGGGGCGGGTGACCAGCTCCAGGCTGGGGTTGATGCGAGCCCGCACCAGCTCCGCCAACTGGCGGATCGTGAACTCCCCGGGGTTGCCGATGTTGATCGGACCGGTATGCCCCCCATTCATCAGCCGGATCATGCCCTCGATCAGATCGTCCACGTAGCAGAACGAGCGGGTCTGGCTGCCATCGCCGTAGAGGGTGAGGGGCTGGCCCTGAAGGGCCTGGACGATGAAGTTGCTCACCACCCGGCCGTCATCGGGCAGCATGCGCGGGCCGTAGGTGTTGAAGATGCGCATCACCCGGATCTCGGTGCCATGCATGCGCTGGTAGTCGAAGCAGAGGGTTTCGGCGATGCGCTTGCCCTCGTCGTAGCAGGAGCGGATGCCGATCGTGTTCACGCAGCCCCGGTAGCTCTCGGGCTGGGGATGCACCTCCGGATCGCCATACACCTCGCTAGTGCTGGCCAGCAGCAGCCGCGCCCCCACTCGCCGGGCCAGGCCCAGCATGTTGTAGGTGCCCAGGAAGCTGGTCTTGGCGGTCTTGATCGGATTGAACTGGTAATGCACCGGTGAGGCCGGGCAGGCCAGGTGCCAGATGCGGTCCACCTCGAGGCGGATCGGATCGGTCACATCGTGGCGCACCAACTCGAAATCGGGATGGCCGAGCCAGTGGCGGATGTTGTCCTTGCGGCCGGTGTAGTAGTTGTCGAGGCAGATCACCTCCTCTCCGGCATGCATGAGCCGGTCGATCAGGTGGGATCCGAGGAAGCCGGCTCCGCCGGTGATCAGGTTGCGGCGTGCCATCTCAGCCTTCCCCCACGGTCCAGACGTTCAGGCCAGCGGCCCGGGCAGCGGCGGCATCGGCCACGGCACGGGCATCGAACAGCCAGGCCGGGCGGCGCATCACCGCCGCGATGGCCGCCCAGTCAAGCTGGCGGTAGTCGCGCCATTCGGTGAGGATCAGCACCGCGTCGGCGCCATGGGCGGCCTCCAGGGGCGAGCCCGCCGCCAGCCAGCAGCCATCGGCCCCGATCGGGCGCTCGCCGGGGGCCGCATCGACCGCCACCGGCGAGCACTCCAGATCCCGGGCGATCTGGGCCGCCTCCACCTTGGGATCGACGATCGCCAGCTGGGCGCCCTCCTCGATCAGGTCCCGGCAGATGCGGATCGCAGGAGCTTCACGGGTGTCGTTGGTGTCGGCCTTGAAGGCGAAACCCAGCACCGCCAGCCGCTTGCCGCTCACGGTGCCGAACAGGCTGTTCACCACCAGGCGGGCGATCCGCTGCTGCTGCCAGGTGTTGAGGCCCACCACGCTCTCCCAGTAGGAGGCCACCTCTTCCAGGCCGTAGTGGCGGCAGAGGTACACCAGGTTGAGAATGTCCTTCTGGAAGCAACTGCCGCCGAAGCCCGGCCCGGCCTGCAGGAACTTCGAACCGATGCGGCTGTCGGTGCCGATCGCCCGGCCCACCTCGCGCACGTCGGCGCCGGTGGCTTCGCACAGGGCCGCAATGCTGTTAATCGAGGAAATCCGCTGGGCCAGGAAGGCGTTGGCGGTGAGCTTGGAGAGTTCACTGCTCCAGAGGTTGGTGCGCAGGATCCGCTCCTGGGACACCCAGTGGCCATACACGCTGGCCAGGGCATCGATGGCGGCCGGGTCCTCGCCGCCGATCAACACTCGATCGGGATCCTCCAGATCCCCGATCGCCGTGCCCTCGGCCAGGAATTCGGGGTTGGAGAGCACCGAGAAGGTCTTGCCGCCGCCACTGCCCTGGGCACCGCCGAGGATCGCCTTCACGGCTTCGGCGGTGCGCACCGGCAGGGTGCTCTTCTCCACCACGATCGTGTGGCCCTGGGAGGCGGCAGCCACCTGGCGGGCCGAGGCCTCGATCCAGCGCAGGTCACTGGCCTGGCCCGCCCCCACACCGCGGGTCTTGGTGGGGGTGTTCACCGACAGGAACACCATGTCGGCGGCGGCAATGGCGCCATCCACCTCGGTGCTGAAGTGGAGGTTGCGGCCCCGGGCCCGGCCCACCACCGCGTCGAGGCCCGGCTCATAGACCGGCAGGCGACTCAGGTCCGGGTCATTCCAGGCGGCGATGCGCTCGACATTGAGATCGACAACCGTCACCTGAATCTGGGGGCAGCGATCGGCAATCACCGCCATGGTCGGCCCGCCCACATATCCGGCGCCGATGCAGCAGACGGTGCGGATCTGTGGGAGGGGCATCATCAGGGCGATCTCTCGGCAAAGGTTACCGCCATTGGAATGACCAACCGCCTCGAAGTGGACCTGTCGGCCCGGGTGGCGAGGGGTGACATGGGTGGGCGCGATTCAAGCAGGGCAGACATCCCACCTCAGCCAACGGCCACGGGGCTGCCCAACTTCCGCTGGGGAGACGCATGGACCTGGGGATCGCCTGGTGGTGTCCTCATACATTGATGGGCGGCTGGACCGGGTAAGGCTTACATGTGGTGGCGCACTCCCTGGCTGAGACAGCGGTGGCTGCTGATTGGCCTGAGCCTGGTTGACGCCAGCCTGATCACGCTCAGCTACAATATCCTTTTTCGCCTGCGGCTCGGAAAGTGGGTTGGGGTGACCCCATCCGTCGCGGGCCTGTTCCTGCTCTGGGCCAGCATCTCCTATCTGCTGGGGCGCTACTCAAGCCCGGAGGAGGGACGGCGAGATTCCCAGCGGCGGCGGCTGATGGCCACGCTGACCGTGGCCTCTGTGGTCCTGGCCATCATCGTGGTGGTGATCAGCTGGGGCATCAAGGTCAATGACCCCCGCACCTTCCGCAACTTCGTCCTGCCGCTGCTAATCAGCGTGACGAGCGGTTCGGCCCTGGCCCAGCTCTGGATCACCACGCGGCTGCGCATGGCCCGGCGCTGGTTGCTGGTGGGCGAGAGCGACGAGCTCGAGGTGCTCAGACAGGAACTCGGCGGCGAGGCGGAAACCCTGCTGTTCTGTAACAGCCAGGAGCTCAAGGCCCGCCAGCTGCCCGATAACGCCCAGATCGACGCCATCGCGGTCAGCGAGGCGGCCCACCTGGATGATCCCCTGCTGCAGAACCTCCTGGCCCGACGCGGCAGCGGCATGAGCATGTGCAGTCTCGTGTTGTGGGCCGAGCAACATCTGCAGCGGGTGCCGCCGGAGCTGTTCTCGAGCCGCTGGCTCGTGCAGGCCGAGGGCTTCGAACTGCAGCCGGGGCGCTGGAGCTGGCGCCTCAAGCGACTCGGCGATGTGGTCGTGTCCCTGCTCTTGCTGATCCTCACAGCGCCGCTGCTGCTGCTGGCCGCGGCCCTGATCCGCCTGGAGGATGGCGGCCCGGTGTTCTACAGCCAGCTCCGCAGCGGTCTCTATGGCGAGTCGATCCGCATCGCCAAGTTACGCAGCATGCGCCAGGGAGCGGAGCCCCAGGGAGCCCGCTGGGCCAGCCGCCATGACCCTCGCATCACCAGGGTCGGACAGTGGCTGCGGCGGCTGCGGATTGATGAGCTGCCCCAGCTGATCAGCGTGCTGAGCGGCGACATGAGCCTGATCGGGCCACGGCCGGAGCGACCGGAGCTGGAGGCCACCTTGGAGCAGCTGATTCCCCACTACCGCGTGCGCCACTGGGTGAAACCTGGACTGAGCGGCTGGGCCCAGGTTAGTTATCCCTACGGTGCCAGTATCGCCGACAGCCGCATGAAGCTGAGCTACGACCTTTACTACCTGCGCAACGCCAACCTGATGCTGGATCTGCTGATCCTGATCAAGACCCTGCGACTGGTGGCCCGGGCCCAGGGGGCCGTGCCCAAGGTCCAATCCGCGCCTGAACCGCGCTCCAATTGACACCCCCAGGCACAGGATCGGCAGACCGTTCGCCCTGCCCTAACGTCTGCCCCATGGGGAAGATTCTGATCGCTGGTGGGGCCGGCTTCATCGGAAGTCACACCTGTCTGGTCCTGCTGAAGGCAGGGCATCAGCTCGTCGTCCTCGATAACTTCGCCAACAGCAGTCCGGAAAGCCTGCACAGGGTGCAGGAGCTCACCGGAATAACGGCTCCGGAGCAACTGACTCTGGTCGCCGGCGACATCCGCGATCGGCGCGATCTGGAGCGCGTGTTCAGCAACGGTTCCGGCCGTTTTGATGCGGTCATCCATTTCGCCGGTCTCAAGGCCGTCGACCAGTCGCTGGCGAAACCGCTCCTCTACTGGGATGTGAATGTGGGAGGTAGCCGCAGCCTGCTGGCGGCCATGGCCGACCATGACTGCCACACCCTGGTGTACAGCAGCAGCGCCACCGTCTATGGCTACCCGGAACGCCTGCCGATTCCGGAAACCGCGCCGGTGGTCCCCATCAACCCCTACGGCCACACCAAGGCCGCCGTCGAGCAGATGCTGGCCGATCTGGCGGCCAGTGAGCGAGGTCAGCCCCTGGGGGAAGGAGGCCCACGGTCTGCGGGCTGGCGCATCGCCCGACTGCGCTACTTCAACCCGGTGGGTGCCCACCCCAGCGGCAGGATCGGCGAAGATCCGCTCGGTCCTCCCAGCAACCTGTTCCCCCACGTCAGTCAGGTGGCAGTGGGGCGCCTGCCGAGACTGAAGATTTTCGGAGCCGACTGGCCCACCCCCGATGGCACCGGCATCCGCGACTACATCCATGTGATGGATCTGGCCGAGGGACACCTGGCCGCCCTGGAGACCCTCTGGAGGGAGCCACCCCAGTTGCTCACCCTGAACCTGGGCAGCGGCCGGGGCTATTCGGTGCTGGAGGTGGTGCGGGCCTTCGAGCAGGCCAGCGGCAGATCCGTGCCCTTCGAGCTGCTGGCACGCCGGAACGGCGATGCCGCCCATTCCGTGGCCGATCCCAGCGAAGCCGCACGCCGCCTTGGCTGGCGGGCCCGCCGGGAGCTGGCCCAGATGTGTGCCGATGGCTGGGCCTGGCAGCAGGCGAACCCCCGCGGCTACGGCGGCTGAAACGAGTTCAGGGCCCAGCCACGGGCCCACGCTGAAGAGGTCTCAACCGCTGCGCTGGCCAGACCGACCTCGCTGTTGGCCCCGCCAATCCGGACGCAGCCGCGCCAGCAGCTCCTGGGATGGGCCCTGAACAAGCGACAGACCCCGGCCCCGCTGCTGGCGCCGCTCAAGGCTCCAGCGGGGCGCAGCCCTGAACCCCGCCGCATGGCGGGCCAGGCCTGAGCTCAGGACTGGGCTCAGGGCTGGGGCAGAACTGCCCGCAGACGCTCGCGGAAATCCCCCTTGGGCATGCCGCCCTTCACCTCGCCGTGGATCACGAAATCGGCCTCCACCTCACTCACCACCAGATAGGTGGGCCAGCCCATGCCCTCCTTGCCGGGGTACTGGGCCATCAGCACGCGCCGGTAGCGGCGGTAGGTCTCGGTGTCCTGCATCATCACGCTGACGAAGGCCAGGCCGAGCTCCTCAGACACCTTGGCGTCGTAGTTGCTCATGCGATGGCAGGTACCGCAATCCTCAGAGCTGAACTTCACGACGGTGAGGCTGGCCATGATCATGGACGGTGCATTCGGGTTGGATCGTAAGGAGCGGCAGCACCGGTGCCATGCCGTGCCAGGGCAGGGCAGGGCAGGGCCTCAGCACCGTTCGCGGTCGAGACGCTCCGCCCTGAGTTGCCGCAGCCGTTCCCCCAGAGCCGGCCCGGCCACCATCCCGGCCGCCAGCAGATCAGCGGCCGAGCATCCGGCCCGCAGATGGCGCCAACGCCCCCACCAGCGCAGCAACGGCCGCCGCGGCCCCAGACCGGCCGCCAGGGCCAGAGCCACCGCTTCGGCCGAGAGACCAGGCGCCTCCAGCAGGGCGCACCAGCGGGACGGGGCCCAGACCCGATCCGCGGCCCGATGCTGCGCGGCCCAGTCCTGCAAGCGCCGATCCAGCTCCAGGACCTGGGCGATCAGGCGATGCTGGCGGTGGGGCAGCTGCAGGCGCTCAGCCAGCGCCAGAGGCTGGGCCGCCCCCAGCAGCAGGGCCGGCAGGAGCGGCACCCCGAAACGCTCGGCCCAGTGGAGACGCAGCCGCAGCAGGCGATCCTGCTGCAGTTCCGCATCGATCAGCGGCAGGGCCTGCCAGCGCTGCAGGGCCGCCAGGGCCTGAGGCCAGGGCTCCCGTTCAAGCAGCAGCTCCAACTCCATCCGCAGCCGGGTGCCCAGGGCGGCCGGAACCTGCTGGGGGGACTCTCCAGGCCGCCAGCGCCAGGGCCACTGCGCCAACGTCCGCCGCAGTTGCTCCAGGCTTTCGGGGGCCAGATCGAACCCCAGCCGGGCCGCATAACGGGCAGCGCGCACGATGCGGCTCGGATCATCCAGCAGGCTGTCGCCGTGCATCAGCCGCAGCTGGCGGCGGGCCAGATCGGCCTGGCCGCCATGGGGATCCAGCAACCGGGGCCCCGGCGGCTCCTGCCTCACCGCCGCAGGAGGCTCGCCGCCCCGATCCAGCAGCAGGGCGATGGCATTGATGCTGAAATCGCGCCGGGCCAGATCGTCCTCAAGGGAGCCGAAGCGCACCTCAGGGTTCTCCCCCGCCTGGGGATAGGTCTCCCGGCGAGCGCTGGCGATGTCAAGCAGCCAGGGGCTGTCCCCCAGAGCCAGCTCCAGCTCCACCGTGCCGTAGGCCCCGTGCTCCTGATAGCGGAGCAGGTTCTCGGAGCCCACCAGCTCCCGCAGGCGGCGGGCCAGGCGATGGGCCGGGGCCAGGCCAGTGGCGCTGCCGGGGGCAGGCTCCACCACCAGATCCAGATCGGGAACCCCAAGCCAGGGATCGCGATGGACCCGATGCAACAGCAGATCGCGCACCGCCCCTCCCACCAGGGCCAGGCGATCACCGGCAGCGGCCCGGACCAGCAGCGCCCAGAACTCAGGGGGCAGACCTGGCAGGTCGAACGCCAACGGCGGGGTCACGGAAGCTGGCCGGAGAGAATGGCCGCATCATCCCGGAGCCCCTGCTTGTCCGCCCTCACGCGCTGCCTGATCGAAGAGGCGGCCGCCATCGCGGCCAGCGCCCAGCGACTGGACGCGGCCCAGGTGGAGGCTGCCCTGGCCCAGCTGGACGCCTGCGCCGATGCCAGGGCCAAGCTGGTGATCACCGGAGTCGGCAAGAGCGGCATCGTGGCACGCAAGATCGCCGCCACCTTCTCCTCGATCGGGTTGATGGCCATCTACCTCAATCCCCTGGATGCCCTGCACGGCGACCTGGGGGTAGTCGCCCCGGAGGATGCGGTGCTGTTGCTGTCTAACAGCGGCGAAACCCAGGAGCTGCTGGAGATCCTGCCCCATCTCAGACGGCGCGGCACGGCGCGGATCGCCCTGGTGGGCCGGATCGAATCCAGCCTGGCCCGGGGCTGCGACGTGGTGCTCGATGGCTCGGTGGACCGGGAGGTGTGCCCCCTGAACCTGGCCCCCACCGCCAGCACCGCCGTTGCCATGGCCATCGGCGATGCCCTGGCCGCCGTGTGGATGGAGCGGCGCGGCATCTCCCCCCAGGACTTCGCCATGAACCACCCGGCCGGTTCCCTGGGCAGACAACTCACCCTGACGGCCGCCGACCTGATGGTGCCGGTGACCCGCCTCAGCCCCCTGCTGGCCGGAACTCCCCTGCCGGAGGTGATCGCCCATCTCACCGCCGATGGCGTCGGCGCCTGCTGGCTGGCCCAGCCGGACGCGCCGGAGCGGATCTGGGGCCTGATCACCGACGGCGATCTGCGCCGAGCCCTACAGCAGCACGGCCCGCAGCAATGGAGCGAGCTGACGGCCGCCGATCTGATGACCACCGATCCGATCACGGTGGAGGGAGACACCCTGGCGGTCAGCGCCATCGAACAGATGGAGCGCAACCGTCGCAAGGCGATTGGGGTGCTGCCGGTGATCGCCAGCGATCAGCGGATGCTGGGGCTGCTGCGCCTGCATGACCTGGTCCAGGCCGGCCTGACCAGCGGATAGGAGCCTGTTGTGCATCGCCAGGTCTGTGCCAAAGCCCCAGCCAGCCCCATGGTGATGGACGGCGGTCCTGACCAGGGGCAGCTCGAAAAAAATCCCCACCATCACTGGATTCACAGCGCGAAAAGCAGTGCGAGAAGCAGTGCGAAGCCTGATTTGCCTCTGACTTGCGGGGGCGGAATGGGCACGGGTTGAGGTGCCCATCCATTGGGCGAACCGATCCCTCAACCATCCATGAACGCCGTTCTCGGCCCGATTCCTGACTGAATCTCCCTGGCGGTGGAAACGCGCCGAATTCTCTGCGGTCATCGATGCGCGACAGGCTCCTAGGCCCCCTGGAGCGCCATCGCCCGGGCCTCCTGCAGCTGTTCAGCCGTGTCGACCGACAGGGACTCCCCCTCCACGGTGAAGGTGCCGATGCCGATGCCGGCCTCAAGCAGCCGCAACTGTTCGAGTTTCTCGATCTCCTCCAGGGGGGAACGGGGCAGCTGATTCCAGCGGGCCAGCACGTCGGCGCGGTAGCCGTAGATGCCCACATGGCCCCAGTAGGGCACATGGGCATGCCAGTCCGGTGGATCAATCCCACGCACATGCGGGATCGCCGAGCGGGAAAAGTACAAGGCCCGGCCATCGGCGGAAACGAGCGTCTTGACGACATTGGGGTTATGCACCTTGTCCGCTCCCATGCGATACACGGGCGTCAACACCTCCGTGCCGGGACCACGCCGCTCGAACTCGGCCGCCATGGCGTCGATCACGGCGGCATCGAGGAACGGCTGATCGCCCTGCACGTTAAGGATCACCGTCTGCTCGGCCGCGGCCCCCGCCAGCTCAAGCATCGGCCCCACCACCGAGGCGATCCGCTCGCTGCCGGAGCCGCAGGCAGGGCTGGTGGCGAGCGCCGGATAACCCCAGCGCTCGGCGGCAGCCATCAGCTCCTCGCTGTCGGTGCACAGCACCACCGCCTCGGGGGCCCGGGCCAGGCTGCAGCGCTCCAGCACCCGCTGCAGCATCGGCCGGCCGCCGATGTCGGCCATCACCTTGCCGGGCAGCCGCGACGACTCCAGCCGCGCCGGTACCGCCACCACGTAGCGCATCAAGCCATCTCCCGTCCAGGGATCTGGAGCCTAAAGCCGCCAACCGGCGCTGCTCTGGCGGGCCGTCTGCACCATCTGGGCCACCAGCAGGGGATCGGCCGCCGCCCGTTCTCCGCCGCTCACCTGCCGGTAGAGATCGGCCACGCGCCAGCTCTCGCTGGCGGGATCGGCGCCATGGCGGGGGATCAGGTGCAAGTGAAAGTGACGAGCCCCCTCCCCGAAGGCGATCGCATAGACCCGCTGGCAGCCCGTGAGGTCACGCACCAGGGCGGAACTGCGCCGCAGGGTCATCCCGAGGGCGGCCGCCTCCCGGTCATCGAAATCGGCGGGGCCGCCCACGTGACGCAGGCTGTCGAGAATCAGCCAGCCCGGCAGCGGCGCCGGCAGCGGATGGTGGCGCAACAGGAAAGGTCCGCAGCGACCGATCAACAAAGCCGTGGCAGTGGCTGAGGCGATGGCTGAGGCGCCCGCGGTGGCGCCCGCGGTGGCGCCCGCAGTGGCGCCCGCAGTGGCGCCCGCAGTGGCGGCGGACTCCGGGCTGGCGCCGCCGGACTCCGGCTCCTGCCACGGCAGTTCAAGGTCACCGAACTCCCGATGGATCCGGCAGATGGCACAGGCAGAAAAGTCGACCATGCTGCGACACTCGGGCCAGAGGATCAGCGCGCCCAGCCACCACTGTCCCGCACGTGTCCCGCACGCCCATCGCCACAGCCGAACATTTAGTGGTCGAGACCACTCCGTCCGTACCGATTGTTGTGGTCACGGTGAACTATCACAGCGCCGCGGTGCTTCCGGCCCTGGCCCTGGATCTGGCCGCCCAATCAAGTCGCCCCCGGGCCTGGCTGGTGGTCGACAACAGTCCTGAATCGGCCCCCCTGGCCAGGGCCCAGCTGGCGGCGGCGGCGGCGCCCCTGAGCGTCCGCCCGATCCGCGGTGGCGAAGGCGAAGGGTTCGCCGCCGGCTGCAACCGGGCCCTTGAGTTGCTGGAGCGGGAGCACTGGGACGGCTGGGTGTGGCTGCTGAATCCCGACACGGGCCTGCCGCGCCGGGATGAACTGGCGCTCCTGTGGGCACGGCTGCGCCAGTTGCCCCAGCGGGCCCTGGTGGGCACGGCGGTGAGCGATGGCGCCGGGGGCTTCGAGGCCAGCGGCGGCTGGATCACGCCAGGCCTGAACTTTCGCGGCCGCCAGCTCGAAGCCAGCGCCGCGACGCCGGCCGCGGCCGCTGAGCCCCTGTGCCTCGACTGGCTGAGTGGCTGCAGCCTGGCCCTGCGACCCTCCGTCCACCGACCCGCCGCCCGCTTCGATCAGCGCTTCCCGCTCTATTACGAGGACATCGATCTCTGCCTGCGCCTCGGCCGAGCGGGGGCACCGGTGCTCTGGCTGAGCGAGCCAGCCATCGTGCATCGCAAGGGCACGGGCAGTGCCGCCCCAGGAGCGCGGCGGCTGGAGCTCTCCAGCCTCAGCTACCTGCGCTTCCTGCGCCGCCACTGCCCAGGCTGGGTCTCGGCGCTGCGCAGCCTGCGGCTGCTGCTGCTCAGCCTGCTGCGGCTGCCCCTGCGACCGCGACGCAGTCTGGCCGTGCTGAAGGCATGGCTGACGGTGCTGGGGGAGCCATTCTGACGCCATGGCCCCAGCCCCGTCCAGCCCCCTGGCCCTGTTCAACGGCAGCTATCTGGGCCGCAAGCCCACCGGGATCGGCGTGGTCGCCCGCGATCTGGTGAAAGCCCTGGATCCAGCCCAGGTGCCCCTGCTCGACCCGCTGGCGGGCGGACGTCCCGGCAGCCTGCCGATCCCCACCACCCTCTCGCCGGAGCACGGTCGCCGCGGCCACCTGGAACGGCTGCTCTGGACCCAGAACCAGCTGCCCAGGATCCTGCGCGCCATGGGCGACCCGCTGCTGCTCTCGCCCCTGCCCGAGGCACCCCTGCTGCGCGGGGTGCGTTCGGTGGTGCTGGCCCATGACCTGCTGCCCCTGCGCTATCCCCAGGCGACGCCGCTGCTGGCCTACCACCTGGCCTACGTGCCGCTGGTGCTGCATCGGGCCGTGCGGGTGCTCTGCAACTCGGAGGCCACGGCCCGGGAAGTGCATGGTCGGCTGGGGGTGCCAGCGCGGCGGCTGGTGCCGATCCGGCTGGGCTTTGATCCGGGCCAGCTGCGCCCGCTTGGGCTGGAGCGCGAACCGTTTGTCCTGGTGCTGGGCCGCCATGATCCCCACAAGAACCTGGCCCGGCTGCTGCAGGCCTTCGCCGCCGTAGCCGATCGCAACCGGGAGCTGCGTCTGAAACTGGTGGGTCCCCACGATGGCCGCTACACGCCCCGACTGCAGCGGCTGGCCAGGGAACTCGGCATCGGCGATCGCTGCGACTGGATCGCCTGGGTGAGTGACCAGGAGCGACTGGCGCTGCTCAACCGCTGCCGGGCCCTGGCGCTGGTGAGCCTCTGGGAGGGCTTCGGGCTGCCGGCCCTGGAGGCGATGGCCTGTGGAGCGCCGGTGATCGCCGCCCGCGCCGGTGCCCTGCCGGAGGTGGTGGGTGACGCCGCCCTGCTGGTGGATCCCCGCGACGTGGGGGCGATCACCGATGCGATCAGCCGCCTCAGCCGGGAGGGGAGCCTGGCCCGATGCCTGGGTGCGGCGGGTCCGGCGCGGGCAGCCCATTTCGACTGGAGCACCAGCGCCGGCCAGGTGCTGCAAGTGCTGCAGAACTGCGGGTGATGCGCAGCATCGACAACCAGAAACGCCAGCCAGGGCCGGGCTGGGACACAGGCATAGGCAATTCAGAACACATGGACTCGGCGGCAAAGCCGATAAGATCAACTATATTTTAAATCCTAATCAGCCAGAGTCACTGTTGAAAGCTGAGAGCTTCGTCAATTGGTCTGACCGGCGAGTCCTGATCACCGGCGGCCTTGGCTTCATCGGCTCCAGCCTGGCCATACGCCTGACCCAGCTAGACGCCCAGGTGACCATCATTGACAGCCTGATTCCCCGGTACGGGGGCAATCTTTTCAATTTGAATGGCTACGAAGACGCGATTCGCATCAATCTTTCCGACATCCGAGATCGCTATTCGCTAGAAGTTTTACTCAAAGACAAGCACGTCATTTTCAATCTGGCCGGCCAGACCAGCCACCTGGACTCGATGCACGATCCCGAAACGGATCTCGCCATCAATGGCACGGCCCAGCTCAGCCTGCTGGAGCTCTGCCGACGCGTGAATCCCGAGGCCCGCATCGTTTTTGCCAGCACCCGCCAGCTCTATGGCAGGCCCCAGTACTTACCCGTGGACGAGGCCCATCCAGTCGAGCCTGTCGATGTCAACGGCATCAACAAACTTTCAGCCGAGCTTTACCATCGTCTCTATGCCGATGTCTACGGACTCAGCACCCGCATCCTCAGGCTCACCAACACGATCGGTCCGCGCATGCGTATCCGCGACGCCCGTCAGACCTTCGTCGGCATCTGGCTGCGTCAGTTGCTGGCCTCGCAACCAATCGAGGTCTGGGGTGGGGAACAACTGCGCGACTTCAATGACGTCGACGACGTGGTGGATGCGCTGCTGCTGGCCGGATCACTCGATGATCTGGCCTCGACGCCCTACAACCTCGGCTCCCCTGAACGGCTGAGCCTGCGGCAGCTGGCCGAGTTGATGATCCGTCTGCACGGCTCCGGGGACATCCGGCTGATGAGCTTCCCCGCCGAGCGCAAGAAGATTGACATCGGCGATTACTACTCCTGCTACGACCGCTTCCAGCGGGATGCCGGCTGGCAGCCGTCCCGCAGCCTGGAAACCACCCTCGAGCGCACCATCGCCTACTACCGCCAGCATCAATCCCACTACCTCTGATGCCGGCCCGGCCCCCGATGGCGAACCCATTCAACTTCCCCCAGCAGGAACTGCTCCGCGATGGCCATCTGCTGCATGCGGCGCTGGAGCGGATGACGGAATCCGGGCAGGTGATCCTCGGCCGCGGGGTCGCCGCTTTCGAGGCCGCCTTCGCCGCCTGGCTCTCGCCGGAGCTTGCCGCCGACCAGGTTGTGGGCGTGGCCAACGGCACCGATGCCCTGGAGCTGGCGCTGCGGGGTTGCGGCGTGGCCCCCGGCGACACCGTGCTGCTGCCCTCCCACACCGCCTACGCCACCGCGGCGGCGGTGCTGCGGCTGGAGGCCGTACCGGTGTTTCTGGACCTGGACGCCGACGGCGCCCTGCTGTCGGTGCGGGATCTGGGCGAGCAGCTGGCCACAGTGGCGAGGGTGAAAGCGGTGATCGCCGTGCACCTCTACGGCGAAGCCTGCGACCTGCCGGCCATCGCCGCCCTCTGTGAACGCCATGGCGTCAGCCTGATCGAGGACTGCGCCCAGGCCTGCGGCACCACCTGGGCCGGCCGGCCGGTGGGCACCTGGGGGCGCTTTGCGGCGTTCAGCTTCTACCCCACCAAGAACCTGGCAGCCTTCGGGGATGGCGGCGCCCTGGTGGCGAACCGACCCGACGATGTCGAAGCCAGCCGCCGCCGGCGCTTCTACGGCTGGGACGAGGGCCGCCAGGCCGTGCAGTTCGGCGTCAACAGCCGGCTGGATGAACTGCAGGCCTGGGTGCTGCTGGGCAAGCTGGCCCACCTGGACCAGCGCATCGCCCAGCGGCGTCAGGTCGCCCGTTGGTACGAGGAGCGACTGGGCAACAGGGCCTGGCTCCCGGGCGATGGCGATCACTGGCGGCACAGCTATCACCTCTATGTGATCAGCCTGCCTCCCCAGAGCCGCCAACGGCTGCTGCAGGAGGCCGCCGGCCCGGAGCTGCCGCTGGCGGTGCATTACCCCCTCGCCTGCCACCAGCACGCCTATCTGCGTCAGCGCTTCGGAGCAGGCCGCCCCCTGCCACACACCGAGACGCGCCTGGAGGAGATCCTCAGCCTGCCCCTGCATCCCTACCTGGGCGAGGAGCAGGTGGAGCAGGTCTGCCAGCGGCTCGATCCCTTCCTGCCGAGGGCCCTCTGATGCAGGAGGCGGAATATCACGTTCTGGCGGAGCAGGAAGGCCGGCACTGGTGGTATCGCAGCCTGCGGCGCCGGGTGCTGGTCCGGCTGCGGCGGGAAGCCCGGCGACGGGGTCGTCCGCTGGTGCTGTTCGATGCCGGCTGCGGCACCGGCGGGCTGCTGCTGGCCCTGGCCCAGGAAGCGGCCGTGGCCGACTGCAGCGGCTGTGATGCCAGCCCCGTAGCGCTGCGCTACTGCCGGGACCGGGGTCTGCCGGTGAGCGCCGCCTCGATCCATGACCTGGCGGCCCGGCCCGACCGCTTCGATGTGGTGCTCTCGATGGATGTGCTCTACCACCGGGACGTGGATCCCACCCGGGCGATGGCGGCCATGGCCGCGCTGCTGCATCCGGGAGGGCTGCTGCTGCTCAATGTCGCCGCCATGCCCTGCCTGGCCCGCCGCCACGACCGGCGGGTGCTCGGGGCCCGGCGCTTCCGACCTGACGAGCTGCGCCAACTGGCCGCAGCCAGCGGCCTTGAGCTGGAATCCCTGGGGTACTGGAACAGCTGGCTGATGCCCCTGGTCTGGCTGCAGGCCCGACTGGAGCAGGACGCACCCGACCCGGCCCAGGAACCCGCCAGCTCCGCTGTACAGCTTCCCCCCGCCGGCCTGAACCGCCTGCTGATCGCCCTGCTGAACCTGGAGGAGCAGGTCTCGCGGCTGCTGCCCCTGCCCTGGGGAAGCTCCCTGCTGCTGCAGGCCCGCCGACCCACCGCTCCCCTGGGCGGGGCCCCCACTCCCATCTGAGCGACCCATGCCCGAGCAGCCCTCCTCCCGCCCGTGCCCCGATCTCGCGCCGATCCTCAGCCTGGTGATCCCCCTATACCGCAGCAGCGACAGCGTCGAGGCCCTGGTCAGCCGCCTGGAGACCCTGTCCGTCCCCGGCCCCTGGGAGCTGGTGCTGGTCGATGACGGCAGCCCCGACGACACGGTGGCCCGGCTACGCCGGCGGCTGAAGAGCAGTCCGCTGCAGGGGGTGCTGATCCGCCATGGCCGCAACTTCGGCGAACACCAGGCCGTGCTCACCGGCTACCGTCACGCCAGGGGCCTCTATGTCATCAACCTCGATGACGATCTCCAGAATCCGCCGGAGGAGGGCCTGCGCCTGTGGCACAAAGCCGTGGCCGAGGAGCTGGATGTGGTTTACGGCGACTACCGGCAGAAGCAGCACGCCGGCTGGCGCAACCTGGGCAGCCGCTTCGCCAATCGCACCGCCAACTGGCTGCTCGATCTCCCGGATCGCTTCTATCTGTCCAGCTTCCGCTGTGTGGCGAGCGTGGTGGCGCAACAGGCGGCCGACTATCGCGGCCCCTTTCCCTACATCGACGGCCTGCTGTCGCTCTACACCACGGCCATCGGCAGCCTCAAGGTGCAGCACGACCGGCGCGAAACGGGGGACAGCGGTTACAACCTGCGGCGCCTGATCCGGCTGTGGCTGAACATCTTCACCAGCTTCTCGATCATGCCGCTGCGGCTGGCCTCCCTGCTGGGAGTGGTGCTGGCCCTGGCCGGCGGCGTGACCCTGATCGTGCTGCTGCTGGAGAGCCTGATGTGGGGCAGCCAGGTGCAGGGCTGGCTGTCGATCATTTCGGCCATCCTGCTGTTTGGTGGCCTGCAGTGCCTGCTGATCGGCATGCTGGGGGAATACATGGGCCGGATCCTCCTGACCGTCAGCGGCAGGCCCCAGTCCTTCGTGCGCAGCCTGGAGCCCCTCGGCGGCCATGGGCAGACGTGAAGACGACCCTGCGGCAGCTGCGGCGTCCCCTGCGGCATCAGCTCGTGCGGTTTCTGCTGGTGGGTGGTTGCGGGGAGCTGCTGTACCTCGCCCTGTTTGCCCTGGTGGGCCTGGCGGGCGGCAGCGCCACCGCCGCCGTGGCCCTGGCTGGAGCGATCAGCCTGCTGCTGAATGCTGTTCTGCACGCCCGCTACAGCTTCCGGGTGCCCTTCCGCCTGGCGCTGCTGGGGCGCTACGCGGCCATCCAGCTGGGCTGCCTCGGGCTCAGCCTCGCCGCGGCCTGGGCCCTGCAACACCTGGGCATCGATCGCTTCAGGATTGCCCTGATCACGATGGTGCTGTGGGCCGCGACCTCCTTCGTGCTGACGCGCCTGAGCTATCGATCGACCGCCTGAGCCGAGCCGTGCTGCCGCGCAGTCAATCGCCCAGGCTTGCCCAGGCCCTGCGCCTGCGCCGTGAAGGGCCACCTCAGCGGACTCCGGGAGCCCCTGGTCTGGCCTCCGCCGACGAACCATTGGCCTCCAGACAGACCAGCCACCGATCCCCGTGACGCACGATCGAACCAGGCTCGGGATAGGCCCGACACGGAGGCAGGGAGGCACGAACCTGCTGTTCATTGCCCTCGCTGCGGTAGGCAATGTGCGTGACAGGCTGGCGCAGCAGCTGCCGGAAGATCGCCTCGATGCTCCAGCTCTGACGGAAGACCGATTCGCCGACACTGCTCCAGTGGGGGAAGGGCTCGTTGCGCTCGGTGGTGCCGAACAGTTCAAACGTGTCAGCCGCAAGACCGGTGCGCCTGGCCTCAGCGCGCACATCAGCCGCGATCGCCTGGGCCATGGCCTGGTCACGGCGCTCGAGCAGCTGGGTCAGCTCCCAGACCCTGGCGGCAAAGGCGGCTTGAGGGATCAGATAGAACACAATCAGCAGCCCCACGAGCAGCCGCGACCAGACAAGCCCCCGCCGGGAGGATTGCAGCGTCGCCAGGGCGATCACACTGAAACTGCCGATGCCCAGGTTGCCGAGGCAGAAGGCCCTGGAGGGAAACCCCGAACGCAGCAGGTAAAAAAGAAACAACGGCAGCAGAGTCAGGAACAGGGCCGCGAACCAGAGCCAGGCCAGGTGCTGGCGGCGCGCCACCCTGCTCTCGCTCCGTCGGACCACCCAGCCACTGAGCACCAGCAACAGCAGTAGAAACATGGTCCCAAGGATGAACTGGGGCGCAGTCGACGCCAGTGAAACCTTGGTGTTGTAGATCTCCTTATAAACCCCGAGCGCAGTCAACTTCTCAAGAAAGCGCGGAAGATCGGAGAAGCCGGTACGGGAGTTTGCCTGCTCGCCCCGCATCATGATCAGCGCCCACAGATAATAAAAAACACCACCGACTCCGACACCGGCCATCAGTCGCAGGGCCGCCGAGCGAGCAAAATGGCGCTGATCCAGGGCCCAGGCCAGAGCCTGCCAGCCGAGCAAAGCGATGGCGAGGTAGCCGGTGGGCTGATAGATCCCCATCGCCACCATCAGCATCAGCACCCCCAGCAGCCAATCCAGCCAACGGCGACCCAGCAGCGGCGCCGCTGGGCCATAGGCCATCAGCACACCGCCCCAGATTGAAAGAGCCGCCGGCAACAGATAGGTGCCGATGGCAAAACTGAAATTGAACAGGTCGAGGGTGTAGCTGTGCAGACTCAGCACCAGGGCCAGCAGACAGGCCCAGGCCGGTGTAATCAGCGGACAGAACACCGCCGTGGCGGCCGCCACCGCATAGAGAGAACCTGCGGCCAGCAGCCAGCCAAAAAACGGAGAAAAACTGTTCTGAAACAGCAGCGGATAGATCAAATCCCAGGCGGGCCTGCTCTGCTTGGCCTGGTCAATCCGTTCCCCGATCAGAGCCCAGTCATCAACATTCCAGGTGGGAGAACTGACCTCCTGCCAGTGAATCGCCAGAAACAGACCCAGGAAAGCCAGGAACCAATGGCGGGCTTCGCAAATCGTCCAGCCCGCCATCCAGGCGTCCGGGGCTGTGGTCGCTGGACGCAGAGACCGGGTTCCTGCAAAGGGCGGCATCGCAGCGACCAAACGATTTCGAGACTATGACTCAGAACAGTTCAGCGCCTGCATCCCCGGCCACAAGGGACAGTGCCAGCCTGCGCAGATTGGCGTCAGCCATCTCCGGCAGCGCCACCATCCAGCGCCCTGCCGCCGGCCGTAGCCGCGCCGCGGCCAGCAGGGTCATGCTCTCACCAACCACCACGAGCCCGGCGAAACCGGCGATCCAGGGCTCGGGCGGCTCCTCCAGGAGTCGGTCGCCCCCGGCCAGCGGCAGCCGCCACGCCCGCTTGGCATGCACCGGATGGGGCAGCAACAGCCAGGGGTGCGGCAGGCGCGAGGCGACCGCTTGCAGCCGTTCCAGGCCTGGCGCATCGACGAGCAGCGTGCCGGCACGTTCGCCAGCCTGCGGCAGCAGGAGAGGGGTCTGCACAGCGCCCTCGGACTGATACAGCGGCCCGAGTTCACGACAGTCAAAGCGGGAGCACCAGGCAGCCCGATGGCTCACCGCATCGGAAAACAACCAGTAGGGCGTGCCAGCGGCGAACTGCCGGGGATCAATGGCCCGGGGATGGTCGCGGTACTGGTCGAGACCGTCGTCGAGCAGCTCCAGCCGGGGCACCCGGCGCAACAGCAGACGCAGGGCGCGGCCGGCGCCGCGCCGATGGGCGACCGCCAGCACCCGCACCAGCCCGAGCAGGGCGACCAGAGCCAGCAGGGTCAGCCAGAGCGGCCGGATGGCCAGATGGCAGGGCCAGAGCCGGCGATCGGCGGCGCTCAGCTGGCAGCGATCCCGATCCCAGAGCAGCAGTTCCAGCCCGGGCCTGGTGCGGGAGGCCTGAGCGCCGCGCCGCCGCCGAGCGGCCTCCAGGTGAATCCCGTTGGAGACCAGAACCAGGCCGATCATCCGGGCCACCGCCAACCGCGCAGGATGCCCCTGGTGAAGGCCAGTAGCAGCACCGGCAGCTCGAGCAGACGCCGGCCACTGTGCCACCAGAGACGATGCCACCAGCGCACGTCCCAGCGTCCCTGGCGAGCCTGAGGGAACAGGCTGAAGGGCAGCACTTCGAGGAAAATCTCGGGGATGGCGAGGAAGCAGCCCCAGAAGGTCATGCGCCGGGCGTGGTCGATCTCATCGGCCACCTCCGCAGGCAGCCGGGGAATCGTGGCCGGATCCACCTGCCACACCCCGGGCGATGCCTCCCGGTACACCGACGCCCCGGCTCGGCCACTCCAGGGGCAATGGGCCGCCAGCAGACGGTTGCTGAGCCGTGAGGCCCGCATGGCCGCCAGCCCCCGCGAGTCCTCCAGCCAGTGGAAGCGGCCGGAGCGCCCCTGGCCCGCCCGCTCCGCATCGGAGTGGGGAATCACGCCGATCCACGATTCGGGGATCGGTGACGATATTCGGCCCGTGTGCACCGCCAGCCGCGCCTGCAGATCCTTGTCATCGAAGCCGTAGCCGATCAGATGCTCGTTGAAGCCACCCACGGCCGCGAACAGCTGGCGAGCCATCAGGAACTGGCCTTTGCGACCCTCCGGGCCGCTACCGAAGACACAGGGGACAGCCTGGCCCTGACCATCGCCAGGTTGGCGCAGGGCCGCGACCTGCGGGTCAAAATCCGGCGTCGGCCAGGTGTCGGCATCCAGCTTGAGGATCCAGTCCCCACGGGCCCGCGCCACCGCGAAGTTGTAGGCCCGGCACAGGTTCCAGCTGGCTTCCGCCTCCACCCGCAGCAGCCGGATCCGGGGGTCGGCGGGCAGCTGCTCACGCCGGACCGGCTCCGCACTGCTCCAGTCGACGATCAGATGCTCCTGATGGCCTGACCAGGCAGAAACCTGCACTGCGGTGCTGAGCAGGTGCTCCAGCCGATTCATGCACACGGTGACCACGCTCAGGCCGATGGCCCGGCTGGTCCCCGACTGGCTCAATCCCACAACCGCATCGCCTCATCACGGGCCCGATACCACTCGGCGGCCAGGGCCCCGCCCATGAACGCCTGTTCCCGGAACCAGGGGCCACCGAGGGTCCAGTGCAACAGGCTCGCCCCCTGAGCCCGGGCGGGATCCTGCACATCGACCAGATGGTTCCAGCGATCATCGAGGGCACCGATCTCGTGATCTCCGGCCAACCAGTGGAAGCGATGCAGCTCCAGGCCACTGGCGGTGTTGACGTACTCGGGCGTGAGCGCGGTGCAGCGCTCGCAGTTGAGGAGCATGAGGGAGCTCCAGTTTTTCTTGGGGTAGGGGCTCTGAGGTTCGCCCAGGAACTTCACCGCCTCACTGGGGTTGTGCTCGTGCTGCACGCATTGAATGGCATAGCGA
>JBAPUA010000045.1:0-4982 GCA_049282435.1 Cyanobium sp. | reverse complement strand
AATGGATGCCTTGCTGCTCAATGCCGATTCCTCCTCGCAGACACCTCCCTGAACCGGCTTCAACTGAGTGAAGCCCTGGCGGTGTTGCTGGAAGAATTCAGGCCGCCCAAGGCCTGAGCTGGGTTGCAGATCACGACGGCCCCATCGGTCCCGAAGACGGGCGCTTGGCGGCCCCGAGATGGGCGTACTGATGCACTATTAAGTGGTCGGCGTTGGTCGTGCCGGATGGTGAGCCTTGAAAACTGATCATTGGTTCTACGGGCTGTTCCAAAGCGCGCCCGTTTTGATCGCGCTGCTGTTGCCAGCGGCGGGTGCTGCATGCGCCTCTGCAGTGCTCTCGCTTGGGCCGGATTCCCCTAGCGATGCGCTGTGTCGTTTTGAGGCGCCCGAGCTAAAAGCTGCGAACCATCGTCTCGATGGGGCGTTCTGGCCGCGTTCAGCGGAGGCCGGCACACCCGAGCAGCCGGTGGTGTTGCTGTAGGTGCAGATGCACGCCAAGCCTGGGTTCAAGCACCGTCTGGGCGCCCAGAGCTTTCGCTTTCTCCAGTTGCACCCCCAGGTGCAGCACCTGGCCGTGGTTGTGGTGGTTCCCCACCACTCCAAGCATGACGCTGCGACTCCGTCCAGTGACCGCTGGCTAACCCTGACAGAATGGAACGGACCATCTGACCTGGAGCGGAACCGATGACGCAAGCTCTATCTGCAGCGGTTGCCTCCGCGGCCAAGCTCCCAGACGAGGAGCAGAACGTGCTGGCAGCGATCCTGCTCGAGGAAATGGAATCAGAAGAGCGCTGGACCGCCTTGTTCGCTGGATCGCAGAACCTGCTGCAGCAAATGGCCAGTGAAGCCATTCAAGATTTCCAGGCTGGCCGGATGCAGCCCATCGACGAGCTGCAGTGAACTCAGTTACGACTGATCAGTTCAGACAGCTCTACACCCAGGCGCCCCTCGAAAGGAGACGAAAGATCAGGTGCGCCTACCAACTCTGGCGAGAAAACCCGGACCATCCTTCCCTCAGATTCAAGAAGGTCTATACAACGTTGCCGATCTATTCGGCCCGTGTCGATCTGGTTTTGGGTGGGGTCATACAAGGCCTATGAGGCCTTGCTGCGCTCACTCTGACGAGCCCACAACATCACTCCTCGGCCTGCTGCACCAGCACCCGACCCCAGCACTCTTCGCTGAGCCAAGAGAGCAAGCCATCACTCATGCCCATGGCGCATTCAGCGCAGGACTTGGCCTCCCGGCGGGGGAGTGTGGCAACCGTTGTTGGATCCCGCGTCCAAGCCCTGCCTCTGGATCAGCTCGAGGCCTTTGCTGTAAGCGAAGCCTTCTCCGCAGGAGTAGCGCTCCTCGATTTCACAGGCCCAGACGATCTGACTGCCTGGCTCGCTGAGCACGCCGACTGAACGCCAAGAGCTGTCAGGGCTGCAAGCCGTGAAGGCCCTGGCGGCACTCGGTGTTGTTGGCATCCGCGGCCGAAACCATCTCCTCAGGCGCCATTCCCAACTGGCTGCAAGAGGAGCGAGCCTTTGTCCCCTATCCTCTCGCCAGACGAACTCCCTGCACAGGTTCTATGGCCTCTTCCAGAGAGCGCCGGATTTGATCGCGCTGGTGTCGGCTGCGTAAAACAACGGCCTACTTCCGCGATGTGGTGCGCCAGAAGCACCCAGGCATCGAGGCGGCTTGGATTCTGAGGGTGATCGCCGAGCCCCTCGAGGCTCGCCGGGAGGCGGATGGCCGTTTGCCCTGTGGGGCCTGGTGCCGGAGGCACAGAGCCGTGCGCTCAGGGTCGTTACCCTTGACGACAGAGAGACCGTTCACTACGCCTTCTTCGACCGGGGGTTCCTCAAAGCGCGCACCCGGTCTCAGCCCACACCGCCTGCTGCGAAGCCAGCGCCATGAAAATCCGCTACTTCCCAGATACCGACACCCTCTACATCGAGCTGGTCGATCGGTTGAGCAGCAGCTCAGAAGCGGTCAGCGACAACCTGATTGTCGACTTCGATGCACTGGGCAAGCCGGTGGGCGTGACGCTGGAGCATCACTCACAGATCAGCGACACCAGCACGATCGAGACCCTCCTGCCGATCAGCCCTGCGCTCCAGCCAGCCTGACCAAAGAACACAGAAGCCAGTGCCTGAGCCCCAGCAGAAATCGCTGCCCGCACTGCTGGCCTGCTGCGGGCGCGAGGTGATTAGCCACCCCGTGTCGCACCAGGTGGCGTTGATGATCAAAACCTTTCCGCCCCAGGGCGAGAGCGCCGAATGGCACTGGCTGCAGCTGCGCGCCGCCGAAGATCCGCGCATCCACCTCGTGGTGGCCAGCCGTAGAGCGCGAGGAGCTCCTCGCCCTCTACGGCTGCTGTGATGTGTTCCTCTCCCTGCACCGATCAGAAGGCTTCGGTCGCGGCATGGCGGAAGCATTGCAACTTGGGTTGGATGTGATTGCAACGGCCTACGGCGGCAACACCGATTTCTGCACCGGCCCCCTCGCCCACCCCGTGCGCTGCCAAGAGGTGCCGATTCCCCGCGGCGCCTATCCCTACGCTGACGGCCATTATTGGGCTGAGCCAGATCAGGAGCATGTGGCCGAGTTGATGCGGCAGGTGGCTGCCCGCCGGTTGGCTCTGGCCAACGATCACGAGGCAGCAGCGGCTGATCCCAGCAGGGATCCGTCGGTGTTGGCGGCGTATCGGCAACCGTTTTCGTGGGCCGCCGCTGGGGCGCGCTATCGGGCCCGGCTGGAGGCGCTGTGGGCGCAGCGGCAGGAGCTGGAACAGCGGTTGACATGGAAGGCCGATACTCTGGTTTGAAGATGAGCTCGGCTGTATCGCCTGGGCGTCGTCCCGCCTCATGGCTTGCGCAGCTGACGAGGCAATGTCGTTCTCCGGCTGTGGGGTCTAACTCATAAAACTATGAAATCAGCACTCTGGTATTGATTGCACGCTGAAGAGAGCGGTCTGGCTTCGATATCACTGTAGTGATTATACGTGCGTCGCCTCCTGTTGAACTGGCTCGCTTGATTCGCTCCAGTCAAGCTCCCACAGGCTTTGAGCAGCGCCTTCTCCAAAGCTGCCATTTCTCCACAGGCTGTCTGGCCAAGCAACATCTCCACGCTGCGCGATCCACATCTATGTATGCCACACGTGTAAATTATTTCGATGCCGTAGTTTTCGCCCTTGGCCAGCCATCCTGCTGTTGCAACGCTTACAGCTTCAGAGCGGCCACGATTGGTCGTCTGCGTCGGCGCCCAGTGGCCTGATGCCATGGTTTCCCCGCAGGCGAAAACGCTGGACCCGGATCGTGTGCTGGATAAGCTGTCGGCCAGCAAGCGGCGACCCATCTGGATGGGTTACATCAGCCCAGTGGATCTGCTGATCAACCAGCAGCCCAGCCAGGCATCCAATGTTGAGCAGCTGCTTGACACCTGGCTGAAGCACACCGCCATCTTTCTGCAGGCCCGTCAACTGGAGCCCACTTGCACCCGCCTGGTCAACCTCAGCTACCGGGATCCAGACACTCTGGAGTGGCCGCTCGCCACGGCGGCCGAGCTGCCGTTGCCCCTGCAGCTCTACCTCCATCGTCGTTGTGAGGTGTTCAATCGCTATGCCGACCTGGAACTTCAGGCCGATTTGGATGGGCGTCAGCCGCAATTGCTCCGGCCCGTCGCCGGGCTCACCAACAGCGACTGGATGGCCTTTCTACTCCAGGCCTGGGAGACTCAGGCGCGCTTGGCCGAGCTCCAGAACAACCAGGACGTGTCGCCTGAAACAACAGTTCAACTCGAACCGCTTCAAGCCGAGCTGCACACCGTTCGCGCCCAGCTCAGCGAGGCGCGGGAGGAAGTCGAACTCACCCTGCTGCAGCTCCATCAGGTGCAGCAGGAACTGGAAACGATCTGCCTGGCTGACCGCGACAAGCAACAGCAACTGCAAGCCAAATCCCAGGAGCTCCAGGCCCTGAACCAGGTCCATCAGGCTCAGCAGAGCGCCCATCAGGCCGAACTCCAATCCCTGCGCCAGCAGTTCGAACCTCAGCTGGCCAACCTGGAGCAGCAGCTGCAGTCCTCAACCGGTGAGCTCAGCGAGGCGCGGGAGGAAGCCGAACAGATCCTGCTGCAGCTCCATCAGGTGCAGGAAGAGCTGGAGCACTACTTCCTGCTTTGCCGCTGGAGCGAGCAGCAGCTGGCCACCCAGGCCGAAGCCCTCGCGCAGGCCGAGGCCTCAGGTCGGGAGCAGGCCTCCAGGCTCCAGAGCCTGGAGGCGGAGCTGGTGCAGCTCGGCGGTGAGCGCGATCAGGCAGTCAACGGCCGCGAGCAGCACGGCCGGACTGTCGCCGAGCTCCAGCGGCAGCTGGCCACCCAGGCCGAGGCGCTCGCGCAGGCCGAGACCTCAGGCTGGGAGCAGGGCGCCAGGCTCCAGAGCTTGGAGGCGGAGCTGGTGCAGGTCGGCAGTGAGCGCGATCAGGCCGTCATCGGCCGCGAGCAGCAGGGCCGGACTGCCGCCGAGCTCCAGCAGCAGCTGGCCACCCAGGCCGAGGCGCTCAGCGAGGCCCGCGAAGAAGCCGAACTGACCCTGCTGCAACTGCACCAGGTGCAGGAGGAGCTGGAGCACTACTTCCTGCATTCCCGCTCCAGTGATCAGCTGGTGGCGGCCCAGGCCGAGCAGAACGGCCGTGCCTTCTCCCTGTTGGGGCGCATGCTCCAGCTCTCCACCGCCTCGGGAGCTTGGCTGCCCGAGCCTCAACTGCCTGAGTCTCCACTGCCTGAGCCTCCGCTGTCTGAGCCTCAGCTGCCGCCCCCAGCAGCGTCCCGTGGAGTGGTGTAACTCAGGAGGAGCAGCCCCGGCGTCGCGGGGGCTGACGGCTCGCCTCCCTCAGTTCTCTGTTGTGGCAAAGGGTGGGCCGGTCTGTGACCCTGTTCGGAGCACTACCACCAAACCGAACACAGACCATGACCCTCTCCCATAGTGGCGCCTCCGA
>JBAPUA010000044.1:0-24072 GCA_049282435.1 Cyanobium sp. | reverse complement strand
GGTTGTCGCTCCATCGAGGCTGATGGCCCCGCCATTGGCCTGAAGTGCTCCTCCATCAACCGAGAGCGTGCTGCCTTTGAGATTGAGGGCGCCGCCATCGGCGGTCAGGGAGCCGCTGGAGGTGGTGGTGCCGGTGCTGAGAACGTCAATCTTTCCGCCGTTGTTGGCTTTGAGATAGGTGCCGGCGCCAATGGTGGTGGTTTGCGAGGTGGCGGTAGGGCTGGCTGGAGTGCCCGAAAGGATGCCCCCCACCACAATGCGTTGACTGACGGTGTTGGTGGAGTTGGTTGGGGCCTTGGCGTTGACGAAGGTGGCCCCCCGCAGGCTGGTGATGCCCTGCGGCGAGTTGGGCAGAGCCGCCCCGGAGAAGATCTGAATCGCCTGGTTCTCACCGCCCTGCAGGGTGATGGGCGAGCCCGTGCTGGCGGTGCCGGCATCGAGAAGGGTGAAGTTAGACGCCGTGGTTTCGTCTGGACTGAGGCCGGCAGCGTTGCCTGCCCTCAGGATGGTGCGGCCGGATTTGGCACCGATGGTGATGGCACCGCCCTGAATGTTGATGGAGCCGTTCTTGGTGGGGCTGTTGAGGGCGCTGACGGTGCCAGCCGCGATCGAGACGGAGCTGCTGCCCTGGAGCTGAACGTTGCCGCCATTGGCGGTGAGGCTGCCGCCGCTGATCTCGATCCTGTCGCTGCTGAGCAGCAGCGTTTTTCCCTCCTTAACAATCAAGACGCCTTGATTCTGCAGAAGCGATCCCGCAGCACCGGGTTGCAGGCCGGGAGCGATGTCGCTGGTCAGCAGTTCCGGCACGTCATTGCCTGTCGCGGCCGAAAAGGAATAGTCATTGAACGTCACCGCATTGGCGGTGCTGGCAAAAAAAGCACCGCCTATATCGATAGTTGCATTAGGTCCGAAAACAATGCCATTGGGATTGATCAGGTAGAGATTGGCTGCACCATTGGCCTTGATCAGACCGTCGATCTGCGATGGGCTCAGGCCGGTCACGCGGCCAAAGATCGAGTGAACGCTGTTGGCGTTGTTGAAGTGGGCGATTTCGTTGGTTTTCAGGCCGAAAGCCGCGAAGCTGTGAAATAGATAATTGCCTCTCGTCGTTCCCGCGTTGATCGTATAGGTGGTTGTACCGCCATTGTTGAGACTTGTTGTTACCTGAGTCTTGGTCGTGGTATCCGATTTCACAGAATCGTCCGCCTTTGCCATGCCGGCGACAGCGGCGAGCAACAGCGCAAGAGCTGTGGGAATAACCGTCTGAAAGGTACGGCTATTCATGGCCGCAAGCCTGGTTGTCAATCCAGGCATGAGTCACTGGCTGGGTGGCGACCTGAGCGTATTCCAGGGCCGAGAGGCTGAACTCAGGGGGCATAGCGTACCGTGAACAAGATGGCCTGGTCCTGGGTGGCGTTGCTGATCAGATAAGGCGTGGGTCCGAGTCGTTGAGCGTAGTCCACACGTCCATAGAATTGCTCTCCTAGACGCAGCTGCATCCCTATGCCTACAGAGTAGAGCAGATTCGTCTCGGGTTGGGCTGGCCCAGCATTCCAGCCGTAGCCGATTGCGGCGAAGGGAACAAGCTGCAGCAGTTGTTGGGACTGCTTCGAGCGCAGCAGGGGCAGGGCCACCTCAAGAGATCCGAACACGCCGCTGTCGGTGAGCAGACTGTTGGTCTGGTAGCCCTCCACACTGCCGAGTCCGCCCAGGCCAAACTGTTCCACAGATGGCAGGGGATCATTCGCGACCTGGACCCGACTGCGGACCACAAGCACCGTATCCCGGGCCAGCTGACGTAGATACTGGCCATCGGCTCGCCAGAGCAGAAAGCCCGGGTCTGGGCTGTTGGGATCGATGCCGAAGTCGTAGGGAGTCGTGCTGTCCCACCCCTGCAGGCCCATGGCAAATTCCGAGCGGAGTGCCAAGACATCAATGTTGGAGCGTTGCGTCCAGTCCTGGCTGAAGGACAGTGTGGTGACACGGCTTTCGCCGTTGGGATCCACACCGCGGCCGGGGAAGGGTAAGCCCTGCAGAAACAATCCCTGATTGTCTTGTTTGTTGAGATTCAATCC
Organism: Cyanobium sp.; assembly: GCA_049282435.1. Taxonomy (GTDB): domain Bacteria; phylum Cyanobacteriota; class Cyanobacteriia; order PCC-6307; family Cyanobiaceae; genus Cyanobium. The sequence goes on along the minus strand of JBAPUA010000044.1, from coordinate 21,997 downwards.
CAGGGCTAACTCTTCCGTCAGACGGCGGATGATGGGCTGACGCAGACCGACAAACCACTGACGGTAATGTGAATGGATATTCAGGATGTTCAGCGGTTTCTCGACGATCCAGCTGTGGAGATCCCGGTAGCTTGCGGTCAGTGCCAGATCTGAGTTGCCCAGGGGTGTTTGATAACTCAGCTGTAGGTCATTGCTGCCATCACTGTTGCGATAGATGGCGGCTAGGCGATCGCCATAACCTGTCAGATTGGCTTCGCTCAGGTCGACGCCGCGGCGGAAACTGCCGGTCTGGGGATTGCGGCCATTGTCCATGGCTGCAGCGATCTGGAAGGAGCGATTGCTGACCGCCTTGACCTGCAGTACGCTCATCCCTGGATCGGGACTGGGGGCGAGGTTGGCCGTGATCGTTTTGATCAGCGGATTGGCTTGCAGCAGCTGCAATTCATGCAGCAGTCGTGGAATGTTCAGCACACCCCCACCGGCACGCAGTAGCCGAGAACGAATGTAGAAGGGCCGCAATCTCCCCTTGGCGTCAACATTCACTTCTGCGAGTCTGCCCTCCAGAATCCGGATCTCCACCACGCCATCATCGCTGGTCTGCATCGGGATGTAGGCCCCTGATGTGCTGTAGCCGCTGCTGACGTACAGCTGGGTGATCGCATCGCGCAGCTGCCCGAGCTCAGCGAAGTTCAGCGGTCGATCGAGGTAGGCGGCGCTGAGCCGCTCCAGCCGGGCCGTGCTGAATACGGTGTTCCCCGTGAACAGAAAACGACGCACCACCATCGTGGGTGCCGCAGGCGGTGCTGCGGGCTGACTCGGCGGAAGTGGCTGCGGAGCTCCCCGCAACGGCGAAGGCGCAGGTTGGACCGGCAGAGGCGGTCGGGGTTGCTCGATCGGCACCGGAAATGATGGGGCCGGCACACCGGTCGAGGCCGGTTGGCACCAGGCCGGTGCGGCGCCGATGGCTCTGGCCAGCAGCCCCAGGATGAGCGGCCTGGCCAGCAAGGCGGCGCGCCGCGGCGGAGGCTTCATGGCTTCCGCCCTCCTCCTCCTCGGCGTTGACCAGCCGCGCTGGCTTCGGCCCGCGCCTCCGCCAGCGCGTCCGGGACGTCGCCGGAGCGGGCCAGACTGCCGGCCTGCTCAAACCGCTCCACAGCCAGACTGTTGACCCCAATCCGGCCGTACAGCCTCCCCAGCTCCAGCAGCACGCCCACCGTCGGCCCATGGCGGGCGTGGTAGTGCTCCAGGGTGGTGATGGCGTCATCCAGCAGGTCGTACTGGCTCAACCCATCGGCCTGCAACAGCGCTGCCGCCTCGGGATCCAGCCTGGCCAGCGGCAGCCTGGTGCGCTGGCGCTCCAGGCTGGCCAGCTCCGCTGTCGTGGCCAGGCGGAAAGCCTGGTCGTCAGCGGGGCTGTCCAGGACCGAGGAGCTGCCGTTGTCCGCCTCCACCACCAGCAGGTAACGCTCCCCCGCCGTGAGCGCAACGCTCTTGGGCAGCGCGATGGCGCTGGCGTTCTCGACGCGCGAGCCCCACAGCAGCTGGTGATCCCGCTGTCGCAGCAGCCATACCTGGTAGACGCGCACGCCCGCCACTGGATTCCAGCGCAGAGCCAGCGGCATCCCAATCACACTGGTGGCGCGCGGTGTGATCAGATAGGGCAGGTGCGGATCTCCACCCCCAGCCAGCGCCTCGGGGCGCAGGGCTTGTCGCAACGTCGTCTCCTGGCCGCAGCCCCGGGTCACAGGAAAGGGGCCACCAGGCTCCACCGTCCATAACTTGCGGCCCGGGCTGGCACAGCGCACGAGCGCCTCGGCGCCGCGTTTGACTTCCAGCCGGTCCTGGGACAACAGCGGCAGGCCCCTGCGCCGCACTGGTTGGGGGGAGGCCCAGCCCAGAGGCTGCTTGCGTTGCAGCTGCACCGAGCCTTGAAAGTCCATCAGGGTGTGAGCCGCGAGGGACCGGGGCTGTACTCCAACCAGCAGAATCCCTCCAAACGCCATAGCCAGCGCAGGCATGAATCGGGAACCACACGGGTAGGTTCGGGATCGGGTCACTTCAGTTGTGACCTGCCAAGAACGTGAAGCAGGTCAGCTCAACGCATTGTGGGGTATCTGGATCCTCGCTTGTTGATCCTGGCCTCACCATTCAGCGGTAGCTGAGCTGAAGGTTGGATTTATTTTTTATTAGAAAGTGAGATCACGCAGTTCCTGGGTTGCTGCGCCTGTACCAGGAAATGGCGTCATGGTCGTGATTCGAATTCAATTCCGGCCAGAGATGTCCATGTCGCAGTTCCTGGAGCTCCAAGACACTGGGACGAGGCGCCTGACTGCGCTTGAGCAGGCTCGCTGGCCGGGGGGATTTCACTGTCTTCGCTGTGGAGACAAGGGCCATGGCCTTGCTTGTGGGCGCCGCCACCAGAGCCAATTGTCGGAACGATCATGGAAGCTCCCAGGTTGCTTTTCACCGGCTGGTTCTTGGCATTCCGCTTGGCCGGCCAGGCGCGTGGCAGCATTTCTTCATCGGCTCAGATGCGGCATTTCGGGTGAGCTGCCGCACGGCAAGTTGTTGATGCGCCACAGGCTGTTGCCGGAGACGAGTGAGCGGTAGCAGGCCTGCATCCTGCGGGGAAAGCCGAAGCTTGGCGATGCCTGCCCGGTCGGAGAGCTCAGTGGAGGCCTGGCAGGCAGGGCTCTGAGATCAACGTGCCGACCCTTGCCACCCTCTGTCTGGATGAGAGACCAGCAGCCTGTTCACGGGGAGATGCCTGAGCTCAAAATCTGCTCCTTCTCGGCGTTTACTGGCTGGGCGCAGGGTGCCTTGGCCCGACGATGGGAGCTGATTTCCGCTGGGCTTGCCTGCTCCCGTGCCGTTATAGAAATAGACTGGATTCGTCGCCCGACGAAAGCCAATCGTCATGATCAAAAGGCTGCCTGATTGGCGCTGAAACAACCCCGGGGGCAGGTTCTACATGGTCGCGTCAGCGATCCACCGAGCCCATGATCACGTCAATCGAACCGAGGATGGCCATGATGTCGGCCACCTTGTTGCCCTTGAGAATGTGGGGCAGGATCTGGAGATTGTTGAGATCGGCGGCCCGGATCTTGAAGCGCCAGGGGGTGACGTCGTCATTGCCCTGGATCAACACTCCGATTTCACCTTTGCCCGATTCGAGCCGGGTGTAGAGCTCGCCGGAGGGAATCTTGAAGGTGGGAGCCACCTTCTTGGCCACGTACTGATAGTCGAAGCCGAACCATTCGCTGCCCTTGCCTTCGGCCATCCGCCGCGCCTCAAGGTTTTCGGTGGGGCCGCCGGGAATCATCTTGATCGCCTGGCGCAGGATCTTCAGCGACTCGCGCATTTCCTGCACCCGCACCCGGTAGCGGGCGAAGCAATCTCCCTCCTTCTCCCAGGCCACGTTCCAGTCGAAGTCGTCGTAGCACTCGTAGTGATCCACCTTGCGCAGATCCCAGGGCACGCCGGAGGCGCGCAGCATCGGCCCGGACAGGCTCCAGTTGATCGCCTGCTCGCGGTTGATCACACCGAGACCTTCGATGCGGCGGCGGAAGATAGGGTTGTTGGTGATCAGCTTTTCGTATTCGTCGATTTTGGGACCGAACCAGTCGCAGAAGTCTTCACATTTCTCCAGCCAGCCATAGGGCAGATCCACCGCCACACCGCCGATGCGGAAGTAGTTGTTGTTGATCAACCGCTGGCCAGTCGCCGCCTCCCAGAGGTCGTAGATCATCTCCCGCTCGCGGAAGATATAGAAAAATGGCGTCTGGGCACCCACGTCCGCCAGGAAGGGGCCAAGCCAGAGCAGGTGATTGGCGATGCGGTTGAGCTCCAGCATCAGCACCCGGATGTAGCTGGCCCGCTTCGGCACCGGCACATTGGCCAGCCGTTCCGGGGCATTGACCACAATCGCCTCGTAGAACATGCCGGCCGCGTAGTCCATGCGGCTGACGTACGGCACGTACATCACGCTGGTGCGGTTCTCGGCGATCTTCTCCATGCCGCGGTGCAGGTAGCCGATCACCGGCTCGCAGTCCACCACGTCCTCGCCATCGAGGGTGACCACCAGCCGCAGCACCCCGTGCATCGACGGGTGATGGGGGCCGAAGTTGACCACCATCGGCTCCGTGCGCGTCTCCAGCTGCGTCATGGGGCCGTGGGCTGAGAAATGATTGCTGGGATCTTAGGAAGGTTCGGCTGCCGGATTGGTCTGTGTCGCAACCCGAGTCGCACTCCCAGCCCGGCGACGCCTTCCAGCATCAGCCGGTGCTGGCCAGCCAGGTGCTGGCCGCCTTCGCTGACATGCCCGTGCAGCAGGGCCCCGACCCGGCCTGGCTGCTCGACGCCACCCTCGGCGGCGGCGGCCACAGCGCCCTGCTGCTGGCGGCCCATCCCGACCTGCACCTGATCGGCCTCGACCGCGATCCCACCGCCCGCGCCGCCGCCGCCGAGCGCCTGGCACCCTTCGGCGATCGCGTCACGATCGTGGCCACCAGCTTCGGGGACTACACCCCAGGCCAGCCGCTGCTGGGCGTGCTGGCCGACCTGGGGGTCAGCAGCCCCCAGCTCGATGTGGCGGCCCGGGGCTTCAGTTTCCGCGGTGACGGCCCCCCCGACATGCGCATGAATCCCGAGGCCGGTGAGACGGCGGCGCAGCTGATCGACCGGCTGGAGGAGGGCGAGCTGGCCGATCTGATCTATGCCTATGGCGAGGAGCGCCTCTCGCGCCGCATCGCCCGGCGCCTGGTGGCGGAGCGCCCCTGGAGCGGCAGCGGCCGCAGCAGTGGCGATCTGGCCTATGTGATCGCCGGCTGTTTCCCGCCCCAGGCCCGGCGCGGCCGCATCCATCCGGCCACCCGCACCTTCCAGGCCCTGCGCATCGCCGTCAACGACGAACTCGGCAACCTGGACCGATTGCTGCAGCGGGCCCCTGACTGGCTGCTGCCGGGCGGCCTGCTGGCGGTCATCAGTTTCCACTCGCTCGAGGATCGGCGGGTCAAGACCGCCTTCCTCGGCGACGACCGGCTGGAGCGGCTGACCCGCAAGCCGCTGGGGGCCGATCCGCTCGAGGCGGAGGCCAATCCCCGCAGCCGTTCCGCCAAGCTGCGCGTCGCCCGGCGCCGTGGATGACGCTTCCCCTGGTTCTGCCCCTGTTGCCGCCCGCTGTCTCGCCGGCCCTCTCGGGTCTGGCCCGCAGTGACCTGCTCTGGTGGCTGGCGCTGCTGGTGCAGCTGCTGGCCATCCCCGGCACCCTGTTGCCGGTCCTGCCCGGCCTGGCCCTGCTGCCGCTCGGGGCCCTGATCTGGGTGGCGGCGGTGGGCTGGGCCTTGGCCTGGCCCACCCTGGTGCTCGGATCGGTGCTGCTGCTGCTGGGCTGGGGGGCGGAGGCCCTGGGGCTGGTGCTGGCGGCCGCCCGGCTGCAGGCCAGCCGCTGGGCCTCCATCGGCGCGGCCATCGGTCTGGTGGTGGGACTGCTGGGCCTGTTGCCGGCCCTGCCGGTCGGCGGTCCGTTGCTGGGAGCCCTGCTCGGCCCCCTGCTGGGCGCCAGCCTGGGGGAACTGCTGGGCGCCCCGACCGTCCCCGGCGCCTTCGGGTTGCTGCGGCTGCAGCGCTCGCTGCAGGTGGGTCTGGCGGTGGTGGCCGGCATGCTGGTCAGCCGGCTGGCCCAGCTGCTGCTGGCCCTGCTGGGGGTCCTGGGTTTCCTGGTGCTGAGCGTCCGCTGGGGTTAAGGGGCGAGGCTGGGCCCAGCGATGGGCCGCTTCGCGGCCTCCACCTCCAGGGCCAGCAGTTGCCGGTAGGCCGCGCTGGTGACGCACAGCACCACGGGCCAGGCCACGAAGAAACCGATGATGCAGGTCAGAAACCCGAGCAGGCCGAGCAGGCCTTCGATGATCACCAGCAGCAGCAGCAGCGGCCACTGGGGATCCGCCAAGGCACGGCCGCGCTGCAGAGTGGCCCAGGGACCCAGCTGTTCCGTCAGGCAGATCTGGGCCTGAAACTGCTGATTGACCTTCAGATAGATCGCCGACACCAGCCAGACACCCAGCAGCAGCACCAGCACCAGCCCCAGCACGATCGCCAGCCCGGTGAGAAACGGATCCGTGCTGGGCGCTGCGGCGCCTGGATGGGCCTGAGCCAGGTAGGCCAGGAGGAACAAGGGACCCCCAAAGCCGATCGAGATCACTAGGAACGACCCCGCCATCAGGGTCAGCAGCAGCAGGGAGGTCCAGAACAGGCGCAGGATCGGGGCGTCATCCCAGCGGCACAGTTCGGCAAAGCTGGGGCGATGGCCATCGAGGCTGCGCAGGGCGCCGCGGACAATGCCGATCCGGCCCCACAGATAGCTGACGATCGAGCCCGCCACGCCCACCAGGGCCAGGATCCAATCCGAGGGTCGATTGGACAGATCGCCGTTCTCGCCGATGCGCGTCTGCAACAACTGAAAACCGACCTGCATCCCCCAGAGCATCACGGCGAACAGCACGAAATTGCCGGGTCTGCGGCAGAAGGCCTGCCAGCCATCGTGCAGCGCATCGCCGATGTTGAGGCGGGGGGACGCTTGACCGGGGGACAGGGCGGTCATTGCGTGACCTGGGGTTGTATGGACCCTAAGCGGCACCCCGCAGCTCTGCTACGGCCGCGGTCACGGCCGCCAGGGCCCGATCGATGTCGGTGTCCGTGCTGTCGCGGCCCAGCCCGAAGCGGATCGAGGCGGCGGCCTGGGCCCGGCTGCGGCCCAGGGCCGCCAGCACATGGGAGGGACTGCCCTGGCTGCAGGCCGAGCCGCTGCTCACCGCCAGCTCGCTGCGCAGCAGCCGGTGCAGCCGCTGGCCTTCGAGGCCAGCGAGGCCGACGTTGAGGTTGTGGCCCAGGCGCCGCTGGCGATGGCCGTTGAGATGCACGCCTCCCAGTTGCTGCAGGCCCCGCCACAGCCGATCCCGCAGGAGCGTCAGCCGGGCGCCGCGCTCCGCCTGGTCCGTCAGGGCCAGCTCCACCGCCGCCCCCAGGCCCACCAGCAGGGGCACCGCCAGGGTGCCGGCCCGCAGACCCCCTTCCTGGCTGCCGCCATGCTGCTGGGGGGCCAGTGGCACGCCGGCCCGGCGCAGCAGCGCCCCGCAGCCCTTGGGGCCGTAGAGCTTGTGGCCGCTGAGGCTCAGCAGGTCGATGTTCAGGTCTGCCATTGGCAGGGGGATGTGCCCCACCGCCTGGGCCGCGTCGCAGTGAAACAGGGCGCCGTGCCGGCGGCAGAGGGCGCCGATCGCAGCCAGATCCTGGAGCACGCCGATCTCGTTGTTGGCGGCCATCACCGACACCAGCAGGGTGTCCGGACCGATGGCGTCAGCCAGCATCTGCAGATCCAGCAGGCCGTCGGGCAGCACCGGCAGCACGGTCAGAGGGAAGCCATGGCGACCCAGCCAGGCCATCGGATCGAGCACCGCCCGGTGTTCGGTCGCCACGGTGATCAGGCCGCGGCGCGGTTCGCCCCGCTCCAGGGCGGCTTCGGCCACGCCCTTGAGGGCCAGATTGTTGGCTTCGGTGGCGCCGCTTGTGAAGATCACCGCTGCGGCCGGCATCTGCAGGGCGGCGGCCACCTGGCCGCGGGCGATCTCCACCGCGGCGGCGGCCTCGAGCGCGGGCCGGTACTGCCGGCTGGCGGGATTGGCGAACTGCTGGCGCCACCAGGGGGCCATCGCCGCCAGCACCCTGGCGTCACAGGGGGTGGTGGCGTGGTGGTCGAGGTAGGCGAGCATGGAGCCATGCTGACGCTGCTTCGTATGGCGTGCTCGGGGCTCTGTCCGCGCCTGCCGATCCCCTTGCTCGCCTCCGTGGCTCGATCGCTGGCCCCTGCCCTGGCGGTGGTGGCCCTGCTGCCGCTGGCCCTGCCCCAGGGCGGGCTGCGCCCCGCGGCCGCGGCTGACAATCCCCCGCCGGCCGACGCCAGGGCGCCGCGGCCGGCGGATCTGGTGATCCTGCAGGAGTGGGTGACCCGGGAGGGCCCCCAGTCGATCGGGGTGTACGGCATCAAGGTCGATCCGCTGATGCCCGACAACCGCAGTGTGCAGGTCTGGCAGGAGCAGCTCGATCGGGTGACGATCGCCACCGACAAGATCCGCTGCAGTCCGCAGGGGCCGATGCGGGTCACCGGCACCGCCAACCGCCTGATCGTGCGGGAGCTCAATCCCGGCGGGCCGATCACCCAGGCCAATCGCCTCGATCACCTGATCTGGTGGGCGGTGTGTGTGCCGGCCCAGGCCGGCAAGGATCCAGCCGGTCTCGGTGCGCTGGCTCGCTCCCTGGGCTACAGCGGTCAGCTGATCGAGCGGGAAGAGGTGCTGGTGGCGCCCCGGCGCTGAGTCTGGCCGTCCTGATCGCGCCAGTCGACCCAGCCCGGGCTGCCCCAGAGGTCCGATCCGGCCGCCGCAGATAGATTTCCGCCATGAGCAGTGAATCCATGGCTGGCGTCTCCGGATCTGTCAACGCCCATCAGCCCGGCAATCCCTCTCCTGAGGCCCCTGGCTCCCCCGCCGAGGAGGCGGCCAAGCTGCCGGTGCGGCTGTTGCTGGTGGATGACGAGCCCGGCCTGCGCACCGCCGTCAAGACCTATCTGGAGGATGAGGGCTTCCACGTCAGCACCGCCAACGACGGCGAGGAGGGCTGGAGCGCCGCCCAGGAGCTGCTGCCCGATGTGGTCATCACCGACGTGATGATGCCCCGCTGTGATGGCTACGGCCTGCTCAAGCGCCTGCGGGCCGATGAGCGTCTCGGCGGCACGCCGGTGATCTTCCTGACCGCCAAGGGGATGACCGCCGATCGCATCGCCGGCTTCCAGGCGGGCGCCGATGACTACATCCCCAAGCCCTTCGATCCCGACGAGTTGGTGGCCCGGGTGCGCAACGTGGTGCGGCGCCAGGAGCGGCTGCTGGCCGAGGCGGCCCGCTTTGCCGATGCCGACATCGGCGCCATGGCCAAGCAGATCACCGAGATTCGCTCGATGCTCGGCACCGGCGGCAGCCGGAAGCCGGTGGCCGACGTCAAGCTGGACTTCACCCCGCGGGAGGCCAGCGTGTTGCAGCTGGTGGCTGAGGGGATGATGAACAAGGAGATCGCCCGGCGGCTGGAGACCTCGATCCGCAATGTCGAGAAGTACGTCAGCCGCCTGTTCATCAAGACCGGCACCGCCAGCCGCACCGAGCTGGTGCGCTTCGCCCTGGAGCACGGGCTGGTGGACTGAGGGCAGCCATCGCTGGCTGCGCGGCTGGAGCCGCTGCCGTTGAATGGATCGCACAGTCCAGCCCCGATCGATTTCTCCCATGGTCCGATTTCTCGCTGCGCCTGCCCGGCTCCGCATTGCCGGTTCCCTCGTGGCCTGCGCCCTGCTGAGCTGCGCGATCCCCCAGGGCGAAGCGGCGCAGAACACCTGTCGCTTCCTGATGCCCCTCGGCGGCGGCGGCGAGCCGGTGGTCGCCAAGCGCATCGGCCCCGATCGCCTGGTGGGCCGCACCAACTGGAACACCGATTTCGTCGTCGACCAGACCTTCCGCAGCTACCGCTTCTTCTTCACCTCCGCCTCCAGTGAGCCGGCCAGCTTCCCCGTGGCCGGCTTCATGCGCTTCACCGATGGCAGCAGCCTGCAGGTGATCAATGAAACCCCCACCTTCGCGCCGGGCAAGGGCCGCATGTTCGGTCCGTTCTTCGCCGTTCCTGGCAAGCGCACCAATCTGATGAACTTCCGGGTGGGCTCCAGCACCCAGCCTGCGGCCCTCGGCTTCAGCTACCGGATCTCCGTGCAGGGATGCAACTGACGCCCCGGCGCGATCCCGTCAGCGAGCGGGGCCGGGCCTGGCCTGGCCAGCCCCGCTCGCCCTGCCGCGGCGGCGATGACCCCTGAAGGCTGGCTGCCGCCAGCTTTCAACGGCGGCTGGAGCTATCGCGACCGGATCGAGGCCGGCGCCAGCGGCAGGCGCGTCAGCGCCTTCTATGCCAGCCGCTATCGGCATTCCGGGCAGGCGGAATGGCTGAGGCGCCTGGGCGCCGGTGAGATCGAGCGCAACGGCCAGCGGCTCCAGGCCGATGGCGAGCTGGAGGTCGGCGATCGGCTGGTGTGGCATCGCCCCCCCTGGCGGGAGGAGGCCGTGCCGGCCCGCTGGGCGGTGCTCTACGACGATGGCGATCTGCTGGTGATCGACAAGCCCAGCGGGCTGCCGGTATTGCCGGCCGGCGGCTGGCTGGAGCACACCGTGCTGCGGCTGCTGGAGCGCCGCCATCAGGGCGATTCGGCTGGCCTGCCGCGGCCGGTGCATCGGCTCGGCCGCTTCACCTCCGGGTTGCTGGTCTGTGCCCGCCGGCCCGCCAGCCGCGCCTGGCTGAGCCGGCAGCTGCGGCAGAGCACGGCCGGCGCCCCCGGCGCGGTCGCTGGGCTGGACAGGGTGGGGACGGCCGGTCTCGTTGCTGCTGCAGCAAGGGCTGACGATTCCGTGATTGAGGCTGCTGGCGTCCCGGAGGCCATGCCGCGGGCCGGGGATGCACGGGGCTGGGCGGCGGGCCCGCAGCACGACAGCCCAGCCGTGCAGTCGATACCTGGCTGTGATGGCCCTGGCGGCGGCGAGCGGACAGGGTCGACAGCGGACCACGGCTGCCGCAAGCTCTATCGCGCCCTGCTGGTGCCGGGGGGGCTGGCCTTGACCGTGGGCGAATCGCGGCCGATCACGACGCCGATCGGCCGCCGTGACCATCCCCAGCTGGGGCAGATCTGGTGTGCAGCCGATGGCTCCCGGCCCGGGGACCTGGCGGCCCGCAGCACGCTCACCCTGCTGGAGCGCCATGCCAGGGCCGATCTGGTGCAGGTGGCGATCGCCAGCGGCCGCCCCCATCAGATCCGCATCCACTGCGCGGCCATCGGCGCCCCGTTGCTGGGGGATCCGCTGTACCGGCCCGGTGGTCTGGCGGCGGCGGCGGCTCGGCCGGGGGATGGGGGCTATCGGCTACAGGCCTGGCGGCTGGAGCTGGCGCGCCCCGGAGGGGAGAGGTTGATGCTGGAGGCGCCGGCGGCGCTGGGGGTGTGGGAGGCAGGGGATGCCCGCTGAGGGCGGATTGCCCCCAGGATTGCGTTCCGGCTGGACTGGGATCCTGGCCCGATCGGCAGGCCAGGCCGCCGCGGCCAGGAGGATGGCGATGCAGGTGCTTCGTCCTGTAGCGGCCGGTAGCGGCATGATCTGGCGCTCCAGCTCACCGCTCAGAAGCCTCAAGGTTCCGTTGCAACGGGGTGTGCGGCGCTGGGCCCGGGACTGATGGAGCAGTCCGGGCTTGCGATCTGGCGATGCAGCGATCTGCCGATGCAGCGATCTGCCGATGCAGCGAGCTGCTGGTGCAACGGTGCTGGGACCGATGAATTTGGGTAGGCCATGGACTGGTATTCGGGCCATGCTGCTGTTGCCCGGGCCCCGGTCGCCAGGCCCTTGGCTGGTGAGCTGTTCCGTTTTGCCGCACTAGAGTTCAGCCATCCATCGGCAGCGATTCAGGGAGCGAGATTCGATGACAGCCGAAGAGCGTAACCGCCGTATGAAATACGGTCATGATGTGCCGCGCTGGTGGCTTGCTGATGCGCATCAGCCTGCTGAAGCAGAGGCAAGTCAGGATCGACGCCGAGCGGCTGGCTCCTCAGCTTCAGAAGCGAGGGAGGTCGACGATTATCGCGTCTTCAAGCGACGCAGACGTCAGCTTCTTCAGCGCGAGCAATCCAGACGTTTGAATCGTGATCTTCGTAATCGGCAGAAAGTCAGCGCGCTCCTGATTGTCATCGTCGCCTTCCTGGTCGGTGGCCTGCCGGGGCTGGCGGTCGGGGCCTGCATCGCCCTGGTGCTGTTGGCCTGGCGATTCGAGCTCTGATCGGGCCTGGTCTGCTCTCAACGGCTGGGCGTCAGTCCTGCCGCGAACGGTTCGCTGTCGGCCAGGTTGACGGGCTGGGCGGAAACAACATAAATATATTCTTTGTTCCTCACATGGCTGATGACGCCGGTGCGGTGACCCTTGGGATTGTGGATGCCGATCTGGGCGCCGACATAGCGTTTGTAATCGAGCTCAATCGTCTGTAGATGACCTTTCTGTGCCAGTAGCTGTTCCATCGAGTAGCGATCAATGAAACCCTCATTGCTGAAGGAGACGATCAGGTTGGGGGTGCGCAGCTTTTCGATCAGCTCGGTCAGGGCAGGCAGTGACCTGGGCTTGCTATTGAAGTCACTTTTTCTCACTTTGCAGTCGACGCGCTTGCAGGCCACGCCATAGACCTCCGGCTGATCCCAGCGGCAGAGGCTTTCCCAGATGTGATAGTTGCCGAGGTAGGAATGCTGGTTGTAAGGGGGATCCAGATAGGCGCAGTCGGCCTCGATGGATGCGGCGGCCTCCAGGGCATCCCGCTGGTAGGCCTGGCAGGGGCGACCGGCCGCCGCATCCAGCATGGCGGGCAGGTGCAGCTGCAGGGGGTTAAAGGAGCGTTTGGCCCACTGCTTGAGAAAGGCCATCTGCAAGCCGGTGGTGGAATCGATGCGGTCCGCCGCCTCCATCAGGGCGGTGAGACAGATGGCCTTGAGGGCTGGCCCCAGATCCCAGGCTTCAATCTGTAGGCGGATGGCGTCAATCTTTTCGCCATTGTGAGGCTGGAAGAAGCGACTCTTGATGCAGTAGGTTTCGGTGATGTAGTCCGGCTTGCCTGGTATCTGGTTGAGCTCGTCGATCAGTCGCCGGGCTGCGGAGGCTGTGGAACTGGCTTCGGCCTCCACATGGCATTGGGCCAGAATATAGGCATAATGATTGATGTCGTTGCTGAAGACTTGATAGCCATTTTTTTTCAGCTCGTATCCCACTCTGGAGGTCCCAGAGAAGGCATCCAGTACGGAGTTGACGCCTGGCAGGCTGTTCAGCGCTGCTACGAGGCGCGGGATGATTGTTCGCTTCGATCCAAGGTACTTGATCACCCAGGCTAGCCCTGAACCTATTGATTATAGTAGCCTCCTGAATGTGGATTCTGTCGTCGCGGCGATCTGGCCCATGGTCGGGTGGGGTGGAGAGAGCGTTCTAGGCAGGGACTGGCTTATGGCATCCGTGTTCAATTCGATGCCTCCAATTAGTTGCTGCCTTGCGGCTGTCTTGTGTCAGCCAGCCGATCTCGCTGGGCCCGCCTTGGCTGGCTTCCCTCCGTGTTGCTGGCGGCAGAGGCTGCATTCGCTGTCCAGCCATCGCGGGGTGGCTGCTGCCGGGCTTGGGGCTGATGGCGCCAGAGCGAGCGGCTCCGGCCGCTGGGCCCGCCGCGCCTCTGTGGTGTCTCTGTGGTGTCTCTGCGCCTGGCAGGCAGGAGCTCCAGGGGCCAGGTGCGGTGATCGCCACCACCAGGCCCGGCCGTTTGGGCCTCCGCAATGGCAATGCCGACGAGCTGGCGGCTGCACGGCTCTCCGACGAACCGCAGCCGCAGCGGGCCACCCGGCCCAACCTCTGGGCTCTGCGGGCAAGGGGGTGCAACGGTCCCTGGGATTCAGCCTGCCTGGAGCCGGCCCGTGGCGCCGTTGACGTGGCCGGAAGGGGCCGCGGCGATCTCAGCCCCGTTCGAAGGCGATCAGGCGGGAGAAGTAGAAGGGAGCCTGGTTGAGGCTGCGGCGCACGGGCCGGAAGCCGGCGGCGGCTGCCGCCGCCACGATGCCGTCCTCGCGCAGGGTGTAGGCCCGGGTGGTCTTGCTGGGCCCCGGGAACAGCTGGCCGATGCCCTTGAGCAGCGCCAGCAGCGGCGTGTAGGGCGCGAAGCTGACCAGCAGGTGGGTCTCGGCCATGGCGGCCAGGTGCCGCACCATCTCTTCGGCGGCCGCCTGGGGGTAGTGGATGAACACATCCAGGCAGATCACCGTGTCGTAGCGACCGTCCAGGCTCTCCAGGTCGGAGGCGCTGAAGCTCAGCTGGCTGCTGGCGATGCCGGCGGCGGCCGCCCGTCGGGCCGCCTCGCTCACCATCGCCGCCGAGAGATCGCTGGCGACCACCGAGCCCGCCCCCAGCTGGGCCAGCGGCAGGCTGAGGCTGCCCACGCCACAGCCGGCGTCGCAGAAGCTGCGGCCCGCCAGGTTGCCCTGCTCCTGCAGCCAGCGCAGCACCTCATCGACGGTCTTTTGATGGCCGATGCGGATGTTGCGCTGAACCTTGTTCACCTCCTCGCTGTCGCTGTAGATGCGGTTCCAGCGCTCGAAGCCGGTGCTTTCGAAATAGGCCTGCACCTCGGCCTTCTCAGCGTCCTTGGCGTCCTGGGCAGAGGCGCTGCCGCCGGCCGCGCTGGCGGTGCTGTTCGGGCCGGGCTGAACCTCCTGCAGGTCGGCGGACATCGGACGGGGGCATGCAGGGATGGCCGGGATCCTAGGCAGAGGCCCTGGCCGGCAGATGGCTGCGGCTCCAGCGCAGCTGGTCGCTCACTTCCCGGCGAACCAGCGAGCGGTACTCAAGAAAATGCTCGTTCAACAGGGCCATCCACAGATACTGATCGAGTACCTGTGGACGTTGAATCGCGGTGAGCAGCAGGTAGCGCCAGAAGCTCCAGCGCGTCTTGCGGATCAGCCCCTGATTCCAGAACAGGGTCAGCATGCCGATCAGGGCCTGCGGCCGTCTCAGATGGTCCAAGAAGCTCTGGAATGAGAGTCTGCTGGCAGCTCGATCCCGGCCGAGCCTGGTGGAATAGCGGTAGATCCGGTTGAGATAATTGCTCGGTTCATAGAGCTGGTCAAAGGCCTCGATGAACTCTGAGGCGATCTGCTCGATCGGCCGACTGGGCAGGAAGTTCAGCAGATTGGTCTGAACGCCGGCATCGAATTCGCTCTCGAGCTTCAGCAGGCGCTGTTCCCGATCCAGCCGCTGCCAGAGTGCCGTGTTCGGCAGCGCCTGCAGAATGCCGACCATGGCCACGGGGATGGCGCTCTGGTTCACAAAATCGACGATGCGCTCGCCGGCCCCGGCCTGTTCGCCATCGAAGCCGAGGATGAAGCCCGCCATCACCAGCAATCCCCGTGCGGTGATGGTGTCGACGGCCTCCAGCAGCGGGCTGCGGGTGTTCTGATGCTTGAGGGCGGTGGTCAGGCTGGCGATGTCCGGGGTCTCGATGCCCAGGAAGACGCGGTTGAAACCGCTGCCGGTCATCAGGGTCATCAGTTCATCGTCGTCGGCCAGGTCGATGGAGGCCTCCGTGGTGAAGGCAAAGGGATGGCCGTGCTGCCGCTGCCACTCAGCGAGCTTGGGGAGCAGCAGATGGACATGGCGTCGGTTGCCGATGAAGTTGTCATCGACCAGGAAGATTTCGCCGCGCCAGTTGAGACGCCGGATCGCCTCGAGTTCGGCCAGCAGCTGGTCCGCTGTCTTGGTGCGCGGTTTGCGCCCATAGAGCACGATGATGTCGCAGAACTCGCACTGAAACGGACAGCCTCTGGAGAACTGCACCGCCAGCATGGCGTAGGCGTTCAGCTCCAGCAGATCAAAACGGGGCACCGGCGTGGTGGTGAGATCGGGCTTCGCGCCCGCAGCGCTGAAGCGACCCTTCGCCTCGCCGTTCTGCAGGGCTTCGACCAGCATCGGCAGGGTGATTTCACCTTCGTCGAGCACCAGATAATCGGCGGCTTGCAGTTCGGGAGCATCCGGGGTGGAGCTGGCGAAGGGGCCGCCGACGGCGACCCGGCAGCCATGCGCTTTGGCCTGCTGGATCTGCTGGGCGAGATCCCGTTTCTGCACCAGCATCGCCGACAGAATCACCAGATCCGCCCATGGCCAGTCCGCCTCGGAGACGTCCCTGACATTGCAGTCCACCAGGCGGAATTGCCAGCTCTGGGGCAGTAGGGCCGCCACCGTGATCAGCCCCAGGGGCGGCAGCAGCACCCGGTGGCCCATCAACGCAACGGCCCGATCAAAACTCCAGAAGGTCCTGGGAAACCGCGGATAAATCAGCAGGACGCGCATGATCGCCAGCACCGTTGCGGGAACCTGGGGATCGCGGCTGGCGAGCTGGGGGCTGGGTGCCGGATGCGTGCCATCTCGAGCCAGGTGGTTTTAACCCTGGCCGGCCTGATCCCGGTTCGGGCTTCGGTGAGGCGGTACTGGGCCGGAACCGCAGCGCCCCGGCTCCTGGCGGTTCAGGCCGAGCGCCGCCAGCTCAGTTCGGAGCCCCGTTGCCGCCAGCGCAGGGTGTCGCGCAGGGCCAGGCCCTGCAACGCTGTTGCGGCGGTGGCGCTGCCGGCCATCAGCCTGCGGGGCAGCAGGGTGGCGGCGGCGATCGCCTGGGCCGGCTGGCCGCTCCAGCGGGCCAGCCGCACCACCCCCTCCAGCAGGGGCAGGGTCACCCCGGCCAGGGTGCCGTCCTCCAGCCGGCAGCTGCCGTCGCTGACGGTCAGGATCCGCTCGTCCCAGCGGTGCTGACCCTCCGCCAGGCCATAGGGGGCCAGGGCATCGCTGACGATCACCACCTGCTCGGGGGCCAGGCGCTGCAGCAGCACCGCCATCGTTGGCGCCACATGCACCCCATCGGCAATCAGGCCCAGGGCCACATCCGAGCGCAGCAGGGCCGCCGCCACCGGCCCCGGCGCGCGGCGATGCAGGTCCGGCATGGCATTGAAGGTGTGGGTGAGCATGCCCACTCCGGCCGCATAGGCGCCGGCGGCCTCCTTTTCGGTGGCCTCGCTGTGCCCCAGGCTGACCACCACATCCAGGGCGCGCAGGGCGGCGATCACCGCTGCGCTGCCGGCCAGCTCCGGCGCCAGGGTGACCAGGGCGATATCGGCCTCGGGGCCGCCGCGGAAGCCGCCGATCCGCTGCTGGAGGGCCTCCAGGCTCGGTGCGCAGAGATGCTGACGCGGATGGGCGCCGCGGCGGGGCGGGGCCAGAAAGGGCCCCTCCAGATGGGCCCCCAGCAGGCGGCAGCGCCCCGGCCGGTGCTGACGTCGGGCGCTGGCCAGCACCGACAGCGCCTGGCGCAACGGGGCCACCCCACAGGTGACCAGGGTCGGACAGATCGCCTCGACGCCATCGCGCCAGAGCAGCTCCAGCAGCTCCAGCAGCCGCGGCAGATCCGCCGGCGTCAGCTCCGGAAAGGCCAGCCCCAGGCCACCGTTGATCTGCAGATCGACGCCGCCGGGGGAGAGCCAGTCACCGTCCCAGTCCTCGCCGGCGGCGCTGCTGCCCGGAGCGAGCGGCTGCAGGACGGCGATGCGCTGGGCGTCATCGAGACCGACGCGCCAACGCCGCTGCGGCGCCTGGTCCGGGACCCGGCAGTCGGGCAGGCGCAGGTTGGTGAGCCAGCGCATGGGGAGCAGCAGAGGGCGCAGGAGTGAGAATGCCACCCTCCGCGCATCCGCCCGCCGTGGCACAGGGTTCAGCCATCAGCTCCACCCCGGCCTCGGTCCCTCCGGGGGCCGGTCCGCAGCCGAGGGTGGCCGTGATCATGGGCAGCGATTCCGATCTGCCGACCATGGCGCCGGCGGTGCGGATCCTCGAGCAGTTCGGTCTGGTCTGTGAGGTGCGCGTGCTCTCGGCCCATCGCACGCCGCTGGAGATGGTGGCCTTCGCTGAGGCCGCCGCCGGCCGCGGGCTGCAGGTGATCATCGCCGGCGCCGGTGGGGCCGCCCATCTGCCCGGCATGGTGGCCTCGCTCACCACCCTGCCGGTGATCGGCGTGCCGGTGCAGAGCCGGGCGCTGTCGGGGGTCGATTCGCTGCATTCGATCGTGCAGATGCCGGCCGGCATCCCCGTCGCCACCGTGGCGATCGGCAATGGCCTCAATGCCGGCCTGCTCGCGGCCCGCATCCTGGCGATCGCCGATGGCGGCCTGGCCCAGCAGCTGGCTCGCTATCAGGCGGACCTGCACGATCAG
Source organism: Cyanobium sp. (assembly GCA_049282435.1). GTDB lineage: Bacteria > Cyanobacteriota > Cyanobacteriia > PCC-6307 > Cyanobiaceae > Cyanobium. The sequence goes on along the minus strand of JBAPUA010000044.1, from coordinate 4,104 downwards.
GTGGTGGCCAAGGATGGGCGCCTGCAGGAGCTGGGCAGCGCCGCCTATCTGCAGCAGCTGTAACAAGGCCCTGCTGGTCCTGGCGTGCCCGCGCCGGACCTCACGCTGAGAAGAGCGGGCGCTCTCCGCGGGCCAGGTGCAGGGGTCAGAACTCAGACCATCCCCACACGTGCGGCCGATGGCTTCCCTTTGCTGTCTCACTGTTTGCTCTCTCACTGTTTGCTGTCCCACGGTCGCGGGGCGAGCTGCCGCACGAGCTGCCCTGCTCGCCTGCCTCGGCGCCCTGCCCAGGCGGAGGGTTGGTCGTACCACGTGCAGAACGCCAGCAAGTCCGCCATCCCCCGCCTGGAGGTCAGGGAAAAGAACGGCAGCTGGGACGAATTCGATCGAGCTGGGGGCCTTGCGGCGGGGCAGAAGGTGCGGATCGACTGGGCCCAATCCACCGACCATGGGGACGGCAAGCAGTGCCTCAGGGCCACCTTCGCCGACGGAACCACCTCCGAGCCCGCCGTGTTCGCTTGCGGCGAAGGCCTCGACACGCCGATGGTCTTCCAGGACTGAAATCAGGTTTGAGGAGCGCAATCCGGCGGCGACGAATTGCGGGCAGGGCCGAGCGACAGCGCCCCGGGCCGGGCTGCGACAAAGTTCCCGATTTGCCGAGTGGCGCTGCGATCTGACTTCTGCCCTGGCTCTGAGCAGCCAGTTGTGGCAACGGCCAGGTGTATCGATCAGGAAGGAGCCAGTTCATCAGAAGCGACTTTGGATCAGCCCTGCAGCCCCGAGCGACTGCGAGTGAATCGTTCGGCGCTGGCGGGACCAGGGAAGGCTCGGTGCAATCCGTGCTTGCCAGCAACCAGCAACCAGCAACCGGGATCGTGCTCTGGGCCGATCGAGCCGATGTCGAGGAAAGGTTCTACAGAGGGCTCGGACAGACGCTCCCAGGCTGAAAGGCCCTGCCGAGATCGGCCGCCGACCAGACCCTGAGCCCAAGCAGGCCCTGACCGTGGCGCCCGACCCGTCGGGCCGCCAAGCTGAGATCACTCCTGCCCCGTCGAAGGGGGCCCTTGCTGGCAGAGGCGATGCTCGAGCGGTTGGTGTTGCCCCCCTGGTTGCGGTTCAGCCTGGCCCTGCCGCTGCTGGTGCTCAATCTCTGGGTGCTGCGCCAGTTGCTGGTGCCCCTGTCCCCGTTCCCGGCCCTGTTTCTGGCGGCGGCGCTGCTGGCCTTCCTGCTCGACATCCCCGCCCGCTGGCTGGTGGGCCGTGGCCTGCCGAGGCCCCTGGCGCTGCTGCTGGTGCTGGGGCTGGGGTTCGGGGGGGTGGTGCTGGCGGCCCTGTGGCTGCTGCCGCGCCTGGTCACCCAGCTTGATGAGCTGATCACGGCCTTGCCTGGCTGGCTGGCCCAGGGGGAGACGCTGCTGTCGGATCTGCAGAACTGGGCGGTGGCCAAGGGCCTGCCCACCGATTTCGGCAATCTCAGCAGTGAGCTGATCTCCCGCACCAGCAAGTTGGCCAGCCAGCTCAGCCAGCAGCTGCTGAGCCTGCTCGGAGCCACCGTGGGGCTGACGGTCAACACCGTGATCGTGCTGGTGCTGACGGTGTTTCTGCTGCTGGGAGGCGAGCGGATCGCCGAGGGGCTGGCCGAGTGGTTGCCCCCCAGCGTGCGCTCGTTGGTGACCACCACTCTCTATCGCACCTTCCGCGGATACTTCGCCGGCCAGGTGGTGCTGGCCCTGATCCTGAGCCTGCTGCAGATGCTGGTGTTCACGCTGCTGGGTATTCCCTATGGCGTGTTGTTCGCGGTCACGATCGGTTTCACCACCCTGGTGCCCTATGCCAGTGCCCTGACGATTGTGGTGGTGAGCTTTTTGCTGGCGCTGCAGGATCCGCGCCAGGGGTTGGAGGTGCTGGCGGCGGCGATCAGCGCCGGCCAGGTGGTGGATCAGGTGATTCAGCCCCGGCTGATGGGCAGCATCGTCGGACTGCAGCCCGCCTGGCTGCTGATCAGCCTGCCGATCGGCGCCCGGCTGGGCAGCCTGCTGGGCCTCGGCGAGCTGATCGGGCTGCTGCTGGCGGTACCGGTGGCCAGCTGCAGCAAGACGTTCCTCGATGCCTGGGCGGTGCGACTGCGGGCGGGAGAGGCCGCGCTCGCTGGTGCCGGCGAAGGGGCACGGGGGTGAAGACCTGAGCCTGCCAGCCGTCAGCCCAGCTGGCGTTGTCCGTGTCGCATTCTCCGTGCAACGCGATGCTCAAGATGCCCGTGGGGCTGAGCCTCTTGAGCATCCCCAGGGCCTGGAGAACGCTGGAGGGATTGCTGAGCTGACGCCCTGCCCATGAGGGTGAATAGCCCAGGCTCAGGGAGCAAGGCAGGCGGGCTGTGGAGCAGAGGTGACGGGTCGATGCCGAAGGGTCGTAGCGGTAGGGATTGGGAGGCGAGTGGCCCTGCGGTGTTCGTTGTCGTCTGGCGCCCAGGGTGTCTGCGGGATCTGTAGAGAGTGATGGCTAATGGGGGATGAAGCCTGATAGCCCGCTGCGGCATGATCCGGACAGTGCTGAAGCTCGTTGATTCGCTGTTATCTAGTCATGGGGCTGTTCGTGCAGCGGTTTTGCGGCCTCGTCTTGATTGATCATAGGGCAGGCGCTCGAAAGGCTAGAATAAATAATCAAGCTCGATCAGAGTCTGCTGTGCTGGAGGTTGTCCCCGTGGCTTTGTAGTGCTTGGTACAGGTGGTTCGCGGAACCGCCCAATGACTGATTAGACCGACGCAGAACACACCGATGCGACTCAGCGGGAACCTCAAGTCGTGGAATGATGAGCGAGGCTTTGGGTTCATCGAGCCAGCGCTGGGGGGCAAGGATATCTTCGTTCATATCAAGGCCTTCCCGCTTGGCACCGGTCGCCCGATGATCGGGCAGGTATTGACCTTCGAGGTTGAACAAGACCCAAACGGCAAGAAGCGGGCGCACTCAGTCCAGTACCTAGAACGTAACCGCGCAGCCAAGATTCGTCGAGCCGAGTCTCCTGCGTCATGGACTCTCCCGCGGCTACTGGCGATCCCGGCCTTCGTTTCAGTCTGGCTCTATGTCGCAAGCCGATGGCCTGTCAAGCCGATGGTTCTTGTGATTTACATCGGGCTCAGCCTCTTGGCGTTCCTTGCCTACGCGGCCGATAAGTCGGCTGCTATCAATGGCCGCTGGCGTACGCCGGAAAAGACATTGCACCTACTGAGCGTGGCTGGCGGCTGGCCTGGCGCCCTACTTGCACAGCAGCTCCTGCGCCACAAGTGTTCCAAGCCAAGCTTCGTGGCGGTCTTCTGGATCACAGTATCTGCAAACGTCGCGGGCTTTGTCATATGGCATTCAGGGTTGCTCCGCAATCTGTAGGCATAAAGGTTCCGGCTAACCTCCAGATGCAGAAGGCGGGAGCGGAGCTTGACTGTGACGACGTTGCTCTTTGGCCTATTGCTGATCTGACCCGTTCGGTCGTGCCGCGTTGAATGTGGATGGGAGAACAGAGCCGCTTGCTACTCTCAGCCCATGTTGTTCTGCGCCGCGACAAGAAGAGATGCGGCGAAGGCTGTGCTGGTGAATGGTTCATCCCGTCTCAAGCTGCGGGCCATTGGGGTGAGCTGGAAGCCGGTGGAGGCAAAGCTCCAGGGCAGGGGCAAGGCACCCGGTGCGTGACGTCTGCCCTGCCAATCGAGCAGACCGCGCCGCACCAAATCTAGGAATACGGCCCTGATCTCGCGCCGGCCCATCCCCAGCGATTCCTCCACCTCGCGGGGCGTCGCGCCGCCGTTCTCTACCAACACGATGATCTCGAGGTCGTCAAAGCTCAGGGTTTGGGAAAGGGGGCGTTCCATGGGTCGTCCGAGCCCACGCCGGGCTGCGGCTGAGGGTGTTTTCATCATGACGCTCCGAGGCCGAAAGCAACAACATTCGCGTCACGTGGGCATGGGAGAGGCGGGGAATGCTGTAGTCAGGGCTGCCTGAAAGTCCCGGCTCCTTGAGATCCCGAATGCTGCTCTTTCTCAGGGATCCAGTCGTCGTCAGTGCTTGATCAGACGGCACCGCGTCGTTCAGCCGCCCTTGCGGGCTGAGATCTCG
>JBAPUA010000043.1:0-2449 GCA_049282435.1 Cyanobium sp. | reverse complement strand
GGACTACACTGCCCTGAAATAATCCAGCACAAAGCGAATGTCTTGTCCCTGGAGTCTGGCAATACTGATTAGCATCGAAACCCCATCCTCCACAAGTGTGATTTCAGTGATTCCCAAGACAAAACTGCTCGCCAATCACCAGGAATAATTGCCGGGGAAACCCGAATGGGCAAGCACATCCCGCGGCGACACCAAGGGATCTCCGCCAGGCTGGTGGGCGAGATGTTCACCGGCAGGCGGGCGGAGCGGTCACCGCTGGAGCAGCCGCCGATCCGCAGGCAGCCATCCCGGAGCATGGCGGCAATAAACTCCCGCAACAGCCCCACCGCCTCGGCGAGGGGGGTGAATGGCGCCGGAGCCAGCAACCCCTCGCCACGGCTGCTGCCGACGGGCCAAGACCTCACCATCCACGATCGTGCCATGCATGGCCGAGATCTTCGGCTGAAACCAGGCCCGCATCTGGCCCACCCACCGCCAGCTGGCATGGCCATGCCGATTGTGGATCCGCTTCAAGCCATTGAGATCAATGAACCACGCCGCCAGCTGTCGAGCGGCAATCACGAACAGGCTCAGCCGGGCGGCCAGGTGATCCAGCAGCAGGCGACGACTGAATCACCCGGTCAGGCCAGCGCAGGTGGCTTCGCCAATCACCTACTCCTTGGCGATCTGTGCGGCCCGCAGCACCTCCGGCTCCGCCTTCACCCCCGACAAGCACCTGGGCCCTGAGCTGGATGCGGCCGCCCATGCCCTGCGGCAGGGCCGCCAGATCGCCACAGCCCAATCGCCGACAATTCGGACCATGGCATGAAGCGGCTGACTCGCTTCATGCCATTCCGATCCGGGTGGCAGCAACGACAGGACACTGGAACTGCCGACCAGGGGCCGCTGGGCTTGCCATCCAGGTGACATTCCCGGCAAAGCAGCAACAAGAGACAGCGGCGACGCCAAGGGACGTCACGGTTAACAGTTCTTTACACTAGGTTGATTTCATAACTGGCCGACCCGACAGCGTGCTGTTCTCCCTCCTCTACACGATCAGCTTCGCAGTCATTCTCTGCGGTGCCTTCGCCTTGATGCGTCAGGGTTTTGCTGTCCAGACCAGCCGTCCCCCAGTCCGGGGGAATCGCCATCCCGAGGCCCCGCAACACGGCGAAACCGTCCTCTACGTCGACCTGACCAGGGAGCGGCTGGAGCAGCTTTACCAGCAGCCCTCCTGAGGGTGCTTCAGTCGGCCGCATGGGCTAAGCCGAGTCGGGCCCCTGCAAAAGGGTGAGATCATATCGGGCTACAAAGGAACCGCCTCCGGCAGCAGACACTGACGTAGAAAAAAGCTCCACCTCAGCGACGCTTCTCCTCCATTGACCAACCAAAAGGAGCAAGGTTGGCACTGTTTCTGACCATCTTTGCCGGCAGCCAACTCAGCCCATCCTTCGATTCACGACAGACCGGAAACCAAGATGTTGATTTCAGCTCACACGTTGCGTTTGATGGAGACAAGCTTCGAACTGTTGGAAGTCTGCCCTGCCCCTTGCAACTGAGTCATCTGAGCCTTTAGGACAGAGGCTGGCACGAAGCACAGGGCACGATGGTGGCGCACATGGGTATGTCGAGGCTCTCTCAGCCCAAGGCACTCTTGGCATCACGTCTGGCGCACAAGCTCCTGACGAGCCAGTCAGCAGCATCGGCGAGGCCGAAGCCGTCGACAGACGCTGCTGATAACGATATCAGCGATTGTTTATTGCTCGTTGGCGAAGCCCTGAAGTTTTTCTCGCTCCATTTTCGTCAGCCTCTCCCGCTCGAAGCGCTGGCGCGGGGAATTGGGGTCAGCGAACACCACTTGGTCATCTGCTTCGCTCGGGCCCGCGGCATCACCCCGAATGAGGCGCTACTGGAGTTTCGCCTGAACCGTTTATTTCAGACATTGAGAGAGCATCCAAGCCAGAGCCTGCGGCGCTCGATCCGGGAATGCGGCTTGACGCACACAGACCAGCTCATTCAAATGTTTGAAAGCAGTTTCGGCATCGCCATGGCGCCATTCCTGCTGACCTGCCGGCGGGCCCAGCAGGATCGGGCCTTCCGCCGGCTGCATCCCCATCGCCGGCAACTGGTGCTGCCCTGCCCGTAACCGCCCCTCAGCCAGGCCCCCATCGCAGGAGGCGCCGTCACGACGGCGGGCCCGGTCCGTCAGCATGGCTGCAGAAGCGAGTTCTCATGCTGCTACCCAATCCTTTCTGCCCCCTAGGCGCCGCCAAGATCGCCGGCCTGCAGGCCACGGTTCTGCTGCTGCTCGGCCTGTTGATCAAGGCGAAGATCCAGATCAAGGCGTTTTCGGCTCTGGGGCTGGTCCTGTTGCTGCTTCAGACCTTGGTGTTCTTGGGCGCCACAGGTGCCCTGGGCCTGGCAGCGGTGGCCTACGGCATCAAGCAGCGCCAGGCCAGGGCCTGAGCTG
>JBAPUA010000042.1:0-7635 GCA_049282435.1 Cyanobium sp. | reverse complement strand
CAGCATCAAGCCGCCGCCGAGCTGGGAGGAGCTGGCACTGTTGCTGTTGCCGTTGCCGTTGCCGACGGTGACATCAACGGAACTGTTGGGATTGGTGCTGAGCCCCGCCACGCTGAAGCTGGGCCGGGCGCCCTGCGTGTAGCGACAGCGCACGTTGTCTTCCGTTTCGATCTCAATGCTGGGGCCATTGGTATCACGAAAGCTGGGCCACACCTGCAATTGCTGGGCGGCAGCGGGCTGGACAGCCAAGGCCACCCCAAAGGCCAGGGACGGCGCCAAGCACACGAGCAAAAGCTCGCCGCAACAGGGCAAAAGCAGCGCAGGGCGGCGTGCCATGGGGCCCATCAGGGGGCAGGTGGATAGCGCTTGCAGGCTCGCACCCGCATGCTCACCTGGCCCATGGCGCCGGTGGTGTTCAAGGCCTTGGCTTCACTTTTGGTGATCGAAACGGCGCACACGGCCCAGAGGGCCTCGGGATTGAAGCGAATGAAGCTTTGGCGGGAGCGGTCGCCGCCCACGGTGAGCTGATCGGGCTTGGCAGTGAAGTTATCGGGGCCGAGTTCAACGCCATCTTTATTGATGCCAACAATCTGAAAGATGGTGTTGGCATCGGGGTTGTTCACCGTGATGCGGGCTTGGGAGCCCAGGGGCGGCTTGGTGAACCAAACCACCACGGCCAGCAGGGAGGGAAGGGCGAACATGGCAAAGACGAAAGCAATTTAGAACTGCACAAATTCAGAAGTCTGCTGGAACCCAGGGCTCTAAAGCAATCAGGAAAGGAGCATGAGCTCCATGCAACTGGAGCATAAATTGCATAAGCAGTTCTCGCCCTAATCAACTATTGAATGCATGTTATGGTGCTCGATACGCTATAAGTGCCAGGGGCAAGTGCCTGTGGGGAACTGCTGGTTCCGCCGAACAAAGTTACAATGTATTCAAACGAGCCGGAGTTGATTCCAGTTTTTGAAAAAGATGCATCCTTTTTATCATTATTATTATTTGCCGCGAATTCCAAGAGTTCACCTCCTTCGCGGATATCGATGTTAGTCACTGTTGAAGACGCGTTTGGTCCCGTCACCGTAGGCGCTGACACAGTGAAGCGAGTAAAAGAGGCGGTAGAATAAGGAACATTACCGGAAGATCCTCTCAGCCAGTTAGGGAAGGGAGAACCGGGATCCCGTATACCAAATACCAAGGGAATGGTGGCACCGCTCACGCTGCAAGCGCTTGCAATTATACCCGTCGCCGTGATTGTGGCACTGGTTGCAGCATGCACCGCAGGCATCGAAGCCGTACTAGCGACCAAGCCAGCACTCAAGCCGATGGCCCGCAGCAGGGAAAGAGACTTTTTCACGGCAATGCTTGGGGAGGGAGCCATAGCGGCGAGGTTAAGAGTGAGTAGGCTTTTCATCAAAACAATGCTAGTGAACAACAGCAAAGGTTTGGTCTTGTCATTGTTGGCTGGCGACCTGCATCCCAGCAAGAGCCCGCAGACCTTGTCTCCCTCAAATGGAGGAGGTGATCCGATTTTTTGGTATCTGTTGCTACTTTGCAGGGCCTGGACGGCCTCCCTTGGCCTTGTCGAGGGGTAGCGGCACTACCGGGGCCAGCGGATCGGAGCTTGCAGCCGTGAGCGCTGTCGACTCCCAAAGACCTGCAAGCCAGGCAGCGCGCCGCCAGCTTGGCCTGCTTGCATCGGTTCCTGGCCGCAGCATGCAGGCCTGCCACATCGGCACTGTTGGACTGTGGGCTGTGCAGGCTGCGCTTGGCAAGCGCCCACTCTCGTGGTCTTCGCCACCAAAACTGCGGCCGCTTCGAACTGGGCTGACAGCCTGACCACGGCCAAGCGGGCCAATCGCAATGGATCGCTCTCATCGGTGGGCAGCAAAGGCTATGATAAGCATTAAATAGTCGCCATCTGGGCTGGTGATTCAAACAAGTGCAAGCCCAGCCCAAATAGACTCCTTTCCAGGCGATGATCATTTCAGCCAGCAAGCTAGAAAAATCCGTTGCTCGATTCAACCAACGACTTCTGCTCGCCTGCCTCTCGACAGGCTTTAAGCCAACGGTGATCTACGCTTCTGGCAGTCAAGCCATGCTGGCAAGTCTTTATCGGGGCATGGCGTTGAACCGGGGGGACTGCCTGGGTGCCTGCACCACAGGCGCATCCACTCTGGAACTTATCGCCCAGGCCAAGCCCAGCATTGTTGCGATGCACGATGATCTTCCGGATTTATCCGTAGAGAGCCTTGCCAAGCAAGCCAAAGAGATCCATCCAGAAATAAGAACGCTTGCCATCATAGGCAAACTGGATCAGCTCACTCAAGACTCAGCCAATTCAATCATCGTGGCCGACCAAGACATGCTCGTCCACCCGGAGACGCATAGTCTCATGGCCATGGCGGTTGTTACCAACACAAGTTATCAGAGTCCATCAATCCTGAAGCGCTTAAACGAGCTCAGCCAGGAACCACCAGCAGACGTCAAAGGGATACATAGCCTAACCCCCCGCGAACGCCAGCTTCTCGAGGCCTATGCCCTGGGTCTGAGCAACAGGGAGACAGCTGATCTTCTCGGTCTCTCTGTTCGAACAGTGCAGACCTACAGCGCTAATCTGATGCGAAAACTGGGAACAAATAATCGCCAAAAAGCCCTGCGCAACGCACTAGCGCTTGGCTTCAGTGCCCTAGGTCAACTATTTTAATTTTAGGCGCAATTCGCATCAATCAAGCGATTGCAGACAATGCCGCCGCTGCTGAACAACCGCAGGCCATGGTCCCGATCGCGATCGGCTGCATTCTGCCTGGCCGCCCCAGGATGCCTGCCCACAGTCAAGCGCAGGCTTGAAGCGATGACAGAGCGCCTGGCTGCCAGGTATCGTCCACGGGCGATTGACGACAATTGAGAGCCTCTGTAATCTAAAAGGCAATTCATTCAGGGAGCCTAAATCATACAAATACAAGACAATAAAACTGAAAACTAGGCCCAACCGGCATCCCCGGCAGGGCCTGACGCCCTCAGGTCACAGGCCAAAACAATGACCAAGCCGACCAGCTATTAAATGAATCTTCTGCCACAAATCAGTAAAACCAATCCAAACTTCTCGGCTGCAATCAGCTGGCTGTCAACAAGTGGCATCGACCTGAAAATTGGCGTCGTATCCAATCGACACCTCTTCCTCTATACCCTCTATCACCTTGCCTATCGAAAACTGAACATCTGCTTCATGGCCACAAGCCAGAGCTCAGCTATGGAGGAAATCAAGCAGCACAAGCCTGGCCTCCTCATCGTCACAGCCGATCTGGAACATGGCGATTCCGGGGTCTTCATCGTAGACGCAGCCAAACAGATTGACAACGATCTGCGCAGTGTGTTGATTGTTGATTGCAGTCGGGACAATCTCAAGCTCGCCTACCGATCAAAAGCAGATGCGGTGATCTGTGAGCACGAAGTTTTTACGCCAGAGGCACCCCAGGATCGGCTGGTCTTCGCCCTGGCCCAGGGCAAACGCTTTCGCTCACCTCTGCTCAAGCAATTCGTGGCCGCCAAGCAGCCGGCTACTGAGGATCATGTGGCGGTTGCTCCCGAATCCTTGACAGGGCGAGAGCTTGAAGTGGCAGCCCTGCTGATAGAAGGTTTGAATGATCTGCAGATCGCCGATCGCTTGGCCATGGCTTACGCAACGGTCCGCAGCCACGGTCGCTCGCTGCGACGCAAATTCGGCGTCACCCATCGCAGCCAGCTGGTGCTGCGGTTGCTCGAACACGGCAAGGATCGCCTGCAGCCCCGCTCCCCAGGCGGCGTCAATCCGCCAGCACGCTGATCACGGTGCTGGCTGTGTAGGTGCCCGCCGGTAGGGGTTGGGTTGTGGTGCTGTAAAAGCGGGCGCTCACGCTGGTCGCAATCGACCCCACCGGGATTTGAACGGTTGCGCCGCCACTGGTGGTGGCGCCGATCAGCAAGCTGCCATTGGCACTGAGGTTGATGTCGGCGCCCACCGCTCCCGAAGTCACCCCTTGGGGTGCCACCAGCTGCACAGGGCTCAACTGCACCTGGCTGAGCACGTTGGCGTTGATCTGCACCGGATCCCGGAGGGCCACCGTCATTGCGCTGCCATCGCTGGAGAGCACGGGCGGCAGGCTGATCGCATTGCTCGGCACCTCCACTGAGGCGGTCTCGGGCACCGTGCCGGAGGCGGTGATCGTCGCGCTCGGGCTGGCCTGCAGGGCGGGGGCGAACAGCAGTGCCAAACCCACCCCGCTCAAGCCGGTGGCACCGTGCCGGCAGAGCTGGTTCAGCCAGGGGTAAGCCGCCATCACGCCAACTTAGGCCAGCTTGCGCTGCCGGGCCCATGCTCGCCCTGCCCAGCCCCTCAGCCTGCCCCAAACCCTCACCGCCAGCCTGGGGCGAAACAGGGGCCCGCAACAGCAACCTCTGCGTTGAACGGCAGCTGGCGGTGTGGCGCAGTGGCCAGCCCCAGCGACGTAGGCCTCCGCCAGGGCTGGCTGCTGATCCTGGAGTAGCGGGCGGTCTCACCTGTTTCCAGGGCTGTTGATCGATCTGCAGCAGGTCTGGGCAGTTGGATGGTTATCTGTTTGCACCCCTAGATTTTCAGCAAGCGGTGCACTGTCCATGGCCGATCGATCAGCGGACTGGGTGGATCAGGCCCTGCGAGATCTGGAGCAGGCGGAGCAGTCCATGCAGGCCGCTCGCCACGAATGGGCCTGTTTCGCGGCCCATCAGGCTGTGGAGAAGGCTCTCAAGGGTCTGAATTTGGCGCTGGGTCAGCAGGCCTGGGGGCACACCCTCACCCGGCTGTGGTCGGTGCTGCCGCAGCAGGACTGGCCTTGCCCACCCCCTGAGGAGATCGAAGACCGGCTGCGGCTGCTGGATGGCTTCTACATCCCCACCCGATACCCCGACAGCTACCCGGAAGGCACGCCCGGGGAACATTTCGGCAGACTGCAGAGTGAGCAAGCCCTTGTCCATGCCCGTGCCATCACCGAGTGGATCCGTGTTGCGCTGGCCAGCCGCCGCTGAGGTGATGGAGCGGGCGGAGTGCTGGGCCGCTACGCAAAAGCTTCTCCATTCCGACCTGTTGGCCGTGGGCGTGTTTGGCTCCTACGGCCGCGGTACCGCCGGCGTGGGCAGCGACCTCGACCTACTCCTGGTTCTGCGGCACTGCGACGATCCGATCTGGCAACGGCTGCGCCGTTGGGACACCAGCGCACTGCCTCTGGCCTGCGACCTTTTGGTTTACGGCCTCAATGAGTGGCTCACCCTGCCCCAGTGGAACCAGAAGCTTGCCCAGGCGTTGCGGCAAGACACCCATTGGCTGGGGGATTCGCCGCCCTGAGCTCCAGGCACCTTGGCGGCAGCCTTGGGTTATCCAGTCACCTCCTGCCACTCCCCCGGATGGGGCGCCAGATACTCCGCTGCAGCACCCCCTTCACCTTTCGGGGCGGTGAGCACCAGATCCAGGCTGATCGAAAAGCGGCTGTCGTCGGGGTCCTCGTTCTCCAGCACGGCGTGATCCACGCTGGCCGGAAACAGCACCAGCAGCCCCGCCCGCGGCGCCAGGTCAAACCAGGGGGCATTCCACTGGCCCGCCGCCGGCCGCTCGCCGCGAATCGGGCCGTCATGGCCGACAGCCAGACCCGGCACCAGCTCATTGGGCTGGCGAGGCGGGAAAAAACGCAGGCAGCCGCTGCGGCCGCTGCCGTCGCCGTTGAGGTAATACACAGCGCTGAGATGGGCGTTGGGATGGTGGTGCCGCCCCACCACCTGGCCCAGCTCACTCACCACCGGCCAGCAGCGCTGGAGGTGCAGCGCCACCCGGCTGCGCTCGAAACCCAGCCCTTCCAGGTAGGCGCCGGCATGGCCCGCCAGGGTCTCGATCAGGGGTTCAAAGGTCGGATGACGCTGCAGCTGCCAGACGCCATTGAGATCCCCGGTCCAGGCGCAGCCGGGGTCCGGATTGGAATCCTCGTCTTGCTGCAGCTGGCGGATCGCCTGCATCTGCAAAGCCGTGTCGAGGGGATCGCTCGCCAGCTGCACCAGGCCCAGAGCCAGCGGGAACAGCGGCGTGATCCGCAGCTGACCGGCGCGCAGCGACTCGGCATCGGCGCCCGACTGTTGCCCTGCCATCCAAACCATCTCCGCAAGCCCTCAAGTCGATCGGAACCCACAACCGCCGGCGCCCCAGCGGCGGCCAGCTCTACAGGATTCTGCGCCCAAGCCACAGCCAATCCGCTCCGGTCCCCGGGCGGAGGATCTGGAGCCCCAGGCAGGTTGGATCGGCTCCGCGCGACCCGGGCCGCAGCGGCCACGGAACACCAGCAAAAAGCCGGCCCCGCAGGACCGGCTGGAGTGGATCGATGCTCAGGAAGTGATCCGAGCCTCAGGGAGTGACCCGAACCTCAGACCATGGCGGAAGCGCCACCCACCACTTCCAGAATCTCCTGGGTGATCGCCGCCTGGCGGGCCTTGTTGTAGTCCAGGGTCAACGACTTGGCCAGGGCCTTGGCGTTGTCGCTGGCGTTGTTCATCGCCGTCATCCGGCTGGCCAGTTCGCTGGCGGCGGCCTCCTGCAGGGAGCGCAGCAGCTGGTTGGACAGATACAGGGGCAGCAGCGCATTGAGCAGCTGATCCGGGTTCTGCTCGAACACGAAATCGGACTGCAGCGGCGCCTGGGTGTTCTCCACCTTGCCCACCTCCACGCCCAGCCGACCCTCGCGGGTGATCAGGCGGAAGATTTCGTCCTCGGCCACGGCGATGCCCTGGGGATCCAGGGGCAGCAGCGTCTGGACCACCGGCTGGGAGCTCACCAGGTTGATGAACTTGGTGAAGATGATCTCGACCCGGTCGGTGCTGCCGGAGAGAAACTCGGCCAGCACCTCGTTGGCGATGCCGTTGGCCTCATCGGCGGTGGGCACCTGCTCCAGGCCCGTGAAGGTGGCGCGGATCTTGTAGATCGAGGCCCGGTTCTGGAAGTAGGTGATCGCCTTGCGACCCATCAGCACCAGATCCACCTCGTAGCCCTGGGCCTTGAGCTCGGCGAAGCGCTGCTCAGTGCGCTTGATGATGTTGGCGTTGTAGCCACCGCAGAGTCCGCGGTCGCCGGTCACCGACAACAGGGTGATCGTGCCCACCTCCCGCTGGGACAGCAGGGGGGCGTCGGCCCCCTCGAAGCCCATGCGGGTCTGCAGGTTCTGCAGCACCCGGGCAAGGCGATCGGCGAAGGGGCGGCTGCGCAGCACCTGCTCCTGGGCGCGGCGCACCTTGGCGGCCGCCACCAGGCGCATGGCCTCGGTGATCTTGCGGGTGTTCTTGACCGAACTGATGCGGTCGCGGATGTCCTTGAGATTGGCCATGTCTCAGGGTCCTCAGGCTGCCGCGAGCATCGAGGAGGTGACCTCCTTGATGGCATCCTTGAGCATCGCTTCGGCTTCGTCGCCGAGCTGCTTCTCGCTCATCACCTTGGTGATGAACTCGGGCTTGCTGTTCTTGAGGTACTCCCGCAGTTCGCGGGCGAACAGCACGACCTGATCGACCGGCACCTCGTCAATCAGACCCTTGACGCCGGCATAGACGACAGCCACCTGCTCCGCCAGGTTGAGGGGGCTGAACTGGGAC
>JBAPUA010000041.1:0-35842 GCA_049282435.1 Cyanobium sp. | reverse complement strand
GCCCAGGAGGGTTCCACCGGCACCAACCTGCTCAAGCTTCTCGAAAACAGGCTCGACAACGTCTGCTTCCGCCTGGGCTTCGGGCCCACGGTTCCCGGCGCCCGTCAGCTGGTCAACCACGGCCACGTCACCGTCAACGGCCGGGTGGTCGACATCCCCTCCTTCCAGTGCAAGGCCGGTGATGTGGTGGCGATCCGCGAGCGCAAGGCCAGCAAGCTGCTCGCCGAAGCCAACCTCGCCTTCCCGGGTCTGGCCAACGTGCCGCCCCACCTGGAGTTCGACAAGGCCAAGATGACCGCCAAGGTCACTGGCAAGATCGAGCGCGAATGGGTCGCTCTCGAAATCAACGAACTGCTGGTGGTGGAGTTCTACAGCCGCAAGGTCTGAAGCACCTTTGCGAACGGGGTGGCGGCGTCACCCCTCGTCCCCCCAGGGCCCTGTTGCGCTTGCCGCGGCGGGGCTTTTTTGTCGCTGGCCATCGGCCCGGTCTTGAGTACCGGCCGTCACGGTCTCGGGCTTGCACGCTGGGCCAGGCGTGCCCGAGACAGACCAGCGCAGCTTCGCTGGAGGAAGGGGAGACTCTCGGCAGCGGCGAGCCAGTCGTGCAGCAGCAGTTCGCCGTCGCGGCTGTTCTGGCGCCGCTATGGCTAGAGCCTGGCTGGGTTGTGGTCGTCGTTGCAGATCAGCCCTAAGGGGGCTAACGGCAGCCACCGCCACCGCCACCGCCACTGCCACCGCCACCGGGCCTTGGCCCTCAGCCCCCGATCAACGTCTCCAGAGCCGCCGTCACGTCGTCCTGGCGCATCAGCGCTTCACCCACCAGCACCGCATCGGCACCCGCCTGCATGACGCGATCCAGATCGTCGCGGCTGAACAGGCCCGATTCGCTCACCAGCAGACAGCCCTTCGCCTGGATCCGGTCGCCGTAGCGCGCCATCAGCCGCTCAGTGGTGGCCAGATCGACCTCAAAGCTGCTCAGATCGCGATTGTTGATGCCGATCAGGGACACCCCCTCCAGGGCCAGGACCCGCTCCAGTTCGGCCTCGTCGTGCACCTCCACCAGCACCGCCAGAGCCAGGTTGCGGGCCACCTTGAGCAGATAGGCCAGATCCACATCGGTCAGGATCGCCGCGATCAGCAGGACCGCATCGGCGCCGGCGGCCCGGGCCTGATATAGCTGATAGGGGGACAGGATGAAGTCCTTGCACAGCAGCGGCAGCTCCACCGCCTGGCGCACCTCCACCAGCACCTCGAAGCCCCCCTGGAAGAAGGTCTTGTCGGTGAGCACCGACAGGCAGCTGGCGCCACCTTTGGCATAGCCCCGGGCGATCGCCACCGGATCGAAGTCCTCGCGGATCACCCCCTTGCTGGGGCTGGCCTTCTTGATTTCGGCGATCACCGCCGGCTTGCGGCAGCTGGCCTTGAGGGCCGCGACGAAATCCCGCGGCGGCGGCAGTTCCGCCACCTGGCTCTGGAGCTTCTGCAGCGGCACCCGCTCACGGGCGCTGGCCACCTCGCGATCCTTGGCCCAGACGATCTCCTCGAGGATGTGGCGCGGCTTTTCCTCCGGGTGAGGAATGCCGAATTCAAGGTGAACCACCTTCACCGAGGGGTTGGGCGGCCGGCGACGGATCTCCATCTCAGGCCCCCACGGGCGCGATCGCCATAGCGGCCTGCTTGTAGGCCACTTCCACCACCTCGCTGAGGGTGGGATGGGTGTGCACCTCGTTGGCCAGCTGCTGGACGCTCTGGCGCCGGGCCACGGCGTTGGCCACCTCCTGGATCAGGTCGGCCGCATGCAATCCGTAGATGTGGGCCCCCAGCACCTCGCCGGTGTCCTTGCGGAACAGCAGCTTCATCAGGCCGTCGCTCTCCAGTTCCGCCAGCGCCTTGGAGTTGGCCTTGAAATAGCTGCGCACCGAGCCGAGCTCGAAGCCTTCGCCGGCCGCCAGCTCCCGGGCGTCGGCCTCACTCAGGCCCACCGAGCTGATTTCCGGATGGGTGAAGGTGGCGGCCGGAATCGAGCGGTAATCGATGCGGCGCGGATGGCCCAGGATGTTGTCCACGGCCACGGCCCCCTGGGCGGCAGCGGTGTGGGCCAGCATCATCTTGCCGGTCACGTCGCCCACAGCCCACAGATGGGGCACCGCAGGCGCCCCGGCTTCGTTGCTGGACAGCACCCGCATCGTGTCGTCGACGGGAATGAAGCCGCGATTGGTCTCCACCCCGACCGAGGCGAGATTGAGATCCTTGCTCACCGGCACCCGGCCGGTGGCCACCAGCACCGCATCCACCTCCAGGGTCTCCACCGGCTCGCGGGTTTTCATGTCCACCAGCTCGATCAGCACCGGGCAACCCGGGGTGATCGTCTTCGCCAGCACGCCGGCGCGGGCGTCGATCTCCCGGCCGTCGATCAGGTTGCGGGCCGCCAGCTTGGCGATGTCGGGATCGAAGGTGGGCATCACCCGATCGAGGGCTTCGATCATCGTCACCTCACAGCCCAGGGCGGTGTACACATCGGCGAACTCCAGGCCGATGTAGCCGCTGCCGATGATCGTGATCCAACGGGGCAGCCACTCCAGGTTGATCGCCTCGTCACTGGTGAACACGGTGCGGCCGTCGGTCTCGATGCCGGGGGGCACGAACGGATCGGAGCCGGTGGCGATGATCACCTCCCGGGCGCCATAGACCCGCTCCACCCCGCTGGTCTCGCGCACCGCCACCCGCTGCGGGCCCTCGAGCCGGCCCTTGCCCCGCAGGATCGTGGCGCCGCAGCGCTCCAGCGTCTTGGTGAGGTTGGTGCGGATCGTCGCCACCAGCTGGGCGGCGTGATCGGCGATCTTCTGGCGCTCGAAGCGCACCGGCGCCGCATGGATGCCGAAGCCCTTGAGGTGCTCGGCGTCGGCCAGCTCCCGCACCCGGCCGCTGGCCGCCAGCAGGGCCTTGGAGGGCACGCAGCCCCGGTTGACACAGGTGCCGCCCATGTCGCGGGATTCGACGATCGCCACCTTCAGACCGTGGTCCGCCGCGTGTTTGGCGGCGTCGAAACCGCCATAGCCGGCGCCGATGACGATCACGTCGAAATCAAAGGAACCAGGAGCTGCGGTCACCGGGAGCTGCTGCGCTTATTGACGGGCATTCTCCCCCCTCAGGTGGCCGGCGCCGCCACGCCGCCGCCCTGACGCTGGCGCCAGCGCTCCAGCAGCAATGGGGCCGCCGCCACCGCCACGTTCAGGGATTCCACCGCCTGGCTATGGGGAATGGTCACGCAGCGATCGGCCAGAGCGGCCAGCTCCGCCGCCAGACCCGCCCCCTCATTGCCCAGCAGCAGCACGGTGGGCTGGCACCAGTCCAGCTCCCAGTAGGGCTGGCCCGCCCCCGCCCGGGTGGCCAGCCGCTGCAGACCGACCGCGCCGGCTGCCTCCAGCCGCTGCCGCAGACCTTGCTGATTGAGCCGTTCCACCGGCAGGGCCAGGGCCGCGCCACTGGAGGAGCGCAGCACCTTGGGGGCGTGGGGATCGGCGCCATCGGCCAGCCACACCTGCTCGACGCCGGCGGCCAGGGCCGTGCGCAGCAAGGTGCCGAGATTGCCCGGATCCTGCAGCCGATCCAGAGCCAGCACGAAGCCCGGGTTCGGGCTGATTGTCAGGCTCGGGGGCTCGGCGGTGGCCACCACGCCATCGGGGCTGCGGGTGGTGGCCACCGCCATCAGCACCTCGGCCGTGACCGGCTGCAGCCGGGTGGCAGAAGGCAGGGCCGCCAGCAGCGAACGGTGGCGGCTGAGCCACTCGGGCGTGGCCAGCACCAGCTCCAGATTCAGCCGCAACCGCAGCGCCTCCTGCAGCAGGTGCGTGCCCTCCAGCAGCAGGCGCTGTTGCTCTCTGCGACCGCGGGGTTCATGCAGATCGCGCAGCCGACCCACCAGGGGATTGCGGCGGCTGCTGATCGGGTCGGAGTCAGAAGTTCTGCTGGTTGCGGACATGCAGCTTGTCCTGAAGGATCAGCTCCTTGTCCTTGAGATCCAGGCCCCGCACGGAAGCCACCTCACCTTCCAGTCCCTGGGCCTGAAGGTTTTCAATCAACTTGCGCATCAAAATATCTTCAACCGTGGTCTGGTCGAAGGCATCAGGCGTAAGGCTCTCGAGAAATTTGCCCACCTTGGCCGCCATGAACTCGGAGGCGTTGGTGATCTTGAGAACGATCATGTGATGGGTGATGCGGATGGGGAGACTTGAACTCCCACGACATTGCTGCCACTAGTACCTGAAACTAGCGCGTCTACCAATTCCGCCACATCCGCGGGCGTAACGCCGCTGCGAAAACCGCGGCGACCCGATCACCATAAAACATCGTGGTCACCCCAGCAGCGCCGCCGGCTGATCGGCCCGCCGCCGCGGCCTTCCGCTGCCCTGACAGCGGCCACAATCAGGTCGCTGTCAGGGCAAGCCAGTTTGAGCGGCGGCCATCTGGACGATGTCACAATTCATTGTCAAGATCCCGAGACCTCAAGACCCGT
Source organism: Cyanobium sp. (assembly GCA_049282435.1). GTDB lineage: Bacteria > Cyanobacteriota > Cyanobacteriia > PCC-6307 > Cyanobiaceae > Cyanobium. The sequence continues at coordinate 31,326 of JBAPUA010000041.1, read as the reverse complement.
GCGGACAGCCGAACCATGACCAGTACCGCCGTCCCCGGGCCCGCCAAAATCTCTGCCAACCTTTCTCTGGTCGACATGGCTCCGGCAGCCTCCCTCGGCCAGCCCCGACTCGAAATCCTGGGTGGCCGCCCGCTCGCCGGTGAGATCCGGGTCAGTGGCGCCAAGAACTCCGCTCTGGTGCTGATGGCGGCCTGCCTGCTCACCCGCGACACCCTGCGGCTGCGCAACGTGCCACCGCTCACCGACATCGCCGGCATGGGTGAGATTCTCGGTGCCCTCGGCGTTGTCGTGAAGCGCAGCGGCGACAGCATCGAGCTCAACGGCGATCACCTCACCAAGGCCGCACCTCCCTATGAGCTGGTCAACAGCCTGCGGGCCAGTTTCTTCTGCATCGGTCCCCTGGTGGCCCGCATGGGCATGGCCCAGGTGCCCCTGCCGGGTGGCTGCCAGATCGGCTCCCGCCCCGTGGTCGAACATGTCAAGGGGCTGAAGGCCCTCGGCGCCCAGGTCACGATCGAACACGGTGTCGTCACCGCCGTCGTGCCCGGCCGCGGCCATCGCCTCAGCGGCGGCCACATCCACCTCGACTGCCCCAGCGTCGGAGCCACCGAGACGCTGATGATGGCGGCAGCCCTGGCCGACGGTGAGACCACCATTGACAACGCGGCCCAGGAGCCCGAGGTGATCGACCTGGCCAGGCTGCTGATCGCCATGGGGGCCAAGATCCGCGGTGCCGGCAGCCCCACGATCACGATCGTCGGTGTCGAGCGCCTGCATGGCGCTGACTACGCCGTCATCCCCGACCGCATCGAAGCCGGCACCTTCCTGCTGGCCGCCGCCATCACCCGTTCGCTGCTGCGGGTCTCCCCCGTGGTGCCCGAGCATCTCGGCGCGGTGCTGACCAAGCTCGAAGAGGCGGGCTGCCGCATTGAGCAGGACGGTCTCGGCGTCGTGATCGACGCCCAGCGCATCACCGCCGTCGACCTGCGTACCCAGCCTTTCCCCGGCTTCCCCACCGACCTGCAGGCGCCCTTCATGAGCCTGCTGGCCACCGCCGAAGGCAACAGCATGATCGTGGAGAACATCTTCGAGAACCGCCTTCAGCACGTCGCTGAGCTGCAGCGCATGGGCGCTTCGATCCGCATGCAGGGCAACACCGCCTTCATTGAAGGGGTGGCCCGCCTCAGCGGCGCCCCAGTCCACGGCACCGACCTGCGCGCCTCGGCCGCCATGGTGCTGGCCGGCCTCGCCGCCCAGGGCACCACCACCGTGCGTGGCCTGGAGTTCCTCGATCGCGGCTACGCCGATCTCGAAGGCAAGCTCAACGCCGTCGGCGCCGAGATCCGGCGTCTCCACGACGAACCCGCCAGCCTGCCGATGGCGGCTTGAGGCCGGTCGGGGCCGATCGAGGCCGGCCCCTCCAGCCCAGTCGGGGCCTACTATCCCCCTACGCGGGAGCGTGCCGGAACTGGTAGACGGACTCGACTCAAAATCGAGCGCCTTCGGGCATGTGGGTTCGAGTCCCACCGCTCCCATCCACTCTTCGGAGTCCTGTGCGGCACCCCAGAGGTGTTGCCTTTTCGCCTTTTCTCTCTGCCTGATCCAAGGTGTCCGCCGCCCTGACCAGTCCCGATGCTTCAGCGGTGATGGGCACCTATGCCCGCTATCCGCTGGAGCTGGTGCGGGGCAAGGGGGTCTGGCTGTACGACAGCAAGGGCCGCCGCTACCTCGACGCGGTGGCCGGCATCGCCGTCTGCACCCTGGGCCACAGCGATTCGGTGCTGCGCCGGGCTCTGTGCCGCCAGCTCGGCAAACTCCAGCACGTCTCCAACCTCTACCGGATTCCGGAGCAGGAAGCCCTGGCCCGGGCCATCTGCCAGCGCAGCGCCGCCGATGCGGTCTTTTTCTGCAACTCCGGCGCCGAGGCCAATGAGGCCGCCATCAAGCTGGCCCGCAAGCACGGCCACACGGTGCGCGGCATCGCCCGCCCCCTGATCCTCTCCGCCCAGGCCAGCTTCCACGGCCGCACCCTGGCCGCGGTCACGGCCACGGGTCAGCCCAAGTACCACCAGGGCTTCGAGCCGATGGTGGAGGGCTTCCGCTACTTCCCCTACAACGACACCGGTGCCTTCGAGGCGCTGCTGGCCGACTGCGAGGCCGAGGGACCGCGGGTGGCCGCCGTCCTGCTCGAACCGATCCAGGGGGAGGGCGGGGTGATCCCCGGCGATCCGGCCTTCTTCCGCCGCGTGCGGGAACTCTGTGATCAGAAGCAGATTCTGCTGATCTTCGACGAGGTGCAGATCGGCGTCGGCCGCAGCGGCCACTGGTGGGGTCACGAGCGCCTCGGCGTCGAACCCGATGCCTTCACCATGGCCAAGGGCCTGGGCGGCGGCATTCCCATCGGCGCTCTGGCGGTGAAGGCGGCCGTGGATCATTTTCAGCCGGGCGAGCACGCCAGCACCTTCGGCGGCAATCCCTTCGTCTGCCGCGCCGCTCTGACGGTGATCGCCGAAATCGAGCGCCGTCAGCTGCTGTCCCACGTCCAGGCCATGGAGCGCCTGCTCACCGATCAGCTCAGCGAGCTGGCCGCTCGCCATCCCGGCGCGATCACCGAGGTGCGCGGCTGGGGCCTGCTGCAGGGCGTGGTGCTGGCCGAGCACGGCCCGACGGCCCCGGACCTGGTCAAGGCGGCGATGGCACAGGGACTGCTGCTGGTGCCCGCCGGTCCGCGGGTGGTGCGCATCGTGCCCCCCCTGGTGATCCGGCCGCGCCATCTGCGCAAGCTGATCCAGCGCCTGGAGCAGGCCCTGATCAGCCTGTCCTGAGGTGTCCGCTCCGGTCTGCGACGACTCAGCACGGACACCGCCACCTGTCGCCGCGGCTTCGGGCCCGGTGCCAGGCGAGCGGGAGCCGGCGGGTCAGCCCATCGCCCTCGGCCTGCCGGCCCCCGTTGATCTCGACGACCTGCTGGAGCCATTCGCCCGGCGCGGCGTCGATCTGGGCCTGGCGCGACTGCAGGCGGCCCTGGGCGACGGCGGCCATCCCGAGCGCCGCTTCGCCGCCGTGCAGGTGGCCGGCACCAATGGCAAGGGCTCGATCTGCACGATGCTGCACGCGATCCTGCGGGCCGCCGATCTGCGCTGCGCCAGCTACCGCTCCCCCCATCTGGTCAGCTGGTGTGAGCGCATCCAGCTCGATGATGCCTGGATCAGTCCCGACCAGCTGCGCGCCGATCTGGCCCGCTGGCAGCCGATCGGCTGCCGCCACCAGCTCACCCCCTTCGAGCTGCTGACCGCCGCCGCCTTTGATCGCTTCGCCACCGAGGCGCCCGATCTGGTGATTCTGGAGGTGGGCCTCGGGGGACGCCTCGATGCCACCACGGCCCATCCGCAGCGCTCCCTGCTCGGTTTCGGCAGCATCGGCCTCGACCATCGCGAGCACCTGGGCTCCACCCTGACGGCGATCGCCCACGAGAAGGCGGCCGTGATGGGGCCAGGCAGCCTGGCGTTCAGCGCCCCCCAGCATCCCGAGGTGGCCGCCGTGCTCAACGCTGAGGCCCGCCGGCGAGCGTGTGAGCTGCGCTGGCTCGAACCCCTGGCGGCCCCGGAGCAAGGCGGCCCGCTTCTGGGACTGGCCGGCCGCTGGCAGCGCAGCAACGCCGCCGTGGCGCAGGCCATGGCCCAGGCGCTGGCGGGGCGGGGCTGGCCCGTGGACGCCACCGCCATCGACCACGGCCTGGCCGCCGCCCGCTGGCCCGGCCGCCTGGAGCGCCGCCGCTGGCGGGGCCGCGAGCTGCTGCTCGACGGTGCCCACAATCCGCCGGCGGCGGCAGCCCTGCGCCAGGAGTTCGACCGCCAGCAGGGGCGCCGCTGGCTGCTGGGGATTCAGCGCCACAAGCAGGCCCCGGAGCTGCTCGATGCCCTGCTGGCTGCGGGGGATGCGCTGGGCGTCGTGGCCATTCCCGATCACCGCAGCTGGAGCGCCGACGAGCTGCTGGCGGAGCGTCCATGTCTGGCCGGCCGCATTGAAGCCTGCCCCGATCTGGCGGCGGGGCTGGACTGGGTCACGGCGGCCGAAGCCCTGCCGGTGGTGAGCGGCTCCCTGCATCTGCTGGGTGCCCTGATCCCCCTGCTGGATCCGCCTGAACCCGGCTGAGGCCGGGGTTCCACCTCGGCATGGGGAGGTTGCGCTGGGGCAGGCGGCGGCCCCGGGCGCAACGATGGGATTACACCCCCGATCACCCAGCCATGGCCCACGCCCCGATTCCATCGCCGCCCGCGTCCGCCGCAGCTCTGCGACAGCTTCTGCTGGGCCTGGTGCTGGCCCTGCTGTTGCTCGCCGCTCCGCTCGCTCCGGCCTGGGCCGAGTTCAGCGGCATCGACTACACGCTCACCAATCAGAACGAGCAGGACTTCAGCGGCCAGAACCTGGCCAACACCTCGTTTGCCGGCGCCCAGGGGCGGCGGGCCCACTTCGCCGGCGCCGACCTGCACGGGGCGATCCTCACCCAGGCGGCCTTCCCGGAAGCGGATTTCCGCGGCGCCGATCTCAGCGACGTGCTGATGGACAAGGTCGACTTCAGCGGCGCCGATTTCAGCGGCGCCGTGCTGCGGGGCGTGATCGCGTCCGGCAGCAGCTTCCGGGGGGCGACCGTCACCGACGCCGACTTCAGCGAGGCCCTGCTCGATCGCACCGATCAGCGCTCCCTCTGCCGCGATGCCAGTGGCACCAACCCGGTCACCGGCGTCGATACCCGCCTCAGCCTGGGCTGCGGCTGAGGCGGATGCCCGGGGGCTCAGCCCGGCGCCGCGTTGTCCTGTCCGCCGGTCCTGGCGTTGGCGTTGGCCACTCGCTCCAGCCAGCCCCGCAGTTTGCCCGGGTTGAGCAGGCCGCCCGGGTCGTACTGAGCCTTGGCCGCCACCTGGGCGGGATCGATGCCGCCCAGGCCCCCCTCCTCCACCGTGACCTGGTGGGGGTCGAACACCAGGGCGCCGAGATCCCGGCACTGGCCGATCAGCGCCGCCAGGGCGTCGGGGCCCTGGTACCGCAGCAGGGGCAGCGCCGACAGCCGCACCTCGCCGTGCTGCCGCACCGCCTCCAGATGCCACAGCAGGTCCTCCCCCCAGCGCTGCCGCAGCGCCGCCAGCAGCGGCCGTGGATCGTGGGGCAGCAGCAGTTGCAGATAGGTCCAGTCGGGCCGCGGGCCGCGCCAGTGCAGGGTGGTGTGGTTCCAGCAGAGCTCCCGCAGCGGCAGCCCCCGGCTCGCCGCCTGGGCCTCCTGCCAACGCAGTTCACCGCCCCAGGCGCTCAGCAGCTCGGGGAGGCTCTCCAGGCTTTCCGCCGAGGCCAGCAACAGCAGCCGATGCTCGCCGCCACCACCTGCAGGGCAGCCGGCGGGCCAGGGCATCGCCGCCGCCACCGGCGCCTCCAGCAGCGCCACGTTGTTCAGCAGCAGGGCGCTGTCCGCCAGCCCCTGCAGCGCCGCCAGGGCCTGGTGCCAGTCTTTGAAGCCCAGCACCAGCTGCTGCCAGGGCGCGGCCGCGCAGGTGGGCAGCCGTAGGGCCATGAGGATGCCGTTGGTGCCATAGGCATGGTTCAGCGGTTCACTGGCGGCGGCATCGAGCTGCAGCAGCCGCGGCTCGGGTTCCACCGTCATCACCTCCAGGCCGAGCAGGTTGCCCGGATCGCGCAGGAACCCCCAGCGCAGCGAGCCGATGCCGCCGGCCCCACCGGCGATGAAGCCCCCCAGGCTGGCCGTGCGATACGTGCTCGGGGCCAGTCGTAGCGCCCGGCCGTGGGGCGCCAGCCGGCGATCGAGATCAGCCAGCAGACAGCCGGCCTCGGCGACGATCTCGCCGCTGTCCGGGTCGAGGCTGCGCAGCCGCCGCAGGCCGGTGAGATCCAGCACCAGTCCCCCCTGCAACGGCACACACTGGCCGTAATTGCCGGTGCCGGCGCCACGCAGGGTCAGGGGCACGCCGAGACGGGCGCAGGCGGAGGCCACCAGACGCACCTGCTCGGGTCGCTCGACCCTCACCGCCAGCTGGGCACGGCGATCCGCCAGCAGGGGGCTGAGCACGGGGGAGTACGCATAGAAATCCTTCGACAGCCGCTCCAGCTCGGCCGCCTGCCGGATCGGCCTGAGCTCCGCCAGCTCCGCCGCCAGCGCGTCGATGCACGGCGCCGGCGGAGCTGGGGGCAGATCGGGCAGCTGGGAGAGGGTCGTCATGGTCAGCGCGGCAGGCAGGAGAGCAGGGGGGAGGGGCTTTCCGCCGCTGGCGGCGGCTGCCATTGCCCGCCCCTCAGCAGCCGCCGCTGGGGAGCCTGGGCCAGCAGCTGCTGCCAGGAGCCGGCTCCGAGCACCAGCAGATCGGCGGGCGCGCCGACCCGCAACACCCCATCCCAGTCCAGGCCCAGCAAGCGCGAGGGAACGGTGCTGAAGGGGGCGAGACCCTGCCGCTGCCACGGCACCACATGGCTGATCAGGGCCGCCAGCCGCAGCAGTTCGATCGGATCGAAGGCGCCACCCGGATACCAGGGATCCTGCACGTTGTCGCCGCCAAGGGCCACCTCGACCCCGGCCCGCTGCAGCTGGCGGATCGGCGCCTGAATGCGCTGCACAGGCGTGTGATCCGCCCGCCGGCCGAGCAGCCAGAGGTTGGTGGTGGGCAGCGCGACCACGCCGATGCCGGCGTCGGCGATCGCCTCGCAGAGGCGCTGGCAGGGCCGATCGGCCAGCAGGGCCATGCTGCTGGCGTGGCTGCAGACCAGGGGCACGGCGCTGCGCTGCTCGAGCAGCAGGCGGCTGACCATGGCCACGCCCCGGCCGGGATCGCTGCTGCCCTCATCGATGTGCAGATCCACGGCGCAGCCCAGCCGGTCCGCCAGCCGCAGCAGCGCCTCCAGGCCATCGCGATCGCGGCGGCGGCTGGCGAATGGCGGTCCGATCACCCCGCCCAGAACCCCGGCGGCGGCGGCCACCCGCCGGGCCAGCTGCTCGCCTTCGGGGCTCAGCCAGTGCTGGACCGGCACCATCGCCACCAGCTGCAGCTCCAGACGCCCCGCCCAGCGCTGACGCAGGCTCAGCAGCGCCTCCCAGCTCGGGGAGGCGGCGACCCCCAGGCTGTCGATGTGGCTGCGAATGGCGCGCAGCCCGTGGCTCCAGGCCAGCTCCAGCCCCTGGTCGGCGCGGGCCAGGACGGCCTCCAGATCGCGGCTCTGCGCCTCGGCGATGTTGGCGGCGAAGGCCCCGGCCACGGTGCCCTCCCGATTGGGAAAGGCCGCGGCGGTGAAGGGCTTGTCGAGATGGGCATGGGGCTCCACCGGCGGGGTGATCGCCAGCGGCAGAGCGGCGGCAGCCAGGCGCTGCGGAGCTGACGGCCCCGGATCGGGCCAGGGGCGGATGGCGCTGATCCGGCCCTCCTGGTGCTCCAGTCGCACCGCCACCAGTCCGTCGTCATCACTGGGGCCCAGGTCCTGAAGCCGGGGATCCAGCAGGGCCCGCGGCAGCCGTAGCGGCGGCAGGAGCTCAGGCCCGTTCAAGGGTGGGCTCCCTGCGTCGGCGGTCGGTGTTCAGAGCCTTTCGTTGCGACTGGGTTCATTGTCCTGGCCGCTGTGCAGCAGCAGGAAGCGACCGGCAGCGGCCAGGGTCAGGGCGTGGTAGCGGGGCAGGGTCCAGTTGGGCAGGATCCGCTGCCCGCCCAGTTCGGTCACATACAGGCTGAACAGGCCCAGGTTGCGGCGGCGGGAGTGCTCCAGGGCGAGCTGGCCCAGGACCTGGCGCTGGGAGGCGACCACGGCCGGGCAGTCGCGGATCACCAGGCGCAGCAGCATCGGCATCCCATCCTCCCGACAGATCTCCTCGGTGATCAGGTGGGTGAGCTGATCGGAGGCGAACTCCTTGAACTCGACCGGGCCGGGGTTGGTGGCGGCCAGACCGACGGCAGCGCCGGCCGTGAGCAGCAGACCCAGCAGCGTGGAGGTGGTGGGGACGCTGGAGCGAGGCAAACACCGATCGGCAAGATTGGATCCACACTTGCAAACAATCGTCGACCTGCCGCGATCACCGGGCCGGCGTCCGATTCGGACCCGACCTGTGCCTGCGGGCCGCTGCAGAGACTTGCCCATGGATTCAGCGGCCAGGACCGAGCCGCAAGGGTGAGAACCACCGCCGAAAGGGCGCTGATGCAGGTCTGATCCGCAGCTCAATGCCGAAGTGGTGCGTGAACCGGTGGTCCAGGCTCGGGTCGCGATGGAGCCGCCAATGCGGACGGGCCCCAGGTGGGTTCAGCCTGGCGGCGCCGCCGCGCTGCAACGCCTCGATCGCTCCGACGGCCGATGTTGTAGGTTCCCATTTACGCGGCGGGCGTCGCCAAGTGGTTAAGGCAGTGGCTTGTGGCGCCACCATTCGGGGGTTCGAGTCCCCTCGCTCGCCCTTTTGGCCCCGATGTTTCTGACATCGGGGTTGTTTTTTGGTTTCTTTTGGCTTCGGCCTGCCTGGCCCATGGCCAGGTGGCTGCTCTCACTGAGCCGCAGCCTCACCGCGACAGACAGGCCCGGCCCTGGCCGACTGAACTGGCCCGCTCTGCTGTCTGAACCGCGGACCGGACCCGCCTGACTCAGGCGTCGGCCGCCAGCAGGGCCTCCAGCAGCTCGCCGCCGCCAGCCCGCACCGGGTCATGGCAGGGCAGGCCGGTGAGTGCGGCCGTCGCGGCGATCGCTTCGGCCGCGGCGGCGGGCTCCAGATCGCCGGTGTTCAGGGCGATGGCCCGCACCTGGGGCGGCCCAGGCCGGACCCCGGGGCCGGCGCTGTGGGGTCGGGCCAGGGCCGCCATCGCCTCGATCGTGGTGATCAGGTCGCCCAGGGCGGGCAGGGGGATGTCGGGATGGTTGCGGATCGTCTTCTGGCCGGCGCGATGCACCAGTAGCAGCGCCGTGGGCTGGCTGCCCCGCAGCAGCGGCAAGGTGGCCGTCGAACCCGGATGACAGAGGGAACCTTGGCCCTCCACCAGCACCAGGGAGTCCGGTCCGGCCGCCTCGGCGGCCGCCAGCACCGCCCGCTCCACGGCTCCGGCGGCGTAATCCACCCGCACCGCGTCGAGCGCCACCCCCTGGCCACTGATCAGGATGCCGGCCTGGCCCGTGCCGACGAAGCGGGCATCGAGGCCGCGGATCGCGGCCGCCAACTGCAGCTCCAGGCAGGCGCTCATCTTGCCCACCGACATGTCCGATCCCACCGCCAGCCAGCGCCGCCCCGGCAGGCTCGCCGCCTGGGCCGAGGCCACCGCCAGATCGGCCGGTTCCTGGCGCAGATCCCAGATCCAGCGATCGGGTTGAAGCAGCGCCGTCAGTCCCGGATCCTCTCCCAGACGGGTGTGCAGCCCGCTGGCCAGGCAGAGGCCCGCCGCCAGGGCGATCTTCAGATCGGCGTTCACGCCCTGGGGCAGCAGCCCCCCGGCCGGAGCCAGGCCGACGATGGCCACAGGCGGCGGTGAACCGTCGTTCGGCGGCAGTGGCGGCGGCAGTGGCGGCGGCAACAGCGGCAGCGCATCGGTCATCGAGGCCACGATCGGCACGGCGCGCTCAATGCCGGTGATCTCTTGCAGACAGGCGCCCGCATGGTCCGGATCGACCACCGCCAGGATCGGTCCGCGCCTGTAGCGCAGCAGGGTCAGGCCGGTCTTGCCGCTGAGGTTGTCGAGGCCGTGATGCTGCAGCAGCACCACCGGCGCGTCGCCGCTCAGCATCGCTCCGGCTCAACCGCGGCCTCCCTGGCCGTAACCCCCAGCCCCGGCGCCAGGCCGGCTCGCAGCTGATCCCCCTCCAGGCGCGGCCCCTCGAAGGGATCGTCCAGCAGGTTCAGGTGGCTGTCGAGATCGGGCCACTGGATCAGCGGCAGCAGCTGGGCGGCGGCGCCATTGAGCAGGGCACTGTCCGAATAGCAGCCCACCATCACCCCCAGTCCCAGGCGCCGGGCGGCCTCGACCATCAGCAAGGCCTCCGTCAGACCGCCACTCTTGAGCAACTTGATGTTGACCCCGTCCACATAGGGGGCCAGACGCAGGACATCGGCGAGGTTCCAGCAGCTCTCATCGGCCACCAGCGGAATCGGGCAGTCGAGCTCCAGGGCGGCGAAGGCGGCACAGTCGGCTTCGGGATCCTCCAGCGGCGGCAGGGGTTGCTCCACCAGCACCACATCCCGCTCCGCCAGCCAGCCCAGCATCGAGCGGGCCCCGGCGGTGTCCCAGCCGCCATTGGCGTCCACCTGCAGCTCCAGGGGCTCGCCCCACTGCTGACGCCGCCGCTCCAGGGCCGCGGCCACCGCCTGCACCAGCCTGCGGTCATGCTCCAGACCCTCCGGGCTGCCGAGCTTGAGCTTGATGCGACGGGCCGGCAGCTGCGCCCACCAGCGCTCGAGTCGCTGCAGCACCGCCTCCACCGAGCCCAGCCCCAGGGTGACGCTGGTGGGCAGCGCCCGCTCGCTGTCCAGTCCCCAGAGCTGATGCAGCGGCAGCCCCAGCCGCTTGCCCCACCAGTCCTGCAGGGCCAGATCAAGGCCGCAGCGCGCCGGAGGCGACAGGTCGGCCAGCAGCGGTTCGAGGGCCTGGCGCGGCTGGGGAGCCAGGCCGGCCAAGCGCGGGAACAGGGCCTCCAGTTCGCCGGCGATGGACTCGCTGTCGTAGCGGCGATGGCCGCTGTCAAAGCCGCCGGTCTCGCCGAGGCCGGTGATGCCCCCATGCTCGACGCTCACCAGCAGATGCTCCACCGCCGCCGTCGTGCCGCGGCTGATTGTCAGAGGCACGGCCTTGGTGAGCGCGAAGCGGCGCAGACGGCAGTGCATGGTGGAGCGGGCCCTTGAACCAGGAAAATCCGACCACCCTGACACGGCGGAGTGCGACCGCTTCAGCCGTGCGGCGCGGCAGGCGGGCTGAGGATGGCTCTGAATCCCTGGCCCGACGACAGGGATGACTGGATTCAGGCTGGGCTCCGAGCTGATCGAGACCCCCGTGAGTGAGCTCGGCCCGCAACGGCCCCTGGCGGGCCGGCCGCTGACACGGGTCCAACACCTCAAGGACGCTCGTCGATGCCGGAGACTGGTGCGATGGCGGACACTGCTGCGATGGCGGAACCTGTTGCGATGGCGGCGACCGCGACCGACCAGGCCAGGGCTCGGGCCCTTCCCGCCCACTCCCGGCCTGAGCGGACCGCGGAGCGCGGCGGTTACTGGATCACCACCTTCGGCTGCCAGATGAACAAGGCCGATTCCGAGCGCATGGCCGGAATCCTCGAAACCATGGGCTACACCCCGGCCAGCGACGAGCACAGCGCTGATCTGGTGCTCTACAACACCTGCACGATCCGCGACAACGCCGAACAGAAGGTCTATAGCTACCTGGGTCGCCAGGCTCAGCGCAAACGCGCCAACCCCCATCTCACCCTGGTGGTGGCCGGCTGCGTGGCGCAGCAGGAGGGGGAGGCGCTACTGCGGCGCGTGCCCGAACTGGATCTGGTGATGGGCCCCCAGCACGCCAACCGCCTCGACACGCTGCTGGCCCAGGTGGAGAGCGGCCAGCAGGTGGTGGCCACCGGCGAGAATCACATCCTCGAGGACATCACCACGGCCCGCCGTGACTCCCAGGTCTGCGCCTGGGTCAATGTGATCTATGGCTGCAATGAGCGCTGCACCTACTGCGTGGTGCCGGCGGTCAGGGGCCGGGAACAATCGCGGCTGCCGGAGGCCATCCGCCTGGAAATGGAGGGCCTGGTGGAGCGGGGCTTCCGCGAGATCACCCTGCTGGGGCAGAACATCGACGCCTACGGCCGCGATCTGCCCGGCATCACCCCGGAGGGCCGCCGCGCCCACACGTTCACCGATCTGCTCCATCACGTCCACGAGATCAAGGGACTGGAGCGGATCCGCTTTGCCACCAGCCATCCCCGCTACTTCACCGAGCGGCTGATCGACGCCTGCGCCGACCTGCCGAAGGTGTGCGAACACTTCCACATTCCCTTCCAGAGCGGCGACGACGATGTGCTGCGGGCCATGGCCCGGGGCTACACGGTGGATCGCTACCGACGCATCATCGACCGCATCCGCCAGCGGATGCCCGATGCCTCGATCAGCGCCGATGTGATCGTCGCCTTCCCGGGCGAAACCGACGCCCAGTACCGCCGCACCCTCGATCTGATCGAGGCGCTCGGCTTTGACCTGGTCAACACCGCCGCCTACTCGCCGCGGCCGAACACCCCAGCGGCCAGCTGGCCGGATCAGCTGGAGGAAACCGTCAAGGTGGAGCGTCTGCAGGAGCTCAACGCCCTGGTGGAACGGATCGCCCGCCTGCGCAGTGGCCGCTATCTGGGTCGCTGCGAGCAGGTCCTGGCGGAGGGGGTGAACCCCAAGGATGCCAACCAGTTGATGGGCCGTACCCGCACCAACCGCCTCACCTTCTTCCCGGCCCGGCGCGCCGATGGCGGCGCGATCGCCCAAGGCGATCTGGTGGAGGTGCGCATTGAGGCGGTGCGTCCCTTCTCGCTCAGCGGCAGCCTCGCCTGAGACCATCGGGCCTGCCTGGATGGCTGGGGGATTGCGGCACCCTGGTCAGCGGCCGCAGGACTGATACGTTTGTCCCTCCAGGCCAGCTGACGATGACCCTGCTGCCCACCCAGCTCGGATTGGTGTTCGGGGGCGCCTCCGGCGAACATGCGGTCTCGATCCGCTCCGCCACCACGGTGCTGGCGGGCCTGAAGCGGGGGGCCAACGCCGAGCGCTATCGGGTGAGCTGCTTCTATATCGACCAGCGGGGTCGCTGGTGGCCGCCGGCAGTGGCCCAGCGCCTGCTGGACGGAGACCCGGTTCCTGAGCTGTCCGCGCCTGCTGATCCCGCCGATGCGCCGGTCCCTGCCGGCTTCCGGGGCCTGCCGGAAGGAGCTCTGGAGGTGGAGGTGTGGTTCCCGGTGCTGCATGGCCCCAATGGGGAGGACGGCACGATCCAGGGCCTGTTCACGCTGATGCAGGTGCCGTTTGTCGGCTCCGGGGTGCTGGGCTCGGCGGTGGGTATGGACAAGCAGGCGATGAAGGCGGCCTTCGCCGCTGCCGGCCTGCCCCAGGTGCCCTATCTCAACCTCGATGCGAGCGACCTCCGGGCGGACCCCGAGGCCCTGCTGGAGCGGATCGAAAGCCGCCTGGGCTATCCCTGTTTCGTCAAGCCAGCCAACCTGGGATCCTCGGTGGGGATCAGCAAGGCCCGAGATCGCGCCGAACTGCTGGCGGGTCTCCAGGTCGCCGCGGCCCTCGATCCGCGCCTGGTCGTCGAGCAGGGGGTCAGGGCCCGCGAGCTCGAATGCGCCGTGCTCGGCGTCCGGCAGCTGCGGGCCTCGGTGCTCGGCGAAATCCGCTTCGATGCCGACTGGTACGACTACGAGACCAAATACAGCGAGGGTCTCAGTCACACCGTCATCCCGGCCGATGTGCCGCCAGCGGTGGCACAGAAGGCCCGCTCCATGGCGATCGCCGCCTGCCGGGCCGTGGCCGCCGCCGGTCTGTCGCGGGTCGATTTCTTCTACGACGAGAGCGGCGGTGGTCTCTGGCTCAATGAGATCAACACCCTGCCTGGTTTCACCAGCCAGAGCATGTATCCGATGCTGTGGCAAGCCAGCGGGTTGCCGCTCGAAGACCTGGTGCACGAACTGGTGCTGGGGGCGAGAGAATCCTTCGACCAACGCGATCACCTGGGAGGTGCGACGGCATGATCCACGGCCTGCTCTGGCTGCCGTTGTTGCTGGTGTTCGTGTTGCTGGCCGCCCTGGGCTGGCTGGAACGCCGCCGGCAGACCCTGTTCCGCCAGTGGGCCGAGGGGGCTGAACTGGCCAAGCTCGATGGTTGCGGCGCCGCCCGTCTGCGGGACGGCATTCTCTGCTGGAGCCGCTTTGAGGCGGGTTGCTTCCAGCCGGAAGGGGAGTTCCTGATCAAGGATCTGGAACTGGTGGAGTTGCTCTCCCTCGGCTCCGGTGAAGCCCCCCTGACCGAGGAGAGCCAGGGAGCCTGCCGGCTGCGCCTGGTGGGTGAGGGCCAGCAGCTGGATCTGCCCTTTGCCGATGCCCTGAGAGCCCGCCGCTGGATCGATGAACTGATGGCGCGCTCGCGCTGTGAACTGTGAGCGAGAGCCAGCCCCTCAAAACTCCGGGCTCAGCCGGTACGCCGCTGCCCCCCGGGTTTCAGCGCCGGCGGGAACTGCGGCAGCAGCGGCGGGCTGAGCGCTGGCGCAATCTCTGGAGGCTGGTGGTTTTCAGCCTGATCTCAGCCGGTCTGGGCTACGGGCTGCTGCGTCAGGGCTGGATCCTGCGGGGACCGACCCAGGTGGAGGTGGTGGGCAGCAGGCTGGTCAGCCGGGATCAGGTGATCGCTGCCGCCGACCTGCATTTCCCCCAGCCCCTGCTCTCCCTCAGTCCCCGGCAACTCAAGACCGAGCTGGCCCAGGCCCTGCCGGTGGAGCAGGTGCGGGTGATGCGGCTGATCCTGCCGCCCCGGCTGCGCATTGATCTGGTGGACCGGGAGGCCGTCGCCCGGGCCGAGCGGCGCTCGGCCGCCGGACTGGAACAGGGTTACATCGATCGGCGCGGCAGCTGGATCACGGCGAATCAGGCCTCCTTGATCGCCAACCCTCGCAGTCAGGAGCTGCTGGTGACGGGTTGGAACGAACGCCATCGCCCGGCCCTGGCCACGCTGCTCGACAACCGCTCGGCGCTTGGCCCTGGCCTGCGTCAGATCCGCTTTGAAGCGGATGGCAGCATCTGGCTGAGCACCGCCGAACTGGGCGAGATGAGGATGGGCCCGGTCGACGCAAAACTACGGCGACGGCTGGAGGTGGCCGCTCACCTGATTGAAACCCTGCCCAACCAGTTGAAGGGGCGTCGCTTCCAGCTGATCGACCTCAGTGATCCAGAACAGCCTGAGCTGAGTTTGCCTGGCCCGCTGGTTGAAGCCAATGACGGCGGACCTGCCCAGGCTCGTAAGCCCCTCGGTGCCCAATGAGCCCCTGAGTTAGGCCAGCCGATCCTCACAAGTGATTGTGCGCTTACCCAGATAGTGAGATTCTGTTCAGCACGCCCAAGCACCCGCCCCTGCCCCGGACATAATGCAGCCCACGAGCAACGGATTTTCTAGCTCGCACCCCGAGATCATCCGCGATCAGGACAAATCTCCATCCGTTGATCTGTCGGCCCAACCGGCGTCGCACCAAGAACTCCCCCCCATGAGCCAGACCTCACCTCAATCCAACGGGATCGTGCCCAGCCAGTCGGCTCGGATCGAGGTCATCGGGGTCGGTGGCGGTGGCAGCAATGCCGTGAATCGCATGATCGCTTCCGATCTTCAGGGGGTGGGCTATCGGGTCCTGAACACCGACGCCCAGGCTCTGCTGCAGTCCTCGGCCATTCAGCGGATCCAGCTCGGCCAGAAACTCACCCGCGGTCTCGGTGCCGGCGGCAATCCCGTGATCGGTCAGAAGGCGGCCGAGGAATCCCGCGCTGATCTTCATCAGTCCCTGGAAGGGGCGGATCTGGTCTTCATCGCCGCGGGGATGGGTGGCGGCACCGGCACCGGCGCCGCTCCGATCCTGGCGGAGGTGGCCAAGGAATGCGGTGCCCTCACCGTCGGCATCGTCACCAAACCCTTCGGCTTCGAGGGTCGCAAACGTCTGCGTCAGGCCGAGGAGGGCATCGCCCGTCTCGCCGAACACGTGGACACGCTGATCGTGATCCCCAACGACCGCCTGCGCGATGCGATTGCCGGCGCCCCCCTGCAGGATGCCTTTCGCGCCGCCGACGACGTACTGCGGATGGGGGTCAAGGGCATCAGCGACATCATCACCAAGGCGGGTCTCGTCAACGTCGACTTCGCCGATGTGCGTTCGGTGATGGCCGATGCCGGCACCGCCCTGCTGGGCATTGGCGTCGGTTCCGGGCGCTCCCGCGCCAGTGAGGCGGCCCAGGCCGCCATGACCAGCCCGCTGCTGGAGTCAGCCCGCATTGACGGTGCCCGCGGCTGTGTGATCAACATCAGCGGCGGCAAGGACATGACCCTGGAGGACATGACCACGGCCTCGGAGGTGATCTACGACATGGTGGATCCGGACGCCAACATCATCGTCGGCGCCGTGGTGGACGAGAGCCTCGAGGGCGAGATCCATGTGACCGTGATCGCCACGGGCTTTGAGAGCGGGGGCAGCTACCGTCCCGAGCGGGCTACCCGCAGCAGCTTCGTCGACGCCCTCACCGCCACCCCTGAGGAGCGCGGCGCCATGATTCCTCCGTTCCTGCGCAACCGTCAGGGCCCGATCGAGTGAGTGCCGGCACTTCGGTGCCATCAGGTCCACCGGGGCCGGACAGCTCCGGTGGCTGAGGAATCCTGGGCCTGCCCTGGAGCGCTGCGGTCTTCCGCGCTGGCCTTCGTTGGTGCTGGTTGCAGGCTTTCCGCCAGGCGCGCATCGATCGTGCGGACCAGGTTCCGAGATGTCGTGGCTGGCTTCCCTGGACGCGAGGGTTCCGCCATGGGCCCGATCAGCCCCCACAGACAGGCCTCGTCGGGGGATCTCTCGGTGCTCCGATCGGCCATCACAGGGAGCGACATGCCAGGCATCGCTCTCCATGGCGCTCACGGCTCGGCCATCTTCTGGCTGGGCGTGACGCCCCCGATCTAGCCTGGGCGCAGCATCGTTAAGCGGATGACCTGACGATCGCACTGAAGCAATCGCACTGAAGCACAAGTCACCAGATTTTCCCCATCGTGGCTGTGTCATTCAGCCGTCATTCCCTGGTGCTGATTGCTCGGGACCGATGGGAATAGACCGTCTTCAGGCCGAGAGGTTGACGGTCAACAGACGACTTCCAGATCGGTCTGTCGGGGGCCGCCCAGGCCCAGCGAATCCCGGCATCGCAAGACAACGGCGACTGAGATGTCGCCCTTTCCCTCCGTCGAATCGAGCTGAGGCAGCGTGAAAGGGGGGCTGGCTGCTGGCCTGATCGCGCAAACCCTCGGCGCTCCGATCGCTCCGTGGGTTTCGATGCAGCCAGACCTGCGGGCTCAAGCCGATCCAGCCTCGGCAGGCTCTGACGCTGTCAGCGGCGTGCCTCAGGGGCTCCCGACCATCACGGGCGATGCCCTGGGGACCTCGCGCGCCTGAGCGGGGCATCCAGTGCCTGCCTAAACAACCTCGGACCCGAAAGTCACAGCCCCTGGCAGGGACCATGCCAGGGAAACATGCAATCCCTTGGATGGACATCACAAAAGGGTGACCCGGAGTCCACGCCTGCCCTGAGCATCCCGTGTGGCTGCTCCCTTCCGGTCCTGACCAGATTTAGGCGTCCGGGCCGCGTGGGTCCGAGTCAGTTTCACCGTAGCAGTAAGGGCTGTGCGAGCGGCAGCCCGCTGGCGGTCGGTCGCCGGCTTGAACCACCGGGTGCCAGTCTTACCAGTCCAAAGCCGACCCGCGTCGATGCGTCCCGCCGATCTGATGGTTCGCAAACAGGAGGGTCTGCCGATCGCGATGCTGACCGCCTGGGATGCCCTCTCGGCCTACGTGGTGGCGGAGGCCGGCGCCGATGCCGTCCTGGTGGGGGACTCCCTGGCGATGACCGTGCTGGGCCACGGCACCACCCTGCCGGTCAGCCTCGATGAGATGGTGCATCACTGCCGGGCCACCGGCAGGGGTCTGGAGGCTTGGCGTCTGGAGCAGCTGCGCCGGGGCCTCAACCCTCCATTACCGCTGTTGATCTGCGATCTGCCATTCCTGAGCTATCAGTGCGGTGCCGATGAGGCCCTGGCCGCCGCCGGCCGGGTGCTGAAGGAGGCGCCGGCGGCCGGCGTCAAGCTCGAAGGTGCCGAGCCGGAAACCCTGGCGGTGATCGATCGCATGGTGCGGATCGGCATTCCGGTGCTGGGCCATCTCGGCCTCACGCCCCAGTCGGTGCACCAGCTGGGCTACCGCCGTCAGGCCAGGGATCCGATCGCCCAGGAACGGCTGCGCCGCCAGGCTGAGCGGCTCGAAGGCGCCGGCTGCTTCGCCCTGGTGCTCGAACATGTGCCCGCGGACCTGGCCAGTGGGCTGAGCCGTGATCTGCGCATCCCGGTGATCGGCATCGGCGCCGGAGATGTCTGCGACGGGCAGGTGCGGGTCACCGCCGATCTGCTTGGCCTGACCAGCCACCAGCCCCCTTTCTCGCCGCCATTGATCGACGGCAGGGGCCTGGCGGTGGAAGCGCTGCGGGGCTGGATTAGCGCCCAGCAGCCGACCCGGCCGACCACCAGTCCAGCAGCTCCCGCAGCACCGCATTGCTGAGGGCCAGTCCAGCTGGATCGCTCAGGCGCCAGCGATCGCCCTCCACCAGCAACAGACCGCGGGCCTCAAAGGACGCCAGTTCCTGCCGCAGCGTCGCCAGTTCCCGGGCGGGAAGCCCGGCTGCGGCGGCCAGCTCGGCGGCATTCACCCCCTCGCGGCGCCGCAGGCCCACCAGCCAACGCTCATCGATCGCCATGCCTTCAGGATGCGCCGGATCGTCCGGGCCGGGATCCGGCGCTGTCCCGGGGCCCCGCCGGGTCGCCAGCCAGGCGGCGTAGCTCTCGCGGGTGCGGGGCCGGGCCAGGCGCTGTCCGTAGGGGGCGGCGGTGGCCCCCATGCCGAAGCCCCACCAGCCGGCGCCACTCCAGTAGACGCGGTTATGGCGGGAGGCATGGCCGGGCAGAGCGTAGTTGGAGATCTCGTAGTGGCCGTAGCCGGCCTGGCTGAGACGCTGCTGGGTGAGCTCCATCAGATCGGCCGCCAGGTCCTGATCGATCAGTTCCAGCTCACCGCGTCCCAGGCGGCGCTCGAACACGGTGCCGGGCTCAATCGTCAGCTCATACACCGACAGGTGCGGCGGCCCCTCGGCGATCGCCGCCTCCAGCTGGCGCTGCCAGTGCGCCAGCTCCTGACCCGGCAGGGACTGAATCAGATCGAGGCTCCAGCTGCTCAGCTCGGCCCGGGCCTGGGCCCGCCGCAGCCACTGCGTCGCCTGCAACAGATCCTCCGCCCGGTGCCGCCGCCCCAGGCTGGTCAGCACGGCGTCATCGAAGCTCTGACCCCCCAGGCTCACCCGGTTGATGCCCGCCGCCAGATAGCCGGCCAGGCGCTCCTGATCGAAGCTGGCCGGATCCATCTCCAGGCTGAGCTCCGCCCCGGGGGCCAGGCCGTAGCGCCGATCCAGAGCCTCCAGCAGGGCACCGATCTGGTCAGGACTGAGCATCGAGGGGGTGCCGCCCCCCAGGTAGACCGTGGACAGCGCTGGACCGCAGGGGGCTGTGGCGATCTCGCGGTGCAGCAGCTCCAGGTAGGCGGCGATGGAGGCGGCTCCGCTACCACCGCCGCCATCGGCCCGATCGCCGAGGGGCACCACAGGGAAATCGCAGTAAAAGCAGCGCCGATGGCAGAAGGGAATGTGCACGTAGGCCGAGCGCGGCGGGCGCAGCGCTGTCCTCCCAGCCCCCTCCGTCGCAGGGCTGGCCTGGGTCAAGGCGATCGGCGCCGCAGCGCCTGATGCCGCCTGGCTCGATGGGCTTCCCATCACGGGCGGTAACCCCTGCCTGTCATTTGGCAGCAGATCGGGCATGCTGCGGGGCTGATGTGATGGGCCGCCACACGTTTCCGGCATGGTGGACACCCTCATCTTGGTGCTGTTCCTGGTCTCCGGCGCGGCCACCGGCTGGCTCGGTGTGGACCTGCTGCCGGAGAAGCTGCTGCTGGAGGTGACGAACCTGGAGGGGCTGCGCACCGTGCTGGGGGGCTTCGGTGCCTTCTTCGGGCTGATCGCCGGCTTCATGTTCCAGCAGCTGCGGCGGCGGCTGATGGCCCAGGTGCGCTCGATGCCAACCGACCTGCTGGTCAGCCGCGCCGTGGGTCTGATCCTGGGGCTGCTGGTGGCCAACCTGTTGCTGGCGCCGATCCTGCTGTTGCCCCTGCCCTGGGAGGTGGTGCTGGTCAAGCCCCTGGCGGCAGTGCTGAGCAACGTCTTCTTCGGGGTGCTGGGCTACAACCTGGCCGAAGTGCACGGGCGCACCCTGCTGCGGCTGTTCAATCCGTCCAGCACCGAAGCCCTGCTGGTGGCCGAGGGGGTCCTGCAGCCGGCCAGCGCCAAGATCCTCGACACCAGCGTGATCATTGACGGCCGCATCCGTGGGCTGCTGGAGTCCGGGTTGCTGGAGGGTCAGGTGATCGTCGCCCAGGCCGTGATCGATGAACTGCAGGCCCTGGCCGATTCGGCCAATGCCGAGAAGCGGGGCAAGGGCCGCCGCGGCCTCAAGCTGCTGTCGGAGCTGCGCGAGCAGTACGGGCGCAGGCTGGTGGTCAATAGCACCCGCTATGAGGGCAACGGTGCCGACGACAAGCTGCTCAAGCTCACCGCCGATACCGGCGGCACCCTGCTCACCGCCGACTACAACCTGGCCAAGGTGGCCGAAGTGCAGGAGCTGAAGGTGATGAACCTCAGTGAGCTCGTGATCGCCCTGCGGCCCGAGGTCCAGCCCGGCGACAACCTGCAGCTCAAGATTGTGCGCGAGGGCAAGGAGGCCGACCAGGGGGTGGGCTACCTGGAGGACGGCACCATGGTGGTGGTGGAAGACGCCCGCCGCCGCATCGGCGAACGCCTGCCCGTGACGATCACCGGCGCCCTGCAGACCCCCACCGGCCGCATGGTCTTCGCCCGCTGTGAGAAGGGCACCAACGACAAGGGGAGCAGCGACAAGGTCCTCAGCGAGAAAGGGGCTGGCGAAAAGGCCAGTGGGGACAAGGGAGTCAACGACAGGATCGGTGCCGACAAGATGGGCGCCGACAGGGGCGGCGCTGATCAGAGTGCCGCTGAAAAGGCGCCTGAGACCCCGCCCGCGAAGGGACAGACCAAGTCCGCCGCCCGTTCCGGGGGGGGCAAACCCACCAGGAGCCAGGAACCGCTGCCTCCCGGACCCAGCTAGGCTCCGGATCCAAGCCACTGGTAAGCGGATGACGGTGTCGGCCCCCTACTACGGCGATTCTGCCGTGATGCGCACACCGCCTCCGGATCTGCCGTCGCTGCTACTCAAAGAGCGAATCGTCTATTTGGGTTTGCCCCTGTTTTCGGACGACGACGCCAAGCGCCAGATGGGCATCGACGTGACTGAGCTGATCATTGCCCAGCTGCTCTATCTGGAGTTCGACAACCCGGAAAAGCCGATCTTCTTTTACATCAACTCCACCGGCACCAGCTGGTACTCCGGCGATGCCATCGGTTTCGAGACCGAAGCCTTCGCCATCTGCGACACGCTGCGCTACGTCAAGCCGCCGGTCCACACCATCTGCATCGGTCAGGCCATGGGCACCGCCGCCATGATCCTCAGTGCCGGCACCAAGGGGCAGCGGGCCGCCCTTCCCCATGCCTCGATCGTGCTGCACCAGCCCCGCAGCGGCGCCCGCGGCCAGGCCAGCGACATACAGATCAGGGCCAAGGAAGTGCTGCACAACAAACACACGATGCTGGAAATGCTCGCCGAGAACACCGGCAAGAGCGTCGAGGAGCTCTCCCGCGACTCGGACCGCATGACCTACCTGACGGCGGAGGAAGCCAAGACCTACGGCCTGATTGACCGCGTGCTCAGCAGCCGCAAGGATCTGCCCGCCCCGGTGGCCACAGCCGCCGGCATCGGCTGAGCTCACTGCGGCGCCCCGCCCCACGCCTGACGCCTTCCCCCACCAGCCCTCACCGCCCCACCACCAAGACCCATGCCCATCGGCACCCCCAGCGTTCCCTACCGCCTTCCCGGCAGCCAGTACGAGCGCTGGGTCGACATCTACACCCGGCTGGGCGTGGAGCGCATCCTGTTCCTCGGTCAGGAGGTGACCGACGGCATCGCCAACAGCCTGGTGGCCCAGATGCTCTACCTGGATTCCGAGGACAGTTCCAAGCCGATCTACCTCTACATCAACTCACCCGGGGGCTCGGTCACGGCCGGTTTGGCCATCTACGACACAATGCAGTACGTCAAAAGTGACGTGGTGACCATCTGCGTCGGCCTGGCCGCCTCGATGGGGGCCTTTCTGCTGACGGCCGGCACCAAGGGCAAGCGCCTGGCCCTGCCCCACAGCCGGATCATGATCCACCAGCCCCTGGGCGGCACCAGCCAGCGCCAGGCCAGTGACATCGAGATCGAGGCCCGCGAGATCCTGCGCATCAAGGACATGCTCAATCAGAGCATGGCCGACATGACCGGCCAGCCCCTGGCGAAGATCGCCAAGGACACCGATCGCGACTACTTCCTCAGCGCCGCCGAGGCGGTGGAGTACGGCCTGATCGACCGGGTGATTGCCCATCCCAGCGAGGCCTGAGACCTGAGGCCAAGGCAGAGGCAGCGTCTCAGGCGGGATGCCCCTCTCCAGGACGCCAGCCCTGCCTTCAGCCCTTGCCGGTGAACGCCAACAGCTGGGCGGCGGTATTGGCTGCGATCGGCAGACCGGCGGGATCGAGCAGGCCAAGCTGGGCCAGGAGCCCGGCCTGATCCCAGTAGATGTGCTCGTAGGCCACCTTGCTGTCGCGGACCCCCACGATCACGACCAGCGCCATCTCCACCCGCCTGCCGGTGGGGGCCACCCCCGGCAGCAGGTGGCCGATCGTCTCGGTGTGGGTGAATCGGATCACCAGCTCATCCACCAGCCGCTCGCCATCCACCGTGCGGGAGATCGGGATGAACTCCACGTCCGGGGGAAAGAACTGACCGATCAGGCGGGTGGCGTAGAACTCCTCAACTCCCGCATGGCCTGTGCCGCCGGTGCCCGAGCCCAGGTTGAGCAGGTGGGGCTCGTCCACCATCGTGGCCATGGTGGTCCCCAGGTCGGCCTGGAACTCCGCCTGCATGTGGGCTTCGAACAGGGCGGCAGCATCAACGGCCATGGGACCAGGGGAGGGGGTTGAAGGAAGCGGGACTTTACTGCCGTGTTGCAGGCCAGCCGGGGGTTCTGCGGGAGGTTCAGCGCAGGGGGCCGGGGCGCACGACGGGCGGGCCGTGACAGACGCTTGCGTAAGCTCGACTCCTGCCCAGCCCGGACCCGACGCTCTGATGGCCCAGCTCTTCTACGATTCCGACGCCGACCTCAGCCTGCTGAACGGCAAAACGGTGGCCATCATCGGCTACGGCTCCCAGGGCCATGCCCACGCCCTCAATCTCAAGGACAGCGGCGTCAACGTGGTCGTCGGCCTCTACGAAGGCAGCCGTTCGGCGGACAAGGCCCGCGCCGACGGCCTGGAGGTGTTCAGCGTCGCCGACGCCTGCGCCAAGGCCGACTGGATCATGGTGCTGCTCCCCGATGAGTTCCAGAAGGCCGTCTACGACGCCGAGATCGCGCCCCATCTCAGCGCCGGCAAGGTGCTGAGCTTCGCCCATGGTTTCAACATCCGCTTCGGCCTGATCCAGCCCCCCGCCGATGTGGACGTGGTGATGATCGCCCCCAAGGGCCCCGGTCACACCGTCCGCTGGGAGTATCAGAACGGCATGGGCGTGCCCGCCCTGTTCGCCATTCATCAGGACGCCTCCGGTAACGCCCGCGCCCTGGCCATGGCCTATGCCAAGGGCATCGGCGGCACCCGGGCCGGCATCCTCGAAACCAACTTCAAAGAGGAAACCGAAACCGACCTGTTCGGTGAGCAGGCCGTGCTCTGCGGCGGCCTGAGTGAGCTGGTCAAGGCGGGCTTTGAAACCCTGGTGGAGGCCGGCTATCAGCCCGAGCTGGCCTACTTCGAGTGCCTGCACGAGGTGAAACTGATCGTCGATCTGATGGTCAAGGGCGGTCTGACCGCCATGCGCGATTCGATCTCCAACACCGCCGAATACGGCGATTACGTCAGTGGCCCGCGCCTGATCACCGCCGACACCAAGGCGGAGATGAAGCGCATCCTGGCCGACATCCAGGACGGTACCTTCGCCCGCAACTTCGTGGCCGAATGCGAGGCCGGCAAACCCGAGATGACAAAGTGCCGCGAGCGCGACAGCCAGCATCCGATCGAGGCGGTGGGCAAGGGTCTGCGCTCGATGTTCAGCTGGCTGAAGGCCTCCTGATCCCACTTCTGAGCGCCATCGCCAGCAGGAGCCGACCTTGAATCCGCCGCCGTCGGCCTCGCTGCAGGGCTGGCTACTGGTGGTGCTCGCCTGCTGTCTGGATCAACTGATCGGCGATCCCCGCGGCTGGCTCCATCCGGTCGTCGTGATGGGGGCCGTGATCAGCCGGCTGCGCCGCTGGGCCGAGGCCTGGGCCGGCGATCGGCCGCTGCCGCTGCGACTGGCCGGGGGGCTGATCACCCTGCTGCTGGTGGGGGGCAGCAGCTCGGCGGGCTGGGCCGTGGAAGGGCTGGCGCTGGCCTGGCCCCTGGTGGGCCTGCCGTTGCTGCTGCTCGGCCTGACCAGTGCCCTGGCGGGCCGCAGCCTCGAGCAGGCGGTCAGCGCCGTGCTGGCCGCCCTGCCGAATCAGCTCCAGGCCCGCCAGCGGCTGGCCTGGATCGTCGGTCGCGAGGTGGACCAGCTCGATCAGGGCGAGATTCTCAGGGCCGCGGCCGAGACAGCCAGTGAGAACGCCGTCGACGGCCTGTTCGCACCGCTGTTCTGGATGTTGGTGGGGGCGGCCCTGTGGGGTGCGACTCCCCTGACGGCCCCATCGCTGGCGTGGTGGCCCCAGGGGGCGGAACTGCCCAGGCCAGGCCCCCTGGCCCTGGCCTGGGGCTTCAAGGCCGCCAGCACCCTCGATTCCATGCTCGGCTATCGCCGGGGCCGCCTGGCCTGGCTGGGCACCGCCGGAGCCCGTCTGGATGATCTGCTCACCTGGCTGCCCTGCCGCCTGGTTGCCCTGAGTCTGCCCCTGGCCGCGGCCCGCCCCGGGCGCACCCTGGCCTGGTGCCGGGGCGCGCTGGAGCAGGGGGCCAGTGATCCCTCTCCCAATGCCGGAGTCTCCCAGGCGGCCTACGCCCTGGCCGCCGGGGTGCGGCTGGGGGGCAGCAACCGCTACGCAGACGGGGTGCGCCGCAAACCGATCCTGGCTGCCGACAATCCGGCGGCCGATTCCGTTGCAGTGCGGCGGATCCTGGGGCTCAGCACCAGGCTGGAGGTGCTCTGGCTGCTGATCAGTGGGCTGGTGTTTCTACTGCTGGCTGCAGGTTGAGCGGCACTGGCGGCAGACGCCGGAGTCTGCCGGATGGAACCAGCGACTTCCGCGAGTTCAGTAGGCGCCGCGGTCGCGGGGATCGAAGATCACGGCGATGGTTCTGCAGATGATCGACAGATCCATCAGCACGCTGCGATGGCGGGCGTAGCGCACGTCCAGGTCGACCCGTTCTTCATAGCTGAGGTTGTTGCGGCCCGACACCTGCCACAGGCCTGTCAATCCTGGACGCACCGCCAGCACCTCGTCCATGCGATCGCCGTAGCGGGGCAGTTCCTTGCGAACGATCGGCCGGGGGCCGACCAGGCTCATCTCACCGCGCAGCACGTTGAGGAACTGGGGCAGTTCGTCGAGGCTGGAGCGACGCAGGAACTTGCCCAGGCGGGTGATGCGGGGGTCGTTCTTGAGCTTGAAATCGTTGCGGAACTCCTCCTTCAGATCCGGCGAACTCAACAACAGCGCACTCAGCACCTTGTCGGCGTCGCGGCGCATCGTGCGGAACTTGATGCAGCCGAAGCTGCGGTAGTCGCGGCCGACACGCTGCTGCACGTAGAACACCGGCCCGCGAGAGGTGAGCCTCACCAGCACTCCCAGGACCACGAACAACGGCGCTCCGAGAGTGAGGGCCGCCAGGGAAAAGACGATGTCACCGCTGCGCTTGAAGGTGCGGGCTCGCCGCGACTGCAGCCCGATCAGTTGTTCGGCCGTCGGGGTTGGCGTGAGCAACGGCAACGAGGCGACGGTCATCAAGGGCTTCCGGGCGAGGGCGGTGGGACGGCGTCTGCGGTCTGATCGGCTGCTGTTGCGCAAGCGATTCTGACGGACGGTCAGGGCTGGGGCCTCAGAGCTGAAAGCGGATCCTGGCGCGCCATCCATCGGACCACTGGTCAGGCTGAAATTTAAAGACTCGTCCGAAGTGGACTCCAGCCTTTGAGGTCACTCACGTCAGAGGCACAGCCCGTTTCAGGCCAGAGACCCTGCCAGATCCAGGGGGCCGCAGGCCCGCCGCAGGCGCTGCTGGTGGGCCTGCCAGAGCTGCTCCAGCAGGGGTAGCAGTCGTTGCTCGAAGCGGGCGGGGGAGAAGGTCTCGGCCCAGTGTCGCTGGGCTTCGGCAGGCAGGGCCTGCCATAACCGGCCCGCCTCGAAGTGCTCCAGCGCAGCCGCCAGGCAGGCGGCGTTCTGTTCGCCGAACAGCAGTCCCGTGGCCTGGCTGGCGCCCTGGGCCAGGCAGCGCACGCTGTCACAGATCCCCCCGGCGCCATAGGCGATCACCGGCGCTCCGGCGGCCATCGCCTCCACCGGCGCGATGCCGAAATCCTCCAGCCCGGCATAGACATAGGCCCGGCAGCACTCCAGCCAGCGGGCCGCCTCGCCATCGGAGCAGCGCCCTAGAAAGCGGATCCCAGGACCGGCCAGGGTCTCCAGGCGCCGTCGCTCGGGACCGTCACCGATCACGACCAGCGGCAGGCCGGTGCGGTTGAACGCCTCCACCACCACATCGACCCGCTTGTTCGGGACCAGTCGGCAGAGGCTCAGATAGACATCGCCTCTGGGCTGGTCCCAGCGGAACCGCTCCACCGCCACCGGCGGATGCACCACCCGGGCCCGGCGCCGCCAGCAGCGCCAGATGCGCCGGGCGGTGAAACGGGAGTTGGCCACAAAGGCATCCACCCGCAGACTGCTGCTCGCATCCCACTGGCGCAGGTGATGCAGCTGCAGGCGCACCAGCGGTCCCAGGGGGCCCCGGGCCAGGCTGGAGCTGGCCAGGTAGGGATGCATCTGATCCCAGGCGTAGCGCACCGGGGTGTGCACATAACTGACGTGCAGTTGGTCCGGGCCAGTCAGCACCCCTTTGGCCACGAGGTGGTTGCTGCTCACCACCAGCGGATGGGCGGACAGATCCAGTTGCTCGATCGCCAGGGGCAGCAGGGGCAGGTACTGCTGCACATGGCTGACACCCCAGGGCAATCCCTGGATGAAGCTGGTGTGAACCGGGCGGCCCTCCAGCCAGCTGCCGGCCTGGCGGCTTTCACCGTCGACCAGGGCGTAGAGCTCGGGGCGGCGCCCCACGGCGCTGAGCAGGGCGTCCAGCTGACGCACCACCAGTTCGGCACCGCCGACTGAGCGGGGCGAGAACCACTCGTGCACCAGGGCGATCGGGCCGGGAAGCGCGCTCATCGGGCCACCGTAGGTGCCACATCACGAAAACTCTCAGCTCATTGCCCTGCAGGATCAGCCTGCCGATGCTGTGACCACCTGGAGCGGGACGAAGACCGGCAACCGATGGCAATCCGCGAACTGCTGGAAGAGGCTCTCAGGGAACCTGCGATCGGCAGCACGTCCTGTTTCATCTGGCATGCCACGCCCGTGGGCATCGCCGCGCTCTGGAGCGAGGGCACACCGCCGTCATCGCCGCCCTACGACGTGGCCCTGGAGGAGGGGCTGCTGGTGGGTCTGGACCTGAGCCGGGAGGAGCGGGAGTTTCATCAGGTGAAGTCGGGACTGGTGTTGTTGTTCCATTCCTGAGCCGATGGCCAAGGTCCCGACCGCAGCTGACGATCAGCCCGTGGAACCGGCCGACCAGGCCGAGGTCGAAGCCCTCTGCATGCAGTGGTTGGAGGCGATCCTGGCGGCCCCCGAGGATCCCGAGCCCCTCTGCGGACTGGCCCTGGCTCTGCAGGATCTGGGGGAATACGCCCAGGCACTGCCGCTCTGGCAACAGGCCGAACAGCTGGGTCCGGCGACCGTCGAGATGCTGATGGCCCAGGGGAAATGTCTGGAACAACTGGGCCTGGATCAGGAGGCGATCGCCCTGGCCGAACGGGCCTGCGCCGCCCATCCCAGCCGGGCTGAACCGTTTCGGTTGCTGGGTTTCATGCACTGGCGCGGGGGTCAGTTCGCCCAGGCGGAGGGACCGTGGCGACAGGCCCTGGAGCTGGAACCGGACAATCCGCTCAACCTGATCAACTTCGGCGGCGTTCTCAACGGACTGAATCGCCTGGAGGAGGCCATCAAGCTGCATCGCCAGGCGGTGCAGCTTGCCCCCGAGGCCATGATCAGCCGGATCAATCTGGCGATCAGCCAGCGCCGGCTGGGCGATTTCAACAGCGCCGAGGCGACGCTCAACGAGGCCCTGCGACTGGAGCCGGACGACCCCCAGCTGCGCTGGTGTCAGGCCCTGACCAGGCTGCTGCGGGGGGATTACGCGGCGGCCTGGCCTGACTTTGAGCAGCGCTTCAGCATCCCCGATCCCTCCCAGCTGGTGGCTGATCCCGGCCCCCGTCGCTGGCCGGGCCCCTCCGCCGGGCGCCCCGCCAGCCTGCTGCTGATGGGCGAGCAGGGACTCGGCGACATGATCCAGTTCAGTCGCTATGTGCCGCTGATGCGGCGCTTCAGCGACAGGGTCGAGTTGTGTGTGCCGGCATCGCTGCAGACGCTGCTGGCCGAGGCGGAGCTCGCCGATACCGTGATCACCCCGGAACAACTCGGCGAGCGACCCCACCAGGACTGGATGCCCCTGCTCTCGACCCCTGGAGTGCTGGGGGTGTCGCAGGCCGATCCCCTGGTGATCGAACCCCATCTGCGGATCGATCCGGAACGACGCAACCGCTGGCGCGAGCGCTTGCCAGACGGACCGGAGCGACTGATCGCCATCAACTGGCAGGGGAATCCGGCGACCGAAGCGCTGGAGGGATTCCGGGGGCGATCGATGCCCCTGGAGGCGCTGGCCCCCCTGGCGGCCGTGCCGGGCATCCAGCTGGTGTCGTTGCAGAAGGGCTCAGGCGCCGAGCAACGGCAGCCATGCAGCTTCCGGGATCGCTTTGTCGAGATTCAAAGCGAAATTGACAGCCAGCTTGACTTCGCCGAGATGGCCGCAGTGATGGCTGGCTGTGACCTGGTGATCAGCACCGACACCGCAGTTGCCCATCTGGCCGGCAGCCTGGGGCTGCCGGCCTGGCTGGTCTTGAAGTGGGCGCCGGACTGGCGCTGGGGTTTCGAGGGGGACCGCAGTCACTGGTACCCCAGCATGCGCCTGTTCCGCCAGAGCGTTGCGGGCTCCTGGCGGGAGCCTTTGGAGCGGCTGGTCGCAGACCTGGTGATCTGGCTGGGATCCCAGGGCCCGCGCAGGCCCGATCCATCCGCTTGACCAGCTCCACAGGCTGAAGGACCAGCGCCGGGCCGCCTCGCCTGCGCAATGACGCTTCGGTGACGAATGGCGATCCGAAGTGGTTGGCGAGGGCTGACTGGTGCTATGAAGCCGAGAGTGATCCTAAGAACGTCGCGGCGATGGGCAGCCCAATCGACGAAGCGACATTTCTGAGCCGGGCAAAACTGAGATTTGGCGGCAGATACGACTACACATGCATTGTATACAAGAGCTACAAAACGCCAATCAAAATACGCTGCGTCGAGCATCCTGTTCGTGAGATTGTCATCACTCCCGAGAAGCATCTCCAGACCAGTGGCGGCTGCAAGTTCTGCCTGCGAGCCACCCGACTGCGAATTCTTGAGCGGGAGTTCATGATTGCCGACGCTCCCGAACATGCCCTGGAGCGGCCGCTGCAGCGCCCTGTCGTCGTCCAGGGCCTCTCCCCGAAGGACTCCGTTCCGGGCGGCTGAAGCCCGCCGTGGCTGTTGCTGCGGGAGCCGGGGCGGAGTCCCAGGCCAGGCCTGAGGCCGATGGTCAGATCGCCACAGAGCGGGGGTGCACAGCCCATACGGACTAAGCTTCGTCAAGCTGCTTCAAGGCCTTGGCCTTATCAGCAACCATCCCGTCAGCGATCGCGTTCATGTCCATTTTCGCCACGCCGGCAGCAGTGAGCTCCCCAGTCAGCGCTCCCGTTGATCGCGTCTTGACGCTTAGCCCTGCTTCAGTCCGCCCTGGTACGACCACGATCCAATCCATGCTGGCGGCTGCGTTGCTGGCCCTGGTGACGATCACGGCGTCCGGCGCCCAGGCCTGCGAAAAGCATGTCAACGGCCATCAGAACGGCAGCGACACCCATCAGGAGTTTCAGTCCGGCAGCCAGCAACGCTGAGCAGCAGCCCTGAGCATCAGGCCAGGGCCTGGATCCCCTGAGCAGCTTGCATGCCACCTGTTCAGCAGCGGCTGTTTCCTGCCTGGCTCCCCCGAGGAGAGTGGATCCGCCATCAGTCAGCCCGAGCAATCCTGGCGGGCAATCAGGTGCTGGGTGAGGCAGTCGGTCAACCGAGAGAGATCGCTCAGATTGCGGCTTTTCCCGAGTTGATCCGGAGACTCTTTGCCGGAGATCGAGATTATCCCTTTACTTTACACCTCGGCTCCGGTGATTGTCCTGGGATTGCTCTCAATTTTTGATGAGCAATTTTGACGGTCCTTGCGGGAACGAATGCCGCCCGGCGGAGGTGGCTCTTGTCTAATTGGCTGAAGTGCGTCGTTGACATCTGGATCGAGCAGATTGCCAACAGGTAGGCCCTGCAGCTCGATCAAGCGACCTGGGGGCTGCTGGCGGTGGCGAGGCCGGATGCCGCTCAGGTCCTGAGCCCATCAACCCTGGTCATGGCTCGCCGGTGCTGCCGCTTGCGGCGGCGATCGGCTCCGGCTGTTGCTCTTCGGGGCCACCCAGTGTGGCTGCCCCTTGGCTGACGCTCCTGTCTGGCCCGCCCCGTCCAGCCCTGAACTCCAGGCGCTGGCCGTAAAGTCGGCGACTTGCCGGCCAACCAGGCGCTCCAGATTCGATGAACTTCCAGGACATCATCAGCAGCCTCAACCGGTTCTGGGCGGAGCAGGGCTGTCTGATCCTGCAGCCCTACGACACGGAGAAGGGCGCCGGCACGATGAACCCGCACACGGTGCTGCGAGCGATCGGACCGGAGCCCTGGGCCGTGGCCTATCCCGAGCCCTGCAGGCGGCCCACAGACGGCCGCTATGGCGACAACCCCAACCGTGCCCAGCACTATTTCCAGTATCAGGTGCTGATCAAACCCTCTCCTGACGGAATCCAGGAGACCTACCTGGCTTCCCTGGAGGCCCTGGGAATCCGGCAGAGTGATCACGATATTCGCTTTGTCGAAGATAATTGGGAGTCGCCGACTCTCGGGGCCTGGGGCGTGGGCTGGGAGGTCTGGCTGGATGGCATGGAGG
>JBAPUA010000040.1:0-8212 GCA_049282435.1 Cyanobium sp. | reverse complement strand
TGCTTGCAAAGCAGGCGCTCTACCAACTGAGCTAAACCCCCAAACACGAATGGGCCATCCTGGACTTGAACCAGGGACCTCACCCTTATCAGGGGTGCGCTCTAACCACCTGAGCTAATGGCCCAGGAGCTTGTTTACCCGTTGTTGGGTGACCTAGACAAAGTTTAGGAACTGAAAAAATAAACTCAAACATCATCAGATTACCTTACAGTAAACTAAGATTTTGATTTATCCATTGAGGTACCGATCGACCTTCGAGATGACAGGATCATGGCCTGAGACAAAAAGTGCTTTAATCACGGCGCTTTCGCTCCATTCTTTCAGCGCTCAGACATCACGATCAGTTGTGTCTCCCTGTTAGGAGGTGATCCAGCCGCACCTTCCGGTACGGCTACCTTGTTACGACTTCACCCCAGTCATCAGCCCCACCTTCGGCGTCCTCCTCCACAAGGGTTGGAGTAACGACTTCGGGCGTGGCCAACTTCCATGGTGTGACGGGCGGTGTGTACAAGGCCCGGGAACGTATTCACCGCAGTATGCTGACCTGCGATTACTAGCGATTCCTCCTTCACGTAGGCGAGTTGCAGCCTACGATCTGAACTGAGCCACGGTTTATGGGATTTGCTAACTCTCGCGAGCTTGCTGCCCTTTGTCCGTAGCATTGTAGTACGTGTGTAGCCCAGGATGTAAGGGGCATGATGACTTGACGTCATCCACACCTTCCTCCGGTTTATCACCGGCGGTCTCGCTAGAGTGCCCAACTGAATGCTGGCAACTAACGACATGGGTTGCGCTCGTTGCGGGACTTAACCCAACATCTCACGACACGAGCTGACGACAGCCATGCACCACCTGTCTCTGCGCTCCCGAAGGCACTCCCTCGTTTCCAAGGGATTCGCAGGATGTCAAACCCTGGTAAGGTTCTTCGCGTTGCATCGAATTAAACCACATACTCCACCGCTTGTGCGGGCCCCCGTCAATTCCTTTGAGTTTCACACTTGCGTGCGTACTCCCCAGGCGGAACACTTAACGCGTTGGCTACGACACCGAGGGGGTCGATTCCCCCGACACCTAGTGTTCATCGTTTACGGCCAGGACTACAGGGGTATCTAATCCCTTTCGCTCCCCTGGCTTTCGTCCATGAGCGTCAGTTATGGCCCAGCAGAGCGCCTTCGCCACTGGTGTTCTTCCCGATATCTACGCATTTCACCGCTACACCGGGAATTCCCTCTGCCCCTACCACACTCTAGCCTTCTAGTTTCCATCGCTTAAATGGAGTTAAGCTCCACGCTTTAACGACAGACTTAAAAGGCCGCCTGCGGACGCTTTACGCCCAATAATTCCGGATAACGCTTGCCACTCCCGTATTACCGCGGCTGCTGGCACGGAATTAGCCGTGGCTTATTCCTCAAGTACCGTCAGGTCTTCTTCCTTGAGAAAAGAGGTTTACAGCCCAGAGGCCTTCATCCCTCACGCGGCGTTGCTCCGTCAGGCTTTCGCCCATTGCGGAAAATTCCCCACTGCTGCCTCCCGTAGGAGTCTGGGCCGTGTCTCAGTCCCAGTGTGGCTGATCATCCTCTCAGACCAGCTACTGATCGAAGCCTTGGTAGGCTCTTACCCCACCAACTAGCTAATCAGACGCGAGCTCATCCTCAGGCGAAATTCATTTCACCTCTCGGCATATGGGGTATTAGCGGCCGTTTCCAGCCGTTATCCCCCTCCTGAGGGCAGATTCTCACGCGTTACTCACCCGTCCGCCACTAACCCGAAGGTTCGTTCGACTTGCATGTGTTAAGCACGCCGCCAGCGTTCATCCTGAGCCAGGATCAAACTCTCCGTTGTAGATCAAACCCTCTTGATTCACTAAACTCACTACTCACCTGATTGCTCAGGCTCAAAGCTTGCTCGCTCCTCTCAGTCTGATTTGCATGACTCCCACAATCAAAACTTTCGCTTCGTTGCAGTTGCTGCCCTCTCCGCTGACACAGAAAGTTTCGAGAGTGTCGTTTTCAGCTATCGTCTCTATCGTCGCTTTCGCTACAACTTAAACTCAGGCTTCATTCGACTTTCCAGGATCTCAGATCCGGTTCGCGACTCACAGAGGAATGCTTTCTCGGTTCGAGGTCGTGAGAACCTCTCGCCGTCATTCCTGCTGCTCCCGTCGCTATTTTTCTTTTGACGGGACCTCACACCTTCACTGCACGTTTCGTCCGGTGGATCGCCAGGCTTGCACCTTGGCTCCTCTCCCGTATCGACCGATACGAGCCCTCTTGCTTGCGTCCTTTAACCTCACCCTCATCAGGCTTGGATCAAAGTGGCTTGCTCAGGGTCACCCGACGCAGTGAAAGCGTCAGTTCCTAAACTTCTTTGGTTGTCCAGGTGCTGCCGCTCCACCCCTCTCGGGGCTCTCGCGGCTCGTCGTCTTTCGGCGACTTGAGAAACCTACAACACCGGCGGCTCGCGCCTCCTTCGTTGTAGAGCGCCTCTTGGGTGCGGCTTCAGCCGCTCCGTTTGAGACTTGGTGAACCTAGCAGCTCACCCGTTCCGTCCCTTCCGCTTGATCTCCAGATCGAGGCGCTTCAGCGCTCGCTCCTTCTTTCCCGCAGTTGGGATGGCCGCACGGTTTCCCGCGCAGTCCAAAATGATATCACCCCTTGGGGCCTATCTCTCAAGCCCGAACCGGGGCATCTCTGGACGCCAGGATGGGCCAATCCAACCGCAAGGCGGGGCCCAGGCAGAACGGCGGACCCGGAGACCCTTGCTGCTCCCCTGCGCGGCAAGGCATGGTCCAGAACGATGACCAGCGCCTTGGGCGCCGTTGGCCAGCAATCGCCTCGGCTGCGGCAGCGCCGATCTGGAAATCATGGGGGGTGCTCACCGCAGGCGAGCGGGCTGTGAGCTGCTGATCCCGGAACCATTGCTGCTGGAAGACAAGCCCGGCTGGCCGGCGTTGCCGCTGAGACGCCGGCAGCTGTGGGTTGACCTGCTCCCCTTGGATGCAATGGTCGGATTCGCTCCCACTGCGGCGCGGGGATCGGGCACCGTGTTCAATGTTGGCCCGGAGGTGCCTGCCACCCTGCGAGCAGGCCCTTCGCTGCGACTCGCCTGAGGTCCTGGAGAAGCGCCGTGGCCTGATCAGCGCCGATGGGGTGGCGGCAGAACAGATGGACCTGCGCCCGTACCACTCTTCTGCTTCGACGATCCGGTCAACGGACCACAGCTGGGGTCCACCGCGGTGCAGTTCGCTGCAGCGTCCACCCCACGGGCCGCGCCAGGCCGCCTAAGCCATCAGAGCCTCAGCCCAGGGCATGAAGCGCTGAAGGGTTTCCGGTCGGTCGGCCACCAGCACTGGAAAATCCGTCTGGGCCAGGTTGGTGCCGGCCCCAATCCCCCCCGGCTCCCGCAGCAGCCAGCGCACGGGACACTGCAACTCGGACAGCACCAGCCAGGCCGCCGCCAGGTCCCAGATCTTGGGTGTGGCCTCCAGGGCAGCCACGGTCTGCCCCATGGCCACGCTCACCAGATTGAGGCTGGCCACCCCCAGCAGGCGGATCTTGCCGGGAAAGCGACGATCCGGCAGTTTCTGCAGCACGCCGATCGAGCGACTGCAGAGCGAGGCACAGCCG
The DNA here is from genome assembly GCA_049282435.1 of Cyanobium sp. Classification (GTDB taxonomy): domain Bacteria; phylum Cyanobacteriota; class Cyanobacteriia; order PCC-6307; family Cyanobiaceae; genus Cyanobium. The sequence continues at coordinate 4,586 of JBAPUA010000040.1, read as the reverse complement.
GCGCTGTGGGACTGAACGGAAGGGGGTTGCAGCGGCTTGCCATTGCGCCAGGCTCCGCCACCGCGGATCGCCACAATGCGCTGGCGCAGGGGAGGCACATCGAGGATGGCCAGCACGGGCACGCCGGCCTCAAAGCGGGCCATGGAGATGGCCCAGTACGGGATGCCAGCAGCAAAGTTGGTGGTGCCATCGAGGGGATCGACGACCCAGTAGGCGGCACTGCCGGGCACCTGCTGCTGGCCCTCCTCACTGAGAACCCCCTCTCCGGGGAACAGTTCGGCCAGACCTCTGACCAACGTCGCATCACTCCAGCGATCACAGGCGGTGATCAGGGAGCCGTCGTCCTTGGTGTCCGAGACCATGTTGCCGAAATCGGCCCGTTGGCGCTCGGCAACGCAATCGATCAGGGACGAGAGCGCCGGATCAAGGGCGGGAGCGGCGAGCATCATCCGAGTTCCATGGCCATGACCTTGCTGAGACTGCGGCCCGTATCCTCCCTGAACTGGTGGACGTTGACCCGATTGAGCAGCACCAGGGCCAGAACGGCCACCAGGGTCTCAACTGCCAGGACCAGCGCAAACGGCGCATAGGCCTCACTGCCGAAATGAAGCCAACGGCCCAGGTCGTAGAGGGCGCCACCGCAGAGCTTGCCCATGGCGCGGGAGATGGCCTGAGCCAGGCCCCAGACCCCGACAAACGTACCTGCGGCCTGGGGGAGCGTGAGATCGAGCATCAGGCAAAGGGTGCTGTTGGTGGCGATGCCTGCGGCAAGGCCAAAACAGAACATCACGAACTTGAGCACCGGCACATTGGGGGCGAGCCCACAGAGAAGCAGCAAGATCAGCGAGACCACGATCAGACGACAGCCCAGACGAGCCGTTGGCAACTTTCCCAGCCGGGGAACAATCCAGAGCCCAGCCAGCAACAACCCCAGCAAGGTGCCGATCCCCCAGAAGGCATTGAGCTGGGTGGTGGCCGCGATCGGCATGGCGAACACCTGAGCTGCATAGCTCTCCAGGACCGGATCCTGCAGGAAGAGCCCCAGGGTGAACATCACCAGAAAGCTGAAGAAGACGAGCACCTGACGGCTGGAGGTGATCAGGGCCCAGGACTGGGCCAGGGTGACGGCATCCTCGCGGCCGGCCTGGCTGGCGGCGAGGGGGCCAGGGACCTCCATGCCCCAGGTGGCGATGAGGGTCAGGGCCATCACCAAGGTGGCGACGACGGCCATGAACCGCCGCAGGGTCGGCTCCAGCACCTGCGGATCGACCACCCCATCCAGGGATCGGAGGCTGACACTGATGGCGATCGCACCGATCACGATGCCGACCGTGAGCATGCACCAGATGATGCCGACGGCTCTGGGCCGTTCGGCCTCCTCGGTGCGGTCGATCACCAGGGCCAGATAGGGGGTGGTAGCCAGGGAGATGGCCAGGCCGTACAGGGCGAAGAGGCCGCAGAGGGCCGCGATGCCGAGACCGAGAACGGGTTGATCACCCACCGCCAGCAGGCGGCCGACATGGAAAATCAGGGGGATGGAGGCCACCGCCAGCAGACAGAACAACGCCGTGCCGATCAGGACGTAGGGCACCCGATGCCGGGCGGCGATCGGATGGGCGTCGGAGACCTGACCAAACAGCACCCGGGCCGGAGCCACGAACTGCTCGAACGCCAGGGCCCCACCCACCAGCAGACCTGGGAAGGCCAGCTCGGAGAGCATCACCCGGTTCAGCAGGCCGGCGAAGATGACGGCCAGAGCACCCAGGCAGGCCTGAAACAAGCCAAGCCTGAGGCAGGCGGAAACCGAAAGACCCGGACGGCTGGGCAAGGCAGAAGGCTCAGGAAGCGGGGGATGGAACGGCGTTGCCGGAGGGGCGGTACTTGGCCTGACAGGCCGGAACCAGGGGCTGGACCTCGACGGGCACGTCGGAAGCTCCGGTCACCACGGGCTTCTGGGAGGGCAGGTTGGGAGGCGGGCAGATGGAGATCTGATCGAGGCCGGTACGGCGCTGGAGCTCGGCCAGACGCTTGTTGTAATCCGCGATGGCACTGGAGTAGCGCACCTCGGCCTGGGTCAGGTCGCGCTGGGTGTCGACCACCTCCCGCTGGGTGGTCACCCCGGCCTGGAAGCGCAGTCGGGCCAGACGCAGGGATTCGCGGGCGGAGAGCACCTCGCGCGAGGTGGTGGTGATGTTGCGGTTGTTGGCCTCCAGCTCATAAAAACTCTTCTCCACTTCCTCGCGGATCGTGTTGCGCCGATCGGCAAAGCGGTAGCGGGTTTCTTCGGCGACCTGCTTCTGCCGGCGGTAGTTGGCCTGGGCCTGGCCACCATCAAAGAGGTTCCAGCGGAAGTTCAGACCGACCGTGTTGTCCACGCTCCAGCCCTGCTCATTAGGAATCGGCTGGGTGACGAACTGATAACCGTCAGTGCGGCCGCCACTGAGGGTGTTGACGATGTTGAGCAACGGCTGAACCTGGGCCAGCTCCGCGTTGGCGTTGCTGTTGGCTACGGAGATGTCGAGGATGAGCTGGTCGAGCTCTTCGCGGAAGGCGTAGGCCGCCACGATGCTTTCCTGCAGGGTCGGCAGCCAGGTGCCGACCACCCTGGAGGGATCCTTGGCGGTCGGCGTCACGTCCTGGGGCAGGGAGAGCAGTGATGCCAGGGCGCGCCTGGCGATCAACTGGGCAGAGAGGGCATTGGTGAGCAGCTGCTGGTCGCGGGCCAGCTGGGTTTCAGCCTGGAGCACCTCCAGCTTGGTGGCCACGCCGGCCTGGAACCGCGCCCGGGCGTCGCGCAGGCTGACCTGGGAGGAGCGCACCGACTCCTGACCGATGCGCACCTGCTCATCGGCCTGCTGCAGATCGAAGTAGGCCTGGGCGAGCTGTAGGCGTAGATCGCGCAGACCGATCAGATAGTTGTTCTTAGCCTTCTCGAACTGATCGCGGGCTGCGGCGATCTGGGGATTGCGAGCCGGGTTGATCAGGGACCAGCTGGCCTCCAGAACCGCTTGCATGCGCCAGATGCTGGAGAGAGTGAGGCCCCGCTGCTGTCCTGTTCCGGTGATGCCGCTGCTGAATTGCTGACCGCCGGTGAAAGTCGGAAAGGAGCCGGCCTGGAGGTTGAGCTGGGGGTACCAGAGCGCGATCCTGGAGCGCAGGGCCGACTGGGCCTCCTCGACCTGAATCGCCAGGGCCTTGAGGTTGGGGTTGTTGACCTCCAGCAGGGTCAGGGAGTCCGCCAGGCTGATCGGCCGCAGTTCGCGGATGCTGACCTGGGAGGGCTTGTTGGGCAGGGCGAGCGGCAGCGGCGCCTTCAACAGCCTGAGATCCGCGGGCAGCACGGTGGCCGCCGGCGCCAGAACCCTGGGATTGGACTTGGGACGCTGACCCTTGAGCTGGGTGGCCAGAGGAAGTTGCTGGCGAGGAGGATCCTGAGGTTGGGGGGCGGCAGGTTGGCGCGGCATCGCAGCTGGAGCGCCACGCCGGGGCTGGGACCTGGCGCTGGCTTCCTGCTCCAGAAAAGCGGCGGCCACGGGAGTCACCATCAGGGCCACGAGCAGGAGATGGTGATGCCTCACATCCAAACCATAAATAATGCCCCTGAGCTTAAGCATCCTCCCCCCAGGTGCCGAGACACAGGGCCACCAGATCGTCCGCACCCCCCAGAACCTGAATGGGCACGGGCAAGGCCGACCTGAGCTCAGCGAGGCTGCGATCGTCGAGGAACACCTCAGATCCCTCCCGCAGCATCACCCTCGGCAGGAGCAACTGATCGCCGAGATCCCTGCCGGCAAGCCCCTCCAGCAGGTCAGAACCGGTCAGCAATCCCGTCACCACCTGCTCCTGACCCCAGTAGGGGCTGGGCAGGCCGATCAGCAGCAGCTCCACCCCCTCCACCCGATTGAGCCGGTCCACCACGGACTGCAAGGCCTCCGCCACCAGGCGGCCGACCACCCAGCTGCAGCGCCGCGGTCGGGCGATCGCAGCGGGCAGGTCCCGGGTGGCCCCGTCCAGCTCTTCGAGGAAAGCGCGGATACTGCCGACGCCATTTTCCCGCTGGGGCAGATCCTCATAGGTGCCGCGGGATGGCAGGGGCAGGCCGGCCAGCAGATACCACTCGTCCGAAAGCCAGGCGAAACGACTGCCCAGATCCCGCTGAAACGCGGCCTGCAGAGGTTCCACCTGGGCGATCACAGCCCGGGCTGTCGCCGGATCCACCGGCCGCAGGGCATCGCCCTGCGGCCTGAAGCGGGTCAGCCCCACCGGCACCACCGCCGCGGAGAGCACGGCCGGCCAGTCGCCGCCACCGAAATCGGCCAGATCGGTGAGGGTGCGCTCCAGGGCGTTGCCGTCGTTGAGACCTGGACAGACCACCACCTGGGCATGGATCTGCAGGCGCCGCTCCGCAAACCAGCGCAGCTGCTCCAGGATCAGTCCGGCACGGGGGTTGACCAGCAGGCGGCTGCGCAGCTCCGGCTCGGTGGCATGAACCGACACAAACAGGGGCGAGAGCCGCTGCTCCTCAATCCGCTGCCAGTCGGCGGCGGTGAGATTGGTCAGGGTGAGGTAAGAGCCGTAGAGAAAAC
>JBAPUA010000039.1:0-40949 GCA_049282435.1 Cyanobium sp. | reverse complement strand
GCTCCGGGTGACGGTGGCTGACAGTCAGTGGCTGACGGTCAACTCGCGCCAGTGGTGCAGCTGGGGCACGTCGGGATCGAGGGGAGGCGGCTCTCTCCAGCCGGCCCGGTAGCCCAGGATCACCGGCACCCCGGCCTGGCGGGCCATGCGCAGATCGCTGTTGGCGTCACCGATCAGGGCGCAGCGGTTGGCGTCGATGTTCAGCTCGCGGCAGACGCCGTGCACGGCGTCGGGATGGGGCTTGCAGGGCTGGTGCTCGGCGCTCCAGATCGCCTGAAAGTGATGGCGGAAGCCGTGAATCTCCAGAAAATCGAGGATTCCTTCTTCGTGATCGTTGCTGATCACGGCGCAGCGCAGGCCGGCTGCGCTCAGCCTCTCCAGCAGCTCGGCGAGCCCATCGGTGGGCTGGGGGCGGTGCCGGCTGCCCTGGCCGTGGAGCCCATCGGTGCGGGCGAAGACCTCCTCCGTGAGGGCCTGGGCTTCGGGCCAGCCCAGGCCCACCATCGCGAGGGCAGTGGCGGTGGCGATCAGGTTGTGTGCTCGGGAGGCCACGGCCGTGATGCTGGCCGGATGGATGCCATCGGGGCCGAGGCCATAGGCACGCCGCAGCAGATCCTCCAACAAGGAGCGCTGCTGCTCGGACAGGCCCTGCTCGGAGAGGGCTTCCAGGCAATGAAACACCCGTGCCGTGGCCAGGGCTTCCAGCATCGGTTCGCTGTGGCTCATGGTGCCGTCCTTGTCGAACAGCACCGCTTCGATCGCGGCAGGCTCGATCTCCGAGGCGTGAGACGCGGAGTCTCCGTCTGAGCTGCTGACCTGCCAGCCCGTCAGGGGCTCTCCACCCAGATTGAGATGAATCACGGTGGTGGAGCCCCCAGGGGAGGTCAATCGAGGGTGACGCCCATGGGCTCGCCGTCCTCGGCCTGCTCCAGCAGCATCTGCTTGTAGCGTGCAGCCATTTCCTCGGCCTTGTCAAACACCTTCTGGGGATCGGTGAGCATGTCGCCGGGTTCGGGCTCGAGAGCTTTGGTGGACAGGGAGATCCGACCCCGCTCGGCGTCGAGATCGATGATCATCACTTTCATCTGATCGTTGACATTGAGCACGGTGTGCGGTGTTTCGATGTGCTCGTGGCTGATCTCGGAGATGTGCAGCAGGCCGCTGACGCCACCGATGTCGATGAAGGCGCCGTAAGGCTTGATGCCGCGCACGGTGCCGAGCACCACTTCGCCGACTTCGAGGCGATTCATCTTGCGCTCGACCAGGGCGCGGCGATGGCTGAGCACCAGGCGGTTCCGCTCTTCATCCACCTCCAGGAACTTGAGGGGCAGGAAATCGGCAACCAGTTCTTCCTTAGCCTTGCGGGTGCTGATGTGGCTGCCGGGGATGAAGCCGCGCAGGCCCTCGACCCGTACCAGCGCACCACCGCGGTTGGTGGCGAACACCTCGCTGTAGATCGTCGCGTCTTCTTTCTGGAGCTGGCGCACGCGCTCCCAGGCGCGCTGATACTCAATGCGGCGCACCGAGAGGGTGAGCTGGCCGTCTTCGTTCTCCTCGCTGAGGATGAAAAATTCACGCACCTCGCCGGGCTCGAGCACGTCGGAGAGATGCTCGACCCGGTTGATCGACACCTCCTGGAGGGGCATGAAGGCGGCGGTTTTGGCGCCGATGTCGATCATGGCGCCCTTGGATTCCAGGGCGAACACGGTGCCATTGACGACGTCGCCAGGCTTGAAGTTGTAGTCGTACTTGCTCAGCAGAGCCGCGAAGTCATCGATCGTGAAGCCCACCCCGTCGCCATCGCGGGCCACCACCCGGCTGCTGGAGTCATCGGCGGAGGGCACATCTTCCGGGATGGCGAGATCCAGGGAGGCGTTCTCCTCCTGCAGATCGACAACCACCTCCTCGGTGGTCAGGGCCTCGCGTTCGGAAGAAGGGGTCACGGTCATGGAGCAGGGGCGGTCTGCCCGGAGGCAGTGCGAAGGGAGCGGCCTCTCTGCCCGCCAGCAGCTGAAGCCCAATCTCTGACTCTATCAAGTCACGCTCCGTTTCCCAATCCTTGATCGCTCCTGAGGGCCTGAAGCTTCCCTTTCCCACAAGCGCCCGTCTCCTGATCTGGGGCCTGGCTCTCAGCCGACGATGGCCAGCCGGCTGTTGCCTTTGCCGCCGCGACCCTGGCCGGGATGGCTCAGCCCTTCCAGGGTGGCGACGAAATCACTGACGCTTTGGAACTGGCGGTAGACCGAGGCGAAGCGCACATAGGCCACCTCACTCACGTCGCGTAATTGCTGCAGCACCAGTTCGCCGATTTCGCTGCTGCTGACTTCACGGCCATTGCGCTGCTGCAGGCCCAGTTCAATTTCGTCGACTACGGCCTCCAGCTGGGCTGGCTCCAGTCCGGTCTTTTCGCAGGCCCGAAGCAGGCCATGCAGCAGCTTGGATCGGTTGAAGGTTTCGCGGCTTCCGTGGCGCTTGATCACCGTGATCGGCACGGTTTCAACCCGTTCGTAGGTGGTGAAGCGAAAGTCGCAGTTGAGGCATTCACGCCGCCGCCGCACACTGCGACCACTATCTGCCGCCCGGGATTCGAGCACCCGGCTGTCGGTGTGTTGGCAGGTGGGACATTGCATCCCCGGAGTCGCTCCGTGTTCGGTTATCACAAGTGTAGACAGACGTGGACAAAAAGCAAAGGTTTGGCGTGCGCCAGGCTGTTTTGCCACAAAAAAACCCCCGCGGTTGCGGGGGGTTGCGGAGCTGCTGCTGCCTTGATGGCAACGGACTCATTTGCCGATCTTCGGGGGATCGCGGAAGGCGATGGCGAAGAACAGGGTCGAAATGGCCAGAGCCAGAATCAGGATGTAGGCGAAGCTCTCCATGGGGAGTTCTCGGGAAAAAAGGGTTGGAGCCGTCGATCAGCTGAGGGGGGAGCCAGCCGGAGGCACGTAGCCCTCGGGCAGGCGGCGGGTCGACCTGTCTCCCAGTTTCTGGAACAGACCGAACTCCACCTGTTCGCCGAGATCGGGATCGATGCCGGCGAAGACATCACGGTAGAGGGTGCGCGCCCCGTGCCAGATGTGACCGAAGAAGAAGAGCAGGGCGAAGCAGGCATGGCCGAAAGTGAACCAGCCGCGGGGCGAGCTGCGGAACACACCATCGGAGTGGTAAGTCTCGCGGTCGAACTCAAAACCTTCACCCAGCTGGGCCTTGCGGGCCAGCCGCTTGACGTCGGCGGGGTCACTGAAGACTTGGCCGTTGAGGCCACCTCCATAGATGGTGGCGGTCACACCCTGCTGCTCAAAGGAGTATTTCGCCTCCGCCCGGCGGAAGGGAATGTCGGCGCGAACCACGCCCTCTTCATCTTGGAGGACGACCGGGAAGTTTTCGAAGAAGTTGGGCAGACGGCGAACCTGCAGATCGTGTCCTTCCTTGTCGGTGAAGGAGATATGGCCGATCCAGCCGGTGGGCAGTCCATCACCGTTGACCATCGGGCCAACCCGGAACAGACCGCCTTTGGCAGGACTGTTGCCCACGTAGTCGTAGAAGGCGAGCTTCTCGGGAATCGCCGACCAGGCCTGCTCCTTAGTGGCACCGTTATCGATGGCGGTTTGAACGCGCCGGTTGATCTCGGTCTTGAAGTAGCTCTGATCCCATTGGTAGCGGGTGGGGCCGAACAGTTCGATCGGGGTGGCCGCGGCTCCATACCACATGGTGCCAGCCACGATGAAGGCAGCAAAGAAAACCGCTGCAATGGCGCTGGCCAGCACCGTTTCAATGTTGCCCATGCGTAGGGCCTTGTAAAGGCGCTCCGGCGGACGGGTGGTGATGTGGAAGATGCCGGCGATGATGCCGACGATACCGGCAGCAATGTGGTGAGCCACGATGCCACCTGGATTGAAGGGGTTGAAGCCTTCTGGCCCCCAGGAGGGTTGAACAGCTTCGATGTGACCGTTCAACCCATAGGCATCGGTGACCCACATCCCCGGCCCGAACACCCCGGTGAGGTGAAAGGCACCGAATCCGAAGCAGCCGAGACCGGCCAGCAGCAGGTGGATGCCGAAAATCTTCGGCAGGTCCAGGGCGGGTTCACCGGTTCTCGGGTCCTGCCAGATCTCCAGATCCCAGTAGGTCCAGTGCCAGATGGCAGCAAGGAACAGCAGGCCACTAAAAATGATGTGAGCGGCGGCGACGCCTTCAAAGCTCCAGAAGCCGGGATCAACGCCGGTTTCGCCGGTGATGCTCCAGCCGCCCCAGCTGCCTGTGACACCCAGGCGGGCCATGAACGGCATGACAAACATGCCCTGGCGCCACATGGGGTTGAGCACCGGGTCAGAGGGATCGAAAATGGCGAGCTCATAGAGCGCCATGGAGCCGGCCCAGCCGGCGACCAAGGCGGTGTGCATGAGGTGCACGGCGAGCAAGCGGCCCGGGTCGTTGATGACGACCGTGTGCACCCTGTACCAGGGCAATCCCATGGGGGGTCAGATCTGGGTTGGGTTTGGCGATCGGCCAGGCCGATCCGTTCGGCGATGGTAGAGGGTGCGGATGGCCGCACGGGGCGCCAGGTAACGGACCGCAACTGCCGGCTTGCACACGCGGTCGCAAAATGGAGATTCCGACCTTGGTGGCGCCATGCCCGTGATCCGGTTCGTTCGCGAGGGCAGGGATGTCGAGTGCTATCCGGGCGAAAACCTGCGTGAGGTGGCCCTGCGCGAGGGCATCGAGCTCTACGGCCTCAAGGGAAAACTGGGCAACTGCGGCGGCTGCGGCCAGTGCATCACTTGTTTTGTCGATGTCGAAGGGTCCAGTGACAGTGCCCTGACTCCACTCACGGCCGTGGAGGTGCAGAAGCTGCGCCGCCGACCCCAGGGCTGGCGTCTGGCCTGCCAGGCCCTGGTCCAGCAGTCTCTGGCGGTGGTGACCCGGCCCCAGGTCGGTCTGGCCGATCGCGATGCGCTGCTGGCGGAGGCCCTGTCCCGGACCCTGCCCGCCGGTCCCACGGCCTGGCCCACCCCGCTGCAGCCCGAGCCCCAGGAGGAGGAGCAGGAGCAGGCGGCAGGGGAAACCGGCGGCAGGCGGGGCGTCAGCCCAACCACAACGAGCGATGAAGCGAACGCCGAAGGCTCTCAGGGCCGGTGATACGTTCACTGCATCTTTCCGACAGCCATGGAAACCAACGACCTCGGCTTCGTAGCCAGCCTGCTGTTCGTCCTGGTTCCGGCGGTCTTTCTGATCATCCTCTATATCCAGACCAACAGCCGTCAGGGGGGCTGAGCCAGCTGCCTGTGCTGCTAAGGCACTGATCGGCCCTCCTTCAACGCTCCGGAGCAGCTGCAAGCACCGTCCGGATCTGATGCTTGTCGGACTACAGGGGGCTCAACCTTCGGGGCGATTGAATCCCGGTGGTGTCAGTGACAGCCCTGTCGGCAGACATGGTTGTGCTCCTGAAGCTTCGCCCGCAGGGGCGTTCATGACGTGGACCTCGGCGATTGCTGTCGCTGCCGGGGCCCTTCGTTGCCCGTGATCCGTTGGGGCAGGCTTTGATCCGGCCCCGTGGAGTGCGGACGGGTATTCCGGCTTCGGGCGGATCGGAGGGCAGCCGTTTGCTGAGGTCGGGCGGCTTCAGCTGCGACCCTCAGGTTCTCGCACCAGCAGCACGGGCGCCGGGGCATGCACCCGGATGTAGTCGCTGACCGAGCTGCCCAGCAGCCGGTCCAGATCCACCAGCGCCTTGGCCACCAGAGGGCGACGATCCTGGGAGGCGATCACCAGCAGGTCGGCCTTGAGCTCCTCGGCGACCTGGCAGACCGTGCGGCTGATGTCGCCGGTGCGATGAACCGGTTTCATCTCCACCCCCAGGGATCGGGCCCGCTGCACCGCCTTGCCCAGCACCTCGTCGGCGGGGCTCTTGCCGCCGCGAGAGGGGGTGATGTCCTGGCGGGTCACATGCACGCCGATGAGGCTGCCGCCAGGGATGGCGCTGACCAATTCACAGGCCAGGCGAATGGCGTCATCGCCGACGCCCGTGCCGTCGACCGTGACCATGACCCGATTGATCGCCTTGACATAGAGGTCGTCGCGCACCAGCAGCATCGGCCGGGTCGAGAGCTGGAAGACGTACTGGCTGGCGCTGTTGGCCAGGATCGACTGCAGCCTACCGAGGCCCCGCGAGCCCATCACGATCAGGTCGGCGTCGATTTCATCGGCGACCTTGAGCACGGTCTGCTTGGTGTCGCCCTGGCGCACAATCGAGGTGACCTCAGGTGCGCTCAGCCCCAGGCGCTGGATCGCTTCGTTCATCAGGACTGTGCTGCGATCCCGGTGCTCCTGGAGATCGGTGCCACCCTGCTCCGGAATGACGTGCAGCAGGTTGATCCGGGCCTGCCGGCATGGGGGGATCTCCCGCAACATGCGGACCATCTCTTCCACCTGGCCCTTGCCGGAATTGGCGATCAGGAGATTGCGGAACACAGGATGCCTGGAAGCTGGTGGGCAGCCTATGGCCATTCGGCGATCAGGATCCCAGGAGCCGCAATACCGTGATGCACTCGCAGTCTTCCGCCGCCCTCGCTGCTGAATCGGGCCAGGGATGGTGTCTGCGGCGTCGGGTGCTGCCTCAGCACACCGACCATGCCGGCGTGATGTGGCACGGTGCCTATCTGGGCTGGCTGGAGGAGGCCCGCATCGAGGCCCTGGGCGCTGTTGGTCTGCCTTACAGCGATCTTTCGGCCCGGGGTCTGGAGCTGCCGGTCGTGTCTCTGGCGATCGACTATCGGCAGGCCCTGCTCCATGGCGAGACGGCGGAGCTGCGCAGCCTGGTGCTGCCACGCCAGGGGGTGAAGCTGCCCTGGACCACTAGGCTGTTCGGCCCGGGCGGGGCGCTGATGGCGACGGCGCGGGTGGAGCTGGTGCTGCTGGATCTCAGCGAGGGGCCGGCCCGCCGCCGGTTGGTGCGTCGCTGGCCCGCCGACCTGGAGCGAGCGTTGGAGGCCCTGGCCCAGGGGCCGCTGTTATAGTACATTTGAACCATTGCAAAGGGGTGATGGGGGATCTTGTCCGGGGGGTGTTCCCGCTGGCCGCGCCGTCCGCGGCGGCGCTGGCCGGGGCTCCCTCTGTCGGGGATTTCCGCCAGCGCCTGTGGTGGTTGCTCTGGAGTCAGTGTCCCGGCATCGGGGGCCGGCGGCTGCGGCGGCTGCAGCTCATCTCCGGGGGCCTGGAGGCAGCCTGGAGACTCCCTGTGGAAGTTTTGGCGGTCCGCATGGGTTGGCCCCGCAGCCTGGGCCCGTCGGTGGATCAGTTCCGTGGCCACTGGGGGGAGGATCCCCTGCCCCGGCTGGCCAGGGCCGAGCGGGGAGGGCGGTGTGTCCTGATGCCGGGGGACCGGCGCTGGCCTGAGGCGATGGAGGTCCTCGATCGCCCTCCCCCGGCGCTCTACTGGAATGGCTGCGGCAGTATCTGGGCCTCCCTGGCCAGGCGCCGGGCCGTGGCGGTGGTCGGTACCCGCCGTCCTTCCAGTCACGGGCTGTTGATGGCCAGCCGCATCGGTGCGGCCCTGGCGGCCGCCGGTTGGCCGGTCGTCAGTGGCCTGGCGGAGGGCATTGATGGCGCCGCCCATGAGGGTTGCCTGGCGGCCGGTGGGGCCCCGGTGGGGGTTCTCGGGACTCCTCTGGATCGCACCTATCCACGGCACCATCGCAGCCTGCAGCAGCAGGTGGCCCGGCAGGGGCTGCTGCTGAGTGAGTGGCCGGTCGGAGCGCCGGTGCGGCCCGGTCACTTCGCCAGTCGCAACCGCCTGCAGGTGGCTCTGGCCTGGGCCCTGGTGCTGGTGGAATGCCCACTGGCCAGTGGTGCTCTTCAGTCTGCCGACCTGGCCTGGGCCCAGGGCCTGCCGCTCTGGGTGGTGCCGGCCGATGCGGCCAGAGCTTCGGCGCTGGGCAGCAACCGGTTGCTGGCCAGGGGGGCCACCCCTTTGATCATGCCCTCCGATCTGATTGATCAGCTGGGTCCGGGCCCCCTGGCTGGCCGCGCCTGGCCATCGCTGGCGGCGGTATCCACTGGACAGGATTCAGGAGACCGGTTGCTGGGCGAGCCAGATCCACGGGATGGGGCTGCTGCCCAACGGTCCCTGGCCGCAGAGGCTGTGCGGGAACCGGCAGCTTTTGATGTGGCCCGTGCCGCCTCTGCGGCGGATGGGGCACACACTGCCGCCGCCGCCATGGCTGACAGGACCCGTGACCGGGGCGCTCCGGCAGGGGCCGATGGCGCCGAGTCAACCCGGGATGAAAGGGCCGTTGGGGCTGCGGCTGCCGGCGGCGGAGCACGTCAGCGGCATGGGGCGGAGTACCGGCTGGATTCGGCGGGGCGGCGCCTGCTGGCGGCGGTGGGGGCTGGTGCCAGCCTGGAGCAGATCAGCCAGGCGTTGGGACAGCCCGCCGAGCAGCTGGCCCCCGGGCTGCTCGATCTGGAGTTGGCGGGCCTGCTCAGGGCCGAGGCTGGCCTGCAATGGCGGCCGGCAGCGGCGCTCTGGCAGCAGGGCTCTGCCTAGGCTGACGACCATGGTGTCGCCTCCTTCGCCTCTGGCTGCCAGCTCAGCCTTCGCTCAGCCGTCCGATGGCGGATCCGGGGAAGTGCTTTCGGGCGAGGCTGTGCTGGGCTGGCGGCGGCGCCTGCTCGAGCTTGGGGGGCACAGCAGTGATCTCGATTGGTTGCTGGATCTGGCGGGGGGACTGCGCTGGTCATCTCTGCAGCGCTTGCGGCTGGAGCCCGGTACCTCGGTCCGTCTGATGCGCAGCCGCCAGGAGCTTGAAGCGATCTGGTGCCGCCATCGGCGGACCTCCGAGCCGCTGCAGTATCTGGTGGGGGTCTGTCCCTGGCGGGATCTGGAGTTGCGGGTCGCTCCCGGAGTGCTCATTCCCCGCCAGGAGACCGAAATCCTGGTGGATCTGGCCCTGGCCAGCCTGTCCGCCGACCGCCGCACCATCCAGCTCGCCGCCGGGCCAGCTGATGGGGTGATCGGCGCCGGTGGCAGGGCAGCCGCCTGGGGCCCGGGAGGCGGCAACCCCCATGGCGGCGCAACCAGCGGCGGCGGCCACCTCGGTACGAGCGCCCGTGATCCCCGGGCCGGTACACCTGCCCCTGATGGCGAGGCCGGCGCGGCCGCACCAGCTGGCCACGATGCCGGCGCATCTGCGGATGACCAGGAGAGTCCGGGATTGCTGTGGGCTGATCTGGGCACCGGCTCCGGCTGTGTGGCCCTGGCTCTGGCCCGCGCTCTGCCGGGCGCACGCGGGCTGGCGGTGGATCGCTCCGAGCAGGCCCTGGCGCAGGCGGCCCACAATCTGACTCGCTATGGCCTGGAGAAGCGGGTCAACCTGCGCCAGGGCGATTGGTGGAGGGGTCTTGAGCCCTGGTGGGGACAGATTGATCTGGTGGTGGCCAACCCGCCCTATATCCCCTCCGCGCTGATCCCAGGCCTGGATTCCGTCGTCCGTGATCACGAGCCCGGGTTGGCCCTCGATGGCGGCATCGATGGGCTGGAGGCGATCCGTGCCATCGCCGCCGGAGCCCGCAGGGCCCTCGCTCCGGGGGGGGTGTTGCTGCTGGAGCACCATCATGACCAGAGCCCGGCGGTGCTGGAGCTGCTCGCCCAGGTGGGCCTGGAGGCCGTCTCCGCCCATCCCGATCTGCAAGGCACCCTGCGTTTCGCCCGCGCCCATCGGAGCCGCCAGCATGGATGAGGCCCGGCTCGCGGAGCATCTGCTGGGCGGGGGTGCGGCCCTGCTCCCCACCGATACCCTGCCTGCCCTGGCGGTCCATCCCACGGCGGCCCCCCTGATCTGGCAGCTCAAGGCCCGACCTGCCGATAAGCCCCTGATCCTGATGGGCGCTGATCCTGAGCAACTGCAAGCCGTGCTCGGCCAGCCCTGGCGGCCGCAGTGGCTCAGCCAGGCCAAGGCTTCGTGGCCCGGCGCCGTGACCTTGGTGTTGCCGTTTGAGGGGGTCCTCACGGCGGCGCTCAATCCGGGGGGGGCCAGCCTGGGCCTGAGGGTGGCCGACTGTGAGCCGTTGCGGGCGCTGTTGCGGCGCACAGGTCCGCTGGCCACCAGCAGCGCCAATCGCTCCGGAGAACCGCCAGCCTTGAGCGTCGCCCAGGCGCTGGCGCAATTCCCCGCTCTGCCCTGGCTCGATCCCCTGCCCTGGCCCCGGGCCTCAGGCCAGGCCAGCACGGTGCTGGCCTGGAGCCAGGATGGTGCTCAGTCCGGGAGCTGGCAGGTGTTGCGCCAGGGCGCCGTGTCCCTCTCCGAACGTTGAGGCGTCGATGCAGGCCCTGTTGCTGTTGCTGCTGCTGACCCTGGCTCTGAGCCACTGGTTGCTGGAGCCCCTGGCCCTGCTGCTTCGACCGCTGCTGACCCTCTCCTGGCTGGGTTGGGGCCTGCTGGTGGGCCTGATCTGGCTGTTCGCCGGCGATCAGCGTGAGCGCTGAGCCGTGGTCGCTGGCCCAGGGGGCGGGGCCCGTCCCCGTGGATTCGCCAGTCCCTGGCCTACGGGCTGGTGTTTCTGTTCACTGTTTGACAGCCCTGGATCCCCAGCCTGTGCCCTGGGGGGTACCGGCTCGGCTGCTGGCGGCGCCCTGCTGCTGCTGCTGGGGAGACGGCTTCGGCCTGATCCACGCCCTCTCGTTCAGCTATCGGCGCCGCTGCGGACTGGGAGCCTGTTGCGCAAAGATCGCAGACGCCAGCGGACACACTCAATAGACTCGATCCATCCATCTTGGAGCGCAAGTTGATCCGAGCGAGGCTGAGCTGACGATGAAAGTCAGCTCAACTTGACTGCCGTAGCTGCGTTGTGCGGGCTAGTCGCCGAAGCACTGCCGGAGCAAATCTCAGCATCAGTCCGCACTGGTCACATTACTTGTCAATTCGCTCGTAAAAATCTATGCGCAACAGGCTCCTGGCGCTGCTGCACTGTCATCTGTCATCTGTCATCTGTCACGTGTCATCCCCCAAATCTCCGGCTCCCCCTCCGCTGCCATCGGATCGGATTGCTGTTCGGGCTGATCAGCCTGGCCGGTGGGCTGTCGTTCGGGGTCGTCGATTGAGGCTCGGTGGGCGGTGCGGAAAGCGGGTCCTGAGGGTGATCCTTCGGCTGGAGCGGACGCCTGTCGGGCCCCAGACCGGCGACGAGCGGCAACCCAGCCTCCCTGTCCAGCGACTGAGTGCTGGGTTGTTCAGCTTTGCACCTGGAAGCCGGCCACCCGATCGATGCCAGCGCCGGCGGTGGTCCCGATGCTGAGGCCCTGGTTCGCCTGTGCCCCAGGCCCTGAACCAGTTCAAAGGTGACCTCGCTTTCCTGGATGGGGCCGGGTCTTGCGCTGGACTGCCGGGCCGACGCTTCAGCTCGCTCAGCCAGGAGCGGGAGGCTGGGTCAGCGCCGCCACCAGCACCTTGTCGATCCGCTTGCCGTCCATGTCCATCACTTCGAAGCGCAGACCATCCCAGCTGAAGTGATCTCCCGCACGTGGAACCCGGCCGAGCACATGCAGGACGAAACCGCCGAGGGTGTGAAAGCTGCCGCTGGCTTCGTCGGGCAGGCTGGAACGTTCGAGCAGATCCTTGAACTCACTGACGTCGAGTGCGCCATCGAGCAACCAGGAGCCATCCTCGCGGCGGATGATCTGGGGTTGATCGAGATCCTCGGCTGAGGGCAGATCGCCAACGATTGCCTCCATCAGATCAGTCAGGGAAACCAGTCCTTCGATACCGCCGTATTCATCGGTCACCAGAGCGATGTGCACCCCCGTCTGCCGGAATTGCTCGATCACATGCAGGGCCCGCGCCGATTCCGTGATGTAAAGCGGTGGTTGCAACAGCTCCTCCAGGTTCTCGGTGCTGCCCGAGAGCTCGGACGCCAGCAGATTGCGGCCACGCAGAATGCCGATGCAGGCGTCGAGGTTGCCCCTGGCCACGGGCAGGCGCGAGTGGTTGCTGCCAGTGACCTGATCCAGTTGCTGGGCGCGCGCCAGGTTGAGATCCAGCCAGCAGATCTCGGTGCGTGGCGTCATGATCGCTCGGATTGAACGATCGCCCAGACGGAAGACCCGTTGCACCATGTCGTGTTCGGCTTCTTCCAGCACACCCGATTCGGCTCCCTGGCGGATCAGAGCCTTGAGTTCCTCTTCGGTCAGCTCTGGTTCGGTGGAGGTGCGGATGCCGAGCAGGTTCAACAGCAACTCGGTGGAGCGGCCCAGCAGGTGCACCAGGGGCGCTGTCCAGTGGGCCAGCCAGCGCATCGGTCGAGCGACGGCGCAGGCCACGGCCTCTGGATTGTTGAGGGCGATGCGCTTGGGCAGCAGTTCGCCGATCACCAGGGACAGGTAGGTGATGATGCCGACCACCACGGCCACACTGAGGCCTTCACTCCAGGCCTTCAGCAGCGGCACGGAGGCGATCAGGGGCTCCAGGCGGCGCGCCAGGGTGGCGCCCCCGACCGCCCCGCTGAGGATGCCGATCAGGGTGATGCCGATCTGAACGGCGGAGAGAAAGTCGTTGGGAGCATTGGCGAGCCTGAGGGCTGCCCGGGCCTGGCCATTGCCCTGCTCGGCCAGCTGCTCCAGCCGGATTTTGCGGGCCGAGACCACGGCGATCTCCGAACCTGAAAAGATGCCGTTGGCAACGATCAGAACGAGGATCAGACCAATCTCGACGACGACGGTGGCCACTGGGCTGGAGGGCTCGGATCGGCAGCTGAAGGGGCGGAGACTAGCAGGAGCTGGCCGTGGTCAATCGGCCTGAGCTGCTCCGATGGCGCTGGGCACATCGCGGTGAAGATGGCTGGCTTGAGGGATTGCGACTCCCCCATCCCGTCGGCATGGCCGGCAGGTCTGACACCTCGACACCCCCACCTTCTTGGCGGCGCTGCTGGGCACGAAACCAGCGGATCCGCTCCCAGACCATGGCATTTCTGTCGTGAACGAACAGCTCAGCTGTTGGTCACGATCCGCTGAAACATGTAGCCCATGCCCCGGGCCGTGATGATCAGCTCGGGATTTTCTGGATCCTCCTCAAGCTTGGCCCTCAGCCGGGAGACGTGCACGTCCACCACGCGGGTGTCGGCATGACGCTCGGGGGTGTAACCCCAGATCTTGGTGAGGATGTCGGCGCGGCTCAGGGGTTCCCCCGAGCGGCTGAGCAGCAGTTCCAGCAGGCCGAATTCCATGCCGGTCAGCCGGATCCGGTCGTCGCCGCGGAACACCTGGCGCTTGGCGGTGTTGATGCGCAATCCCCCCACTTCAATGCCGTTGGAGGCGGCCGGTCGCTGGCTGCCGTTGGTGCTGGCATTGCCATGGACCCGCCGGAGCACGCAGCGGATCCGGGCTTCCAGCTCCTTGGGACTGAAGGGCTTCATCAGATAGTCGTCGGCTCCCAGCTCCAGGCCCAGGATCCGGTCCTTGACCTCGGAGAGTGCCGTGAGCATCACGATCGGTACATCGGAGATCTTGCGCAGCTCCTGGATGACGCCGTAGCCGTCCAGCTTGGGCATCATCACGTCGAGCACCACCAGGTCGGGCTCGACGGCCGGGAAGCGATCCAGCGCTTCTTCGCCATCGCAGGCTGTGGCCACGGTGTAGCCGACCATCGACAGCCGGGTTTCCAGAATCCGGCGAATGCTCGCCTCATCGTCCACGACCAGGATGGTTCCCTTGCTGCCGGTCGCCTCCCGTCCGTCGCTTGCGGATTGGGGAACGGATGCGGTCATGGTGACTGAACTCAAGGAGAGTGGGAGGCCTCCGCAGGCCCTTCACGGCGCTGTAACAATCTTCTCAGACAGCGAGTCCGAGCGGTTCCGGTCGGGGCGGTATGTCTTCAGCTGGCTTCGCTAACCTCTCCGGGCTCAGGCTTTTCGTTGTCCTTGAGGGAGGGATAGGTGGCCCGAGTGAACGCTGAGATCTCCTGACGCACCATGGTTCGGAACCTGTGGGCCGTGTCGCCCTGCAGTACCGGGTAATCCGTGGCCGTCGCCCGTGCGTCACCTCGCAGGGGCTTCCAGCTGGTCAGCCCCTGCAGTTTCAGGGCCTCCAGGGGAGCCGCGAAGTCGTACTGGAGGACGCGGCCCAGGGATGCGGCTTCGGCAGCCAGGCGCTCCCGTTCCGGTAGGAACAGCTTGGCCTTGAGCGTGTCGGGAAGGCCGAGTACGGGTTCGTAGTACTCGAGGGCCCGCAGTTCTTCCTCCAGCAGGATCGGCCAGGCAGCCTCTTCATCGGGCCCGATCCCCAGCACTTCGGCGCTGGCCTGCATCGCCTCCAGGTGCAAACGCAACCAGCGGTAATGGGTCTTCTCCTTGATGGTCTTGCGCGCGGCGCCCCGGCCGGAGCTGGGCCGTTTCGGCAGGGCGGCCTCGGCTTTGCGCAGCAGTAGGCGCTCGTCCCGCTCCAGGTTGATCGCCCCCCATCGCTGCCGGTACTCCCACAGTTCCTCGTAGAGCCGGACTTCTTCGGCGCTCCAGCCCAGCTCACGCAGTTCTGCCGAGCGACAGCCTTCTTCCTTCACCATCGATAGTCTGGTTCACCTTTGATTGGCACAGTAAACCGTTGCGTCTGACATGAGAAATGGTGGAGCCTGAGGCGGCAAATCTGGGGGAGCCGCACGGGAACAGGAGCAGGAGCCTCACGCGAGAAAGCGAGGCGCCTGGCACCAGGTTCATGTCTTGCGAAACTCAGCTGTACTCGCCGGGGATGTCCCGTTTGGTGACGGTCACACGATCAAAGGTCTGACCGGAGGCCCGCAGCAGTTCGTCGCCGGAGAATTCAAAGCCCAGTCCGGCGGCGATCTGGGCGACATCGTCGGCGGTGGCGGCCGCCAGGACGGCACTGCGCAGGCTGGGGGTGTCCTGCACCCTGGCGAGAAAGGCCCGGAGCTGGTCGCGGGACATGCGCTGCTGACGGGGAGACGGCCACCAGCATGACGCGGCCCAGTCGTGTCCTTCGCCCGATCGGCTGTCAGAACGATGAAGTTTGGACGCAGGCTAGGGGCGACGGCCATTGGCGAAGGCCATTGGCGACGGTCATGGGCGCCGGCCAGGAGATGGGCTGTTGCCGGATGGAGGACGGGCTGCGGCGGCCTTTCGCCGCTCAAGCCACACTCAAGCAAAAGCCTGGATCCGGCCTCCGATGACAGGGCCCGATGGGTGCAGGGGATGGTTGGCTGATCAGGCCCGGGGCATGCCTGCGCTGTGCGCGGAACGGCCTTGGCGGGCGATGGACTGGAGCCGGTGGCATTCCATATGCAGCAGCAGCGTCTTCCCGGCAGAGGTCAGCGTCGCCGGGCGGGGCCGGGCGGCCGGGCGGATCGGTCAAAACTTTGGGGCCGGTGAGCTACTCGCTCCGGTGATCTACTCGTTCTGGTGATCCATGGCCATCTGGCTTCGGTGATTCGGGCGACGCGGCATAACGGCATCAGATCGTCCGCTCCATTGCCCCCCCCCCCCCCACCACACAAAAAAAGATCAGGGGCTCAGGCTCCTCGGCGCCCTGCGTTGGCCAGCAAGGCGAAGTCAGAGCGAAGTCAGAAGGCCCGCTCTGGCGGTCGCCGCCGGCACCGCCCGGTCGTGCTGTGGTCATGCCGATGGCGGCGATCAAGGCCTCCGTCCTCAGGCTGGATCGGCAGTGGGGGGGGGGGGGGAGAGCTGCGGCCGCTCTCCAGGCCGGACCTGATGCGGGCGAGGCACTTAGGTTGGGCATCTGCTGGGGCCGGCCTGGATCGTGCTGCGTTTCATCGCCAACGTCGTCTGGTTCCTGTGTGGTGGCCTGCTGATGGGTCTGGGCTGGTGGCTCGCCGGCCTGGTGGCGGCCCTGACGATCGTCGGGATTCCCTGGGCCCGGGCCTGCTTTGTGATCGGCAGCTTCTCCTTCTGGCCCTTCGGCAGCGAGGCGGTCAGCCGGGCCGAACTCAGCGGCAGGGGGGATCTGGGTACCGGTCCGCTCGGCTTTCTGGGCAACCTGATCTGGTTTCTGCTGGCGGGCTGGTGGCTGGCGGTGGGCCATGTGGCCTCGGCCCTCGCCTGCTTCATCACGATCATCGGCATCCCCTTTGGGCTGCAGCATCTCAAGCTCGCCGTGATTGCTCTGGCCCCGATCGGCATGGCGGTGGTGCCGGTCCGGCGCTGAGCGGGCCACCGCAAGGCTGTTGCCTTGCCCCCCGGTTACTGCAAGGCTGCTGCCTTGCCCCCAGGGCTTCGCGGGCAGAACGCCCTCGCCTTGGATCCGGGCCCTTGAAGGCGCTTCAGGGGTTTGCGGCAGTTCAGACCGTGGCGCCGAACAGCTTGCCCACCAGGGCGGTCAGGGCCATCGCCAGCGCTCCCCAGAACAGCATCCGCAGGCTGCCGCTGCGGATCGGGGCGCCGCCGGCCCAGGCAGCCAGACCGCCCAGGGCCATCAAGGCCAGCAGGGCCACGACCGTGGTGATCACGCTGATCTGGCCGACGGGGCTCAGCAGGATCGTCAGCAGGGGCAGCAGCGCTCCGGCCGCGAAGCTGGCGGCAGAGGCCAGGGCTGCCTGAATCGGTCGGGCCCGCAGGATCTCGCTCAGCCCCAGTTCGTCGCGGGCGTGGGCGCCCAGGGCGTCATGCAGGGTGAGCTGTTCGGCCACCTGGCGAGCCAGGGCCGGCTCCAGGCCGCGCTGCCGGTAGATCTCGGTGAGTTCCGCCAGCTCGCCGCCCGGGTCCAGAACCAGTTCCTGGCGCTCGCGGGCCAGGTCCGCGGCTTCGGTATCGGCCTGCGACTGCACGGAGACGTATTCCCCGGCCGCCATCGACATCGCGCCGGCGACGATGGCCGCCAGGCCGGAGAGCAGCAGGGTCTGGCGGTCGGCGCCGGCGGCCGCGATGCCCACCACCAGGCTCGAGACCGAGATGGTGCCGTCGTTGGCTCCAAGCACCACAGCCCGCAGCCAGCCCACCCGGTGGCTGTTGTGGCGTTCGCGATGATGCATCGAGGGCATGACAGGGGATCAGGTGATCAGGGACCTCAGCTTGTCCACCAGTCCTGACCGATGTGGCTCCTGGGTGTCGCGTGCGAACCGCATCCCCATCAGCTCCGGCAGGCTGGCAGCTGGCTGAGCCCGGTTCGGGTAAGACGCCAATTCCTGTCGGAGGCTCTGGCCCGCTTCGAGTGTGGCGAGCTGCTGAAACAGCACAGGATCCATGGCAGTGCCAGTGCCATTTGATGACCCAGTCAGGTTATGGGTGGGCTTCTGCAGGCGCGAGACTGACACACCTTCGCCCTGACATCTGCGTGCAGGGCTCCAGCCGCGGATCATCGAGCATCGCCCTGCCCCAGCGCCTGTTGCTGCTGGCCGGCGGCGGCCACAGCCATGCCCTGGTGCTGCGCCGCTGGGCCATGGATCCGGTCCGGCGTCCAGCCGGCACCTTGATCACCCTGGTCAATCGCACCAGCACGGCTCTTTATTCCGGCATGGTGCCCGGCCTGGTGGCTGGTCTGTATCAGCGCAGCGCCTGCGCGATCGATCTGCGCCGCCTCTGCAGCCTGGCCGGTGTCAGCTTCATCCAGGCGGAGATCACCGGTCTTGATCTCGGCCGGCGGCAGTTGGAGCTGGCGGGGCGACCACCGCTGCGTTTCGACACTCTCAGCCTCGATGTCGGCGCCCTCACCGCTGAGGCGCTGCCGGATGATCGGGCCAGCGGCCCTGTGGCGGTCAAGCCCCTGGAGCCCTTTCTGGGCTGGAGCGAGGCCCTGGAGCCGGGGGCGAGCGTGCGTATCCGCGGTGGCGGTGCCGCGGCCGTGGAACTGGCGCTGGCCCTGCGCAGCCGCGGTGTGGCCAGTCGCCTGCTGTTGCGGGGCGACGATCTTCACTTCGCCTCCGCCACGGCCCGGCGGGCGGTGGAGCGCCTGTTGGCCGAAGCGGCGATCCCGCTGGAGCGCCACAGCTCCAGCCGGGCCCCGGCGGATCTGGCCTGCACCGGCAGCCGGGCGCCGGCGTGGCTGGCCGCCGCCGGCTTGCCGGTGCAGGCGGCCAGCGGCCGGGTGCTGACGGAGCCGTCCCTGGCGGTGATCGGCCATCCCCAGGTCTTCGCCAGTGGGGATTGCGGCCTGATCGCCGCGGCGCCCCGACCAGCGGCGGGGGTATGGGCGGTGCGGGCTGCCCCGGTGCTGGCCACCAACCTGCAACGTCAGCTGCAACAGCCAGGGGTGGCGCTGCAGTCCTGGTCGCCCCCGGCCTGGTCCCTGCAGCTGCTGGGTGTGGGCGCGGCTCCCGCAGCGCCTGGTGAGCCGCCGGCCTGCCGGGCGCTGGCGCTCTGGGGGCCGTTCGCCCTCGGTCCGTACCGCTGGCTTTGGCATGGCAAGCAGTGGATCGATCGACGCTTCATGGCCCGGTTCAGCGAGCTTGGGGCGGTCGTTGAAACGGCCGGATCCGATCCGATGGCCGATTCGATGGCCGGGCCGATGGCCTGCCGGGGCTGCGGCGCCAAGCTGGCGGCCCGGCCCCTCAGCGGTGCCCTGGCCCGCCTTGAGCCCAGCGGCCAGGCGCCGCCGGCTGAGGATGCCGCCGTGCTCGGGATGAGCAGCGACGGCGACTGGCTGCTGCAGAGCCTCGACGGCTTTCCGGCCCTGGTCGACGACCCCTGGCTCAACGCCCGGCTCACGACCCTGCACGCCTGCAGTGATCTCTGGGCCTGCGGGGCTTCGGTGCACTCGGTGCAGGCCCTGGTGACCGTGCCGCAGGCGGCTGAAGTCCTGCAGGAAGAGCTGCTGTTTCAGACCCTGGCGGGGGTGCGTTCGGTGCTGGAGCCCCTCGGCGCGGCCCTGATCGGCGGCCACACCCTCGAAGGCCGTGATGGGGCCGGCCTGGCCCTGGCGCTCACGGTCCATGGCCGGGTGCCGCCGCGGGCTTTCTGGCCCAAGGGGCCCCTGTGCCCCGGCGATGTCCTGCTGCTCAGTCGGCCCCTGGGCAGTGGCGTGCTGTTTGCGGCGGCCATGGCGGGGGCGGCGGAACCGCAGTGGATCGATGCGGCCCTGGCGGAGATGCAGCGCAGCCAGGCTGCGCTGGTGCCGCTGCTGGCCAGCCATGGGGTGCGGGCCTGCACCGATGTGACCGGTTTCGGGCTGCTGGGTCATCTGGGTGAGATGCTCGCCGCGGCGCCAGCGGTCCAGGTGGCGCTTTCTGGAGAGGCGATCCCGGCCCTGCCGGGGGCTCTGGAGCTGCTGCGGCGGGGCTATGCCAGCAGCCTCTCCCCCGCCAATGCCAGCGCCCTGGCCCTGCTGGCTGGGCCGGTGCGCTGGGAGGCTGCAGGTGCGGCGGAGCCCGGACGCACCGGCCTGTTGCTCGATCCCCAGACCTGCGGCCCGCTGCTGGCGGCCCTGCCGGCGGAGCGGGCGGCGGCGGCCCTGGCGGAGCTGCACGCGGCCGGCTTCGTCGAGGCGGCTCTGATTGCCCGGGTGCTGCCAGTCGGGGCGGACTAGCCCGGCGTCACCAGGCCCCGCTCCAGCAGCTCCTGGGCCGCCAGCGCCGGGCCCAGGCGGCCCAGCTCCACCGTGGAGACCCGGTGCTGGCCCAGTTCATGGTCGTAGCAGCGGTCGTAGTAGTCGAGCATCTGCCGGCAGGCGGTGGCCCAGTCCCCCTGGTCGATGGCCTCCAGGGCGATGGCCAGGCGCTGGGGCCCGAGCCGTTTGCCGATGCGGCGGGTGGCCTCCGCCAGGGCCTGGGGGTTCTGGATCCCATAGATCGCCACCAGATGGTCCACCCGTTGCTCGATCGGCCGCTGCACCTCCAGTACCGGAGCTGCCCGCATCTGGCGCCAGAGGCCGGCGGGGATGCGGCAGCGGCCCACCTGGGAGCTCTCCGCCTCCAGCCAGATCGCCCGGGCGCCGTCCAGGCGCGAGAGGGCGGCGGCCAGGCGGTTTTCGTAGTGCTCGCTGCTGGGCTGGGGCGGCAGGCCCAGGGCGCCGAAGCTGCTGCCGCGGTGGTGGGCCAGCCCTTCGAGATCCACCATCGCCACGCCCAGCCCTTGGAGGGCCAGCAGCAGTTCCGTCTTGCCACAGCCGGTGCGTCCCCCCAGCAGCCGCAGCGGCCAGGCCCGCTCGAACAGATCCAGCACCCAGCGGCGATAGGCCTTGTAGCCCCCTTCCAGCAGCAGCACCGGCAGGTCGAGCTGGCGGGCCAGCCAGGCCACCGAGGCCGAACGCATGCCCCCGCGCCAGCAGTGGAGCCGCAGCGGTGCGGTACCCGCCGGTGTGCCTTGCAGGGCGATGGCGAGGTCGGCCATGCGGGGGCCGACCAACGCCAGGCCTCGGGTCACCGCCGCCTGGCGACCGTGCTGTTGATACAGCGTGCCGATCTCGGCCCGTTCGGCGTCATCAAACAGCGGCAGGCTGATGGCGCCGGGGATGTGGCCCTGGGCAAATTCCGCCGGGCTGCGCACATCCAGGATCGGTCCCTCCCTCGCCAGGAACTCCGTGATCGACAGGGTTGGAATCATCGCGGCAGCGGCCCCTGGAGCCCCACTCCCCTGGTGACAGGAGGTCTGAGCTGCACCCTAGGCACAGGGTTGGCAAGCCCAGAAGCACGTGGGGAGCAACGGCAGAAAGGCTCCCACCCGGGGCATGGGCGACAACCTCGCGGCTGACCCAGGCAATCCCGCCAGTTTGGAGAGGCCCCAGGGCTGACTCGGCAGCAGCGGCTGGGCCCGGAGCCCGCTTGTCAGGGGCCGTGGCTCAAGAGGACCGTCCAATCGGGAGGGCGCCTCCAGGGGGCCATGGAACCGGCCGCTGCAGCCACTCTCGCCGGGTCGTTCCCCGCGGACCGTCCAGGATGACTGCCGGCGGAGCCGGAGGCTCCTGCCAGTCCCCTGGTCCCCGGGCCCGTATCCCGAGAACGCTGCCGCTGATGCACGTCATCCTCTCCCTGGACACCCAGGCCGCCGTCGCCTGCCACGACATCACCGCCGAGCTCAATGCCCATCTGGCGGCCAGTGGCCTGCAGCAGGGGGTGCTGGTGGCCGTGGCCCAGCACACCACCACGGCCCTGGTGATCAATGAGGCCGAGGAGCGCCTGATGGCCGACATCGCCAACTACTTCAGTTCCCTGGTGCGGGCGGATCATCCCTGGCTGCATAACGATCTGCATCTGCGCGATGTCCCCCCCGATGAGCCGCGCAATGCCCATTCCCATCTGATCGCCCTGATGCTGGGCAGCCAGCTGAGTGTGCCGATCGTCGGCGGTCGTCTCGGGCTGGGGCGCTATCAATCGGTGATGCTGGTGGAGCTGGATGGGCCACGGCCGCGCCAGGTGCTGGTGCAATTGCTCGGTACTCAGAACTGTCCTTCTTCCCTTCCATGACGATTCGCCGCCGGACCACCGCCGTTCTCGCTGGCCTCAGCCTGGCGCTGACCCCCCTGCTGGCGCCCCTGCTCAGCGGTGCCCCCTCGCTGCTGCCCCAGGCCGCGGCCGAGCCGGCCAAGGCCGCCCGGGTGCTGCGCATCGGCGCCATCCCCGATCAGAAGCCCGAAAAGCTGAATCGGCTCTATCCGCTGGTGGCCGGAGAGCTCAGCCGCCAGCTCGGGGTGACGGTGAAGTATGTGCCGGTGGTGGATTACACCGCCGCCGTCAGTGCCTTCCGCACCGGGGATCTGGATCTGGTCTGGTTCGGTGGGCTCACGGGCGTGCAGGCGCGGCTGCAGAAGCCAGGCTCCCGCGTCCTGGCCCAGCGCGATATCGATGTGGCCTTCCACAGCATCTTCATCGCCAACACCGGCAGCGGCATTCAACCCTTCAGCCAGCAAAAGGGTCTGACCCAGTTGAAGGGCAAGCGGTTCACCTTCGGTTCGGAAAGCTCCACCTCTGGGCGGCTGATGCCCCAGTACTTCCTGGGCCAGGCCGGGGTGAAGCTCTCTGATTTCGCCGGCGGTGCCCCCGGCTTCAGTGGCAGCCATGACGCCACGATCGCCCTGGTGCAGAGCGGCACCTATGACGCCGGCGTCGTGAACGAGCAGGTGTGGCGCACCAGCCTCCACGACGGCAAGGCCAAGCGCGCCAAGGTGGTGGCGATCTGGAAGAGCCCCGGTTATCAGGACTATCACTGGATTGCCCAGGGGGATCTGGATCAGCGCTTCGGCAAGGGCTTCACCCTCAAGTTGCAGCAGGCGATCCTCAGCTGGCGGCCCAGCGATCCGCAGCAAAAACAGATTCTCGCCCTGTTCGGGGCCCAGCAGTTCACCCCTGCCGAAGCCGCCGCCTACGTCAAGATCGAGCAGGTGGGTCGCCAGATCGGCAAGATCCGCTGACTCTTCCCAGCCCCCGCACGCCCCGTGACCTTCCAAGGCTCGATCGACGACCTCCGTCAGCTGGTGGCTGCTCTCGGGATCCCCTGCCGCTGGCAGTCCCGGGGAGCCTTCCAGATGGCCGTGTTCGAGGACGACGTCAGCAACCTCAAGCTCAACTGGTGGCCGGGGGACGGCAGGCTGGAGCTGGTGGGTGATCCCGCCCAGCGGGATGGGCTGCTGCCGCGGCTCCAGGCCCTGCTCGTGCAGCATCCCGATGGCGAGGCCTGAACCGGCCGCGGCGACTCCCTTGCTGGAACTCCGGCAGATCAGCGTCACAGGGCGCGATCGGCCGCGGCTTGAGCAGCTGGATCTCCGCATCCGTTGCGGCGAGCGTGTGGCCCTGCTCGGTCCCAGTGGCGCCGGCAAAAGCACCTTGCTGGCGGTGGCCAACGGATCCCTGGCTCCCGCCTCCGGCCTGGTGCTCTGGCAGGGGTCGTCGCCGGCCCGCTCCGGCCGCCAGCGCCGTCGCCAGCAGGCTCGCATCGGCACGCTCTGGCAGGACCTGCGCCTGATCGAGGAACTGAGCGTGCAGCAGAACCTCAATGCGGCCCGCCTGGCCCATTGGGGCTGGCCGAGGGCCCTGTTCAATCTGCTGCTGCCGCTGGAGACCGAAGCCTGTGCCGCCGCCCTGCGCGAGATGGAGCTCGATCCGGCCCTGCTGCCCCAGCCGGTCACGGCCCTCTCCGGCGGTCAGCGCCAGCGGCTGGCCATGGCCCGACTGTTGCGTCAGCAGCCCAGCCTGCTGCTGGCCGATGAACCGCTGGCCAGCCTGGATCCACGCCTGGCCTCCGAGCTGTTGGCCCTGCTGCTGCGCCAGGCGCAGGCCCCGCGGGCGCTGCTGCTCAGCCTGCATCGCCCGGATCTGCTGGCTGGGTTTGATCGGGTGATCGGCCTGCGGCAGGGGCGCCTGCTGTTCGACTGTGCCGCCGCCGAAGTGGATGGGGCCAGCCTTCGCGCTCTCTATGGCACTGAGGCGGGGAGTCCATGAGGCCGGCGCCACCGTTGTTGATGCTGCTGCCTGTCCTGGTGCTGGTGCCGCTGCTGCTGGCCTTGCCGGGATTGGTGCATGGCGGCGGCTGGGATCTGATCGCGGAGTTCGCGGCGGCGGCGCTGACGCCGTCGCTGGATCCGCTGGTCCTCAAGGCCTTGCTGGCTGGCGTCGGGGTGACCGTGGCGATGGCGTTGCTGGGCTGGGGGATCAGCCTGATCGCCGGCCTGGTGCTGGGAGTGGCCAGTTCCCGAACGCTGTGGCGCACGCTGCTGGGTCACGCGTTGCCGGCCGATCTGATGCGTCGGCTGCTGGCAGTGCCCCGCTCGATCCATGAGCTGCTCTGGGGTCTGTTGCTGTTGCAGGTGCTGGGATTGCAGCCGGCGGTGGCGGTGCTGGCGATCGCCATCCCCTACGGCGCCCTGGTGGCCAGGGTTGTCAGTGACCTGCTCGACGCCCTCCCCACCGCCAGTCTTGAGGCCCTGCGCGCCGGTGGTGCTCCAGGCCCCGCCGCCTTGCTGACGGCCCTGGGGCCGCCCCTGCTGCCCGGGGTGCTGAGTTATGGCGGCTATCGGCTCGAATGTGCCCTGCGCAGCGCCACCCTGCTGGGGGTCTTCGGCCTGGGCGGTCTGGGAACGGAACTGAAGCTGACCCTGCAGTCCCTGGAGTTCCATGAACTCTGGAGTGGTCTGTGGGTCTTGCTCGCGGTGATGCTGCTGCTGGAGACAGGGGTGGGACTGCTGCGGCGCCGCTGGGCGATGCCCCGCCGTCTGACGCTCCATCAGCCCGGCGTCGGCCGGCGCGGGCGGGAGATGGTGCTGGCGCTGGGCGCCCTGCTGCCGCTGCTGGCGATGGTGGGCCGGGCCCTGGGAGTGGATCCGGCTGCCCTGGCCCATTGGCAGCCGTTGCCGGGTCTGGATGCGGGCCATTGGCAGGCGGTGCTGAGCCTGCCCTGGCTCCCCTTGGTGGGCGGCACCCTGCTGCTCACGGCGCTGGCGTCGGCTCTGGCGGTGGGCCTGGCGCCATTGCAGCTCCTGGTTGCGGCCCCCTGGCCCTGGGCCCGCTGGCTTGTGGGATTCAGCTGGGTTCTGGCTCGGCTCTGGCCGCCGCCGCTGACGCTGCTGCTGTTGTTGTTCGTGCTCAAGCCCAGCCTGATCACCGCGGCGCTGGCCTTGGGGCTTCACAACCTCGGTATCCTCGGGCGTCTGCTGCGGGAGGGGCTGCAAGATCAGAGTCCTGCGGTGCGGCAGGGGCTCCTGGCCGCCGGCAGTGGCCCTCGACTGGCCCTGTTCTATGGAGGCATGTCCGGGGTGGCTCGCTCCTATCTGGCCTATGGGGCTTATCGCAGCGATGTGATGCTGCGGGAGACCGTGGTGGTCGGGATGGCCGGGGCGGTGGGTCTGGGCAGCCAGATGCTGGAGAGCCTCAGCAGTTTTGCCTGGGACCAGCTGGCGGCCCTGGTGCTGGTCTATGCGCTGCTCACCCTGGCCGGGGAGGAGCTGAGCGACCGGCTGCGCCGCCGTCTGTTGGTGCAGGCCTGAGCCTGGGGGCCGATCAGTTCGGTAGCTCAGGCCGGTAGCTCAGGCCGACAGCGGCAGCGTGCGGGTCAGCCAGGCCTCAATGGAGCGATGGACCTGGATGGAGGCAGCAACAAAGAGCGGGTCGGTCTTGCGCCTCCTCATTGTCGTGGTTGACAACCAGCCGACCGTGTGGGCGAGGACGTCTGGGGCTGGATGTCGTCGTTCCAGTCCTCAATTTGGAACGAGATCGGAGATTGGAACCAGATCGGAGGGCCTCAGGGGAAGGGAGCCACTCCGCACGACCTAGCAGCCTCTGGTGCAGATGGGGTTCAGGTTGAAAACATACTTTGCTTGTCCGGCGGTGTCGTCCTGACTCTGCTGCCGGATCGCCAGCGGCTGCGGTCGCTGTTTCTGCGGCAAGGCTTCTGGGTTGCGGCTGCGGGGGGCGATTCCTCGGGTTGTCTCGTCGGCTTGTCTCGTCGGCTTGCCTGGACTGCACCGGCAAGACTGAATCGGCCGAGGACACGTGCAGGCCCGTCTAAAGAATTTCGACGATTTTTGCCCGAATTGACTGAACTTGTGGCCATGCCCTGAGGTTTCTCACTCTTGCGCCCGGGGTGGGGTGGCCTTGGGGTGACTCCGGTCTCGCCCCAGGGCTCCGGAGGCTCGCTGGCGATGGGCTCCGCTGAGCGGAGCCCGGTCGTGCGGCGGCCGTCAGGGTCGCGGCTGAATCGGAGCTCAGCTCTGGTCCCGGAGGATTTCGGTGCAGGTGGTAATGCACTCGCCATCGTCGAGTGAGCAGGTGGTAATACATTCGAAATAGGCTTCAACGGCATCGATGGCCTGATGCTTTTCCTCTCCGAACTGTGTGGCTGATCCAAAGGCAGATTGGGTATTCATACCCAGGGCTTGGTTCAGGGAGTTCGGCGACCAGCTGTTCATGACGTCATCCTTGTGGTGGTCTCCTGACCGTACGATGAATCGCAGTTTATGCTCACAATTTGAGCAAGAATGCTCACGGTTTTGTGTGGAACCGTGAAGTGCGGCTCGATCCCGCCTGGTTGCTGCTGGCCTTTGGCTTGATGTCTGCCCCGGGGGGGCGTCGCCTGAGGTGTGGATCCGTGACCTTGACGGTTGAAGTGGATCCGTTACGGCGAGGCTCGCTGTACGAGGCTTGCCCTTCGGGCCATGGAGTCACCCCTCGCCCTCAGCCCCTGTAGCCGCCGCCCTGCTCGGCGACTCCAGGAGGGTGAATCGGGGGGGGGCGAATCCCAGGGCAGGCGAGCACGGCTTCGGCAACGTCGCCATGATCCCTGGCCTCGGCTGCGATGGATGACCATGAAATCGGTGCTTCCTGTTCTGGTGCTGATCCTGCTGAGCCTGGTGCTGGCGACGATCGCCCAGGTCTTTGCCGGCGGGGCCGTGGCCATCGCCCTGCTGCTGACGCTGCTGGTGGGAGGTGCCGCGGTCCTGGCGGTGAATCGTCGCTGAAGAGCGCCGGGGCGGCATGGCCGCCAGGCTTTAGGATAATGAGCATCATTCGCAATAAGCTTCCCTGGCCCACCGTGTCCCTCCTTTGCCTGAGTGTCTGCATCTGGTTGATCTGAGCGCCGGCCAGTCCGGCACGGTCTCGGCGCTGGCCGTGGAGCCTGGCCTGGGTCATCGCCTCGAGGCGCTCGGGATCAAGCCCGGTCAGCTGGTGAAGGTGCTGCGGCGTGGCTGGTGGTCGGGGCCGATCCATCTGCGCGTCGGCATGACCGAGTTGATGCTGCGCCGGGTGGACGCCGCCCGCGTCGAGCTGCTCGTCGGCGATCCCAGCTAGGTGCAGCCATGAGCCATTGCCTCGATTCCGCCGCTCTGGTGCAGGTGCCCGGCCAGGCCACCGTCGCGGTGGTGGGGATGCCCAACACGGGCAAATCGACCCTGTTCTCCCAGCTCACGGCGACCCACGCCCATATCGGCAACTGGCCCGGGCTGACGGTGGATCTGATGCAGGCGGAGCTGAACCTTGAAGGACGCAAGGTTCAGCTGGTGGATCTGCCGGGGATCTATGACCTGCGCGGTCACTCGGAAGATGAGGCCGTCGTGCGTCGCTTCCTGGAGTCCACCCCGGTGGATCTGGTGGTGATCATCCTCAATGCCTCCCAGATCGATCGTCAGCTCAGACTGGCCCTGCAGGTGCGGCAGCTGGGGCTGCCGGCGCTGTTGTTGCTGAATATGGCCGATGAGGCCAGGCGTTTCGGCGTCAGCATCGATCTCGAGGAGCTGTCACGGCGCCTGGCGTTGCCGGTGCTGCTGATCAGCGCCAAGCACCGTCAGGGTCTGAGCCAGGCCCGCCATGCCATCGCCAGCGGGCTGGCGGCATCGGCGCCGGGCGCCGGGCCCGGTGTGCGGGATCTGGAGACCAGGCTGGCCGCCGCCGATGCCGATCTGACCGCGGCCATGGCAGCCATCCTGGCGGCCGCGGTCACCTTCCCGGCCCAGTGGCGCGATGCCCTGACCCGCCGCCTGGATCGCTGGCTGCTGCATCCACTGCTGGGCTTGCCGATCTTCTTTCTGGTGATGGCCCTGATGTTCCAGGCCATCTACGCCCTGGGGGTGCCGATGCAGGAGGGTCTTGGGGCCCTGATCGAGACTCTGAGCCGGCACGTGCTCACCCCCGCGCTGGCCAGCTGGCCGCCGTTTCTGAGGGCCTTCATCGTCGATGGCGTGGTGTTGGGGATCGGCACGGTCAGTGCCTTTCTGCCCGTGATCTTCCTGTTCTTTCTGGCCATGGGTGTGGTCGAGGACAGCGGCTATCTGTCGCGGGCCGCCTTTCTGATGGATGCCTTCATGGAGCGACTTGGGCTCGATGGCCGCAGCTTTGTGCTGTCGCTGATGGGATTTGGCTGCAATGTGCCGGCCATTCTTGGCACTCGGGTGATGCGTTCGAGCGGCCTGCGGCTGCTCTCGATGTTGATCATTCCCTTTTCGCTCTGCTCCGCCCGCCTCAATGTCTTTCTGTTCATGGCTTCGGTGTTCTTCACGCCGCGTCAGGGCGCCCTGGTGATCTTCGGGCTCTATCTGTTCAGTTTTGCCGCTGCCATTCTCACGGCGCTGCTGTTCAAGGGGCGCTTTGCCAGCGAGGAGGCCCTGGTGCTGGAGCTGCCCCCCTATCGCCTGCCGACGCTTCCCCAGGTGCTGCGTCGCGCCTGGGCGGAGGTGCGTCACTTCTGGTTCTGGGCCCGCCGTTTCATCATCTTCGGCGTGGTGAGCATCTGGTTGCTCAACAACCTGCCCCTCGGTGTCCCCCCCGCCTCAGCCGAGTCCCTCTCCGGTCAGCTGGGAGAGCTGCTGCAGCCGCTTCTGGCGCCGATCGGCATCAATCCCAGGCTCACGGTCGCCCTGGTCTTCGGCTTCATCGCCAAGGAGATCGTGCTGGGCGGCCTGGCTGTGATCTATGGCCAGAGCGCCAGCAATGGTGCCCTCGGCCATGCCCTGGCCAGCGAGGTGAGCTGGGTGCAGGCAGTGAGTTTCATGCTATTCACCCTGCTATACACCCCCTGCCTCTCGACGGTGGCGGTGATTCGCACCGAGTCGAAGCGCCTGGGTTTCACCCTGTTCTCCGTGTTCTGGTCCCTGCTCCTGGCCTGGCTGGTCAGTTTCTGCTTCTACCAACTGGCCTGGCTGTTGGGCTGGCGTTGAAGCGAACCCAGGTGGCTGCTCGGGTGCCACCATCGGCGGAGCCAGCCCCAGCTCAGCGGCTGGTGGTCCCATCTCCATGGCACCTCCCCACGGCGTTGTCAGCCACCAGCCCCTGACCTCGGAAGCTGCACCTGGCTCCCCCGGCCCGGGGTGTCGGCCTGGCCTGGGGCGAGGGGGGCGGTGGCGGGAACTGGGCAGTGCTGGGCTGGTGTTGGCGGCGATCATCGGCCCGGTGAGGGCGGCTGATCCCCCGGGCGACCCGGCTGCGACGGCGGCGGTGCTCGGGCCACCGGCTGCGGCGCCGCAGCCGGCAGCGCCGCTGGTCCCCCTGGCTCCGGATCAGGCCTGGCCCACGCTCAACGGGCTGCTGAACCTGCCGCCCTGGCTGAATCTGGCGCTGAACGTCCAGAGCGATGGCTTCTTCAATCCGGTCGGCGGGCAGGTGGCGGCCCGCAACTGGATTCAGCAGACCACCGTCGATGCCAGCGTCAGCAGCGGCTTCGGCAAGGACCAGAGTCGTTGGCGCGAGGCCGATCACTGGCTGCTGCATGGCGAGCTCACCGCGATCAGCGGGGTGGCCGGCTACGGCCAGCGGATCGGAGCCATCTTTCCGTTGACGGCCCTGGATCACCCCACCGGCTTCTGGATCACCGAGGTCAGCCTCCAGCGGCTCGGCGGGTCGCAGGGGGTGGATGTCAAGGCGGGTCTGCTGCCGCTCAACCCCGCCTTTGTGCAGGCGCCGGTGTTCAACGCCTACCTGAACTCCGTCTTCAACAACACCCTCAATCTCAACCAGCCCGGCCTGCCGATCAATCCCTACCTGGCCCCGGGGCTGGAGCTGCACTGGCGACCCGCGGCCCGCGATCCGGCCCTGCCCGGCGATGCCGGCGCCCTGGGTGAATGGCACTACGGCGCCTACCTGCTCAATCCCACCACCCAGCTGGCCGGCCTGCTGGGGGTCATCCCCGATCAGCCCCCGCTCCGCGGCCATAGCCAGCTGTTGCAGTGGAGCTTTGCTCGCCTGCCCGGGGCCCGCCGGCTGGCGGCGCCGATCCGCCACCGGGGCGAAGCCTTGACCCGCCTGTTGCCACCGCCGCTGTTGCAGATCGGCGGCGGCTATCTCACGGACGAGGGCCGTGGCGCGATCCTGCCGCTGGGGTTCAGCTCCCTCACCCTGGCGCCCGCGCTGCCGATCGGCCTGGACAACCGGCTCTGGCTCGGGCTCAGCGCCGGCAATGAAGCGGGGGGCAATCCCGTCACGCTCTACGGCAGTGGCGGCTGGCTCTGCCAGGGGTTCATCCCGGGGCGCCCCTTCGATGTGTTGGCTCTGGGTTACGGCCGCAGCCGCTTCAACCAGCCGTTGCTGGCGGGTCTGCGGCCGCAATCGCTGCTCGAGCTCAACTACAGCGTCACGCTCAACAGCAGCCTGTCGCTGCAACCGGTGCTGCAGTGGATCCAGGCGCCGGCGGGTGTCGGCTCGATCCTGGCGCTGGGCCTGCAGCTGCAGCTCCAGTTCTGATCAGCCCCCGGCGCCAGATCCCAGGCCCAGGCGTTCGACGATGCGATGGCGGTAGGCAAGCGCCTCGGCGTTGATCGCCTCCTCGTCCAGGGTCAGCAGCTGGCGATCGCGCAGCACCACCCGCCCCTCCACCACCAGGGTGCGGACATCGCTGGCTTTGCTGGCATACACCAGCGCCGAGTAGATGGAACTCAGCGGCAGCTGGTTGATCGCCTCCATGTCGAGCACCGCCAGGTCGGCCCGCTTGCCCACCTCCAGCGAGCCCACCTGGCTCTCGAGATGCAGGGCGCGGGCGCCCCGGATCGTGGCCATCTCGAAGGCTTCCTGGGCTGAGACCACCTTGGGATCGGCGCTGATCAGCTTGTGCAGCTTGGCGGCGGTGTCGATCTCCTCCCAGAGGCTGAGATCGTTGTTGGAGGCGGAGCCATCGGTGCCCAGGCCCACCGCCAGATCCCGCCGCAGCATCGCCGGCAGCGGCGCCACGCCGGAGGCCAACTTCATGTTCGA
The DNA here is from genome assembly GCA_049282435.1 of Cyanobium sp. GTDB lineage: Bacteria > Cyanobacteriota > Cyanobacteriia > PCC-6307 > Cyanobiaceae > Cyanobium. Next base: position 10,401 of record JBAPUA010000039.1, on the reverse strand, counting down.
TTGGGGATTGTGGACGACGCCCACGCCGTGCCGCTGCAGCAGGTCGAGCTCATGCTCCTCGGCCCAGACCACATGGGCGGCCACCATCGCTTCGCTCAGCACCCCGAGGCTGGCCAGATGTTCCACCGGCGCGGCCCCTTTCAGCCGCCGGCTCTCCTGAACCTCATGGCGGGTTTCGGCCAGGTGAATCACCAGGGGGCAGCCATGGCGCTCGGCGAAGCTGCTCGCCTCCAGCAGGTGCTCGTCGCAGACGGTGTACGGGGCGTGGGGGGCGATGGCCGGAGTGATCAGCGCGTGGCCCTGCCAGCTGTCCACGAAGCGCTCGATGCAGGCCATCGCCGCGCTGTGATCGGCGCTGTCGGGGGCGGGAAAGTCGATCAGGGCCTGGCCCAGCAGTCCCCGCAGCCCGGCGCCGGCCGTCTCTTCGGCCACCGCCTGCTCGAAGTAATACATGTCGCAGACCGTGGTGACCCCACCGCGGATCAACTCCGCCAGGGCCAGCCGGGTGCCGGCCCGCACGAACGCCTCATCCACGTTCATCGCCTCGGCGGGGAAGATCGTGTGCTGCAGCCAGTCGTCGAGGTCCTGATCGTCGGCCAGGCCGCGGAACAGGGTCATCGGCAGATGGGCATGACCGTTGATCAGGCCGGGGATCACGGTCCGGCCGGTCGCATCGATGCGTTCGCTGGCGCGATGGGCCGCTTCCACCTCACTCCTCGGGCCCACCGCCACGATGCGTCCGCCAGCAATGGCGATGGCTCCGTCGGCGATCACGCGGCGGTCGCCATCCATGGTGACGACAATGCCCCCCGCCACCAGCAGATCCACCGGGCGGGCGGGCGTGCGAGTGGGTGCGGCCGGCATGGGATTCAGCGCAAACGGGGATCTGGGCTCAGTATCCGTTGCAGGCATCGCGCCAAGACTCCCTGGCGATCTTGGCGGCTGATCTTGCCGTCATCGACCTCGACAACAACAGCGACGGCGACGGTCACACCATCGGCAAGACGGGCGCAGCCTCAAGGCAGCAAGGGGCCGAGGGTCTGATGCCGGACCAGGTCCCTCACGGCTGATGCCGCGGTGCGCAGGGGGTGGCTGGCGAGTGGCTCAGGGTCCACAGCAGCAACTGGCTGCGGCTGCGGCAGCCAGTCTTGGCCAGCAGGCTCGAGACGTGGCTTTCGACGGTGCGAGGACTGAGCACGAGCTCGGTCGCAATGCTGCGGTTGCTGGCGCCGCGGCGCAGCAGCTGCAGCACCCGATCCTCGGCGGGGGTGATCGGGGTCAGCAGCCAGAGGGGCTGGGCTGCCGAGTCAGAGGCCGGGCGTGACGAGAAGGGCACGGTCAAAGGCAAGCGATCTGCCCGCAGCATTCCCAGCGCCGGTCATGGGGGTGGTCAGGGCCCGCCTGGAGAACGGCCGCACATAGCCAGGACTTGCGCTGTGACGGCAGGCCCTGGCGGCTTTGGCGCCGATCGATCAGGGCTGGGGAACCCTCTCGGAGTTAAGAATGCCGCTGTGCGCTCAGAGCTGGCGAACCGCCCGGCTGTCGCCCGCTTCGGCAGGCCCCGAGCCAAAATCGGCACCTGTGCCCGACGCAGCTGCGGCATCCAGGGTCCCTGCCTCAGGGACTGCGGGGAAAGTGGTGCCATCCGGGGCCTGACGGCTCGGCTCGTTCGGCTTGCCAGGGACCAGCGGCAGCGGGAACTCCCGGGTGCGCTTGATCGGCAGGTTGGCCAGCAGGGCGGTGACCCGGTCCTCGGTTTCCAGGCTCACATCACAGCTCTCGATGTCAATTTCGACGTAGCGCTGCACCACTTCGAGGATCTCGCGGCGCATCTGGTCCAGCAGTTCGGGGTTGAGATCACTGCGGTCGTGGGCCAGCACCAGCTGCAGCCGTTGCCGGGCCATGGTGCCACTGGGCTTCTGCCGTCCCAGCAGGCGATTGATGAAATCGAGCACGGTCATGGCCGTCAGAAGAGTCCCGCGGTTTTCCTGAGCTTGTTGATCAGCCGGGCCCGCAGGCCGGGGCGTTGCTTGGAGGGATCGATCAGTGGGATCTCCTCACCGCAGAGGCGGCGGGCGATGTTCAGGTAGGCCTGGCCAGCCGGCGAGGGATTGTCCTCCAGGGTCAGGGGTTCGCCCCTATTCGTGGAGACGATCACCCGCTCGTCCTCCTGCACCAGCCCCAGCAGCGGCAGGGCCAGGATGTCGGTGACGTCGTCGACGGCGAGCATCTCCTGGTTGGCCATCATCTTGGGCCGCACCCGGTTGAGAACCAGCTGCACCGGTTTGACATCCATCGTGCCCAGCAGTCCGATCACCCGGTCGGCATCGCGCACCGCCGACACCTCAGGGGTGGTGATCACGATCGCCTCGCGAGCCGCCGCCGCCGCGTTCTTGAAGCCCTGCTCGATGCCGGCCGGGGCGTCGATGAGCACGTAGTCGGAGCGTTCGGCCAGCAGGTTGGCAATGGTCTGCATGTCCTCCGGCGTCAGCCACTCGAGCATGCGGGGGTTGCCAGCTGGCAATAGGGCGAGGTTGGGCTGCTGTTTGTGCTTGACCAGCGCCTGGTCGAGTCGGCAGGTGGCGGCCAACACCTCCTGGGCTGTGTAGATGATGCGGTTCTCCAGACCCAGAAGCAGATCCAGGTTGCGCAGTCCGAAGTCGGCGTCAAGGACGGCCACGGTCTTGCCAAGCCGGGCCAGGGCAATGCCCAGGTTGGCGGTGAGGGTGGTCTTGCCCACCCCCCCCTTGCCGGAACAGATCAGGATGATGCGGGCGGAAGCTCTCGTCACGGCGTCCATCGGCGTCGGCGCAGGCTAGCCGGCCGGACTGATCGCGCCGCCTGGCTGGTTGCCAGGCTGCCGGCCGGCTCGACAGGCCAAGCCCCATTCACCTAAAAGGAGCATTGGTTTTGACCCCCAGGATGGCTGAGCAACTCCATCTCCATCAGCGTCTGCTGGTCATGCCTGACGATGGCTGCCGCTCCGTGGTGGAGCTGATTGATGCGGCCCGGGAGCAGTTGCTGCTCAAGCAGTTCAAGCTGCAGTCCGAACAGGTTGAACTGGCCCTGGAGCGGGCCAGGGAGCGGGGGGTGCAGGTGAGGGTCATGCTCAATCCCCACACCTCCGGCGGTGATCGCTGGAACGATGAGGCCTTCGCCAGGCTGCAGGCGGCAGGCGTCGAAACCGCCTGGACCTCCGATGCTTTTCCGGTCACCCATGAGAAATCGATGGTGATCGACCGCCAGTCCGTCCTGATCGCTACCTTTAACCTCGCTGATAAATACTTCACCGAAACTCGCGATTACGGCATTGTCAGTTATAATCAGAATGTTGTTTCCCAGGTGATCGCCGGCTTCGAGGCCGACTGGCACCGCAGTTTCTTCATCCCCGAGCTGGATGTGGGCCTGGTCTGGAGCAGCTCCCACAGTCGCGGTCAGATGGCCCGCATCATTGATGCCGCAACCACCAGTCTGTGGATCCAGCACCCCAAATTCGTCGATGCGGTGATCCTGGAGCGGATCGTCCGCGCCCGCGATCGCGGCGTCAAGGTGAGGGTGCTCTGCGGCGGCAAGCATGGCATCAGCGACTGGGACATCTATGACACTTTCTCGTCGCTGCGGATTATGCAGCGCTTCGGGGTCAAGGTGCGCCGTCAAAAGCATCTGAAACTGCACGCCAAGTTAATCCTGGTCGATGGTCTCTACGCCCAGACGGGTTCGATGAACATTGATCGCAGCGCCTTCGATCTGCGCCGTGAGCTGGGGATCGAAAGCGATGCCCCGCAAGTGGTGGAGCGGCTCAAGCTGGTGTTTCAGGCCGACTGGAACGAGGCCAGCAAATATGCTGCGCCTGATCCTCTGGATCCCAGCATGCATGAGGCCGGCGAACTGCCCCCCGATCCCCACTTCGTCCATGAATGAGCAGCCGCCAAGCCATCGGCAGCTGTTCTTCGGCATGCTCCAGGTGGCCCTTTCGGCCTTCGGTGGTGGCCTGTCGGCCTGGAGCCAGCGCATCGTGGTCGAACAACGCGGCTGGCTCAGCAATGAGGAGTTCCTCACCGGTCTGACGGTGGCGCGGCTGTTCCCCGGGCCGAATCAGATCAACATGGCCGTCTACATCGGTGCCGCCTTCCATGGCCTCAGCGGCGCCCTGGTGGCGATGGCGGGGATGCTGCTCGTGCCTTTCACCCTGCTGATGCTGCTGGGTGTGGCCTACTTCTCGTTCCACACCCTGCCAGCGGTGGATCGTGTGCTGGCCGGGGTCGTGGCCGCCGCCGCCGGCATGGCCCTGTCGATGGGCTTCAAGATTCTCGACCAGTACTGGAAGGATCCGGTGGCCCTGCTGCTGGCCGCTGCCACCTTCGTGGCGATGGAGTTCTTCCACGTGCGGCTGGTGCCGGTCGTGCTGATCGCCGGCCCCCTGGCGATGGCCTGGTACTGGCCGCGGGGCTCCAGGCAAGAGAGCCAGCGATGATCGTGCCTCTTCTGTTGGCTGCGGCTTCGCAATCGGCTCAATGCACGCCGACGCGCCTCACGGATCTGGGCCATCTGTTGCAGGTGCTCGGCACCTTTCTGGGGTTGTCCCTGTTTTCGCTCGGCGGTGGCAACACCCTGCTGAGCGAATACCACCATCTCAGCGTCGAACAGTTCTGCTGGCTCACCTCCTCCCAGTTCGCCGATCTCTACGCCCTGGCCGAAGCGGCGCCCGGGCCCAGTTCGATGCTGGTGGGCCTGCTCGGCCTCGGGGCCGGCTGGCCGGAGGGGCCCGGCTGGGCCCTGCTCAGTGCCTATGGAGCCGAGCTGGCGATTCTGCTGCCCTCCACAATCGTGATGGTGCTGGCCTGCCTCAGCTGGAGCCGCCTCAAGGACTCTCCCTGGCGTCAGGCTTTTGAACGCGGTCTGGGGCCGATCACCCTCGGCATTTTGTTTGAGGTCGGCATCAAGATCCTGCACACGGCCGATACCAATGCCGCCGGAGTGGTGGTCTCGGTGGTGGTCTGCGTGCTGATGCTGCGCACCCGCATCTCACCGCTGTGGTTCATGGCGTTCGCCGGCGTTCTGGGGGGCCTCGGGGTGATCAACCGCTGAGCGCCAGAGCCCCGTCCCCCGCTCCCCGTTGCCGCTTCAATCGAGCAGGGGCCAGCCAGGTGGGGCCGGATCAATGCGAATTTCGCCGTCCACCAGCTGGGCCGCTTCGGCCTGGCCGGCGGCCGGCGGGTCGGCCGGGCCCCGGGCCACCGCATCGGCGATGCGCAACTGCAGAGGCCGCAGATGCAGGGCCACGATCCGGGTGTCGCGATCGCCCTGGGCGCCCGCGTGGGCCACGCCCCGCAATCGCCCCCAGACCAGCACATGGCCGCCGGCGCTGATCCGCGCTCCCGGATTGAGATCCCCCAGCAGCAGCACCGATCCCCGACACTGCAGATGGTCGCCGGAGCGAAGCGTCCCCCTGTGAATCGTCAGCTCATCCTTTGGCGGGATCGGGGTGTTCAACTGTGCAGCCAGGGGCGCTGGCGCCGGCGCTTCGGTTTCCAGGCCGAGGGCGGAGGCAGCCACCAGGGTTTCGGGTCTCAGGGCCCGCACCCGGATCAGCTGCAGCTGGTGTTTGCGCAGCAGTTGGCGCAGGCTGCGCAGTTCTGGCAGGCGCAACAGCCAGTGGCCGGCATCGAGCAGCACGGTGCCCTGGAGCTGCTGGCCACCGAGCGCATAGGTCACTTCCTGCTCAGCGCTTGCCCCGTTGTCGCCATCGGGCAGTCTCAGCTCATGGTCCTGCCGCGGGGCCAGCGCCGGGATCAGGAGGGCGGCCATCGGTGCGCTGCGTGGTCGTGCGAAACCTAGGCGTCCCGGGCGCTCCCGTTCGCGGGCCGATCCTCTCGCAGGTGCTGCTCCAGCGCCTGCGTGACTTCGACGGGGTGAATCAGCCAGGCGCTCTGCTGGGCCCGGGCCAGGGTGTCCACCAGGGGCGAGCGCTGCTCCAGCGCCTCCAGCCGCCGGCCATCCCAGAGCCGCAACCCCCCCTTGTAGACGTGGTATCCCCGGCTCGAGCGCTGTTGCAGACCGCAGCACCCCTCCGGCTCCAGGCCAGCGGCCGTGGCCAGGCTCCGGGTGAATGCCAGCAGTTCCAGGCGTTCGCCGCTGGGCCGATCGCTGACGTCCGTGGCCCGCAGCAGCTGGCGGTCCAGCAGGCGGCGGCAGGGTTCGGCCAGTTCGGTCGGCCCCTCCTCGCGCCAGCGCGCCAGGTGATAGCCCGTGCGAATGTCGTCATTCGCTAGGAAGTCCTCGTTCGTCAGGGATTCCGGCTGCCAGAGCCAGTGGGCCATGGGGGCATCGGCCCAGACCAGGCCAGGGCCGAGGCGCCTGGCCACGGCGATGGCGCGCATCAGCAGCCAGGTACTGACCACGTTGAGCCGGTGGTTGTACACGGTGCGGTACATCAGCTGGCGCACCACCAGGTAGTGCTCCACAGCCATCAGCCCCTTGGGGTGCACCGCCAGATTGCCGTCGGGGGCGAGGGTGAGGCTGGCCAGGATCCGCTCCAGATCCAGCTGGCCGTAGCTGGTGCCGGTGCTGAGGCTGTCGCGCAGCAGGTAGTCGAGGCGATCACAGTCGAGCTGGCTGCTGACCAGGGCCTTGATCGCACTGCTGCGGTGTCGACCATGTTCGAGCAGATCAGCCACCTCGCCGGCGAGGCCGGGCCGTTCGGCCTCCAGTCGGGCGCGCAGGGTCGGATGCTCCCGGATCAGTCGCCCCGACCAGCTCTCGTGGCGCAGGCCGAACATCTCCTCGCCGGAATGGCTGAAGGGGGCGTGGCCCACGTCGTGCAGCAGGGCGGCCGCATAGAGGGCGCTGCGGTGCTCGACCAGCTCCGGTGCCAGACGCAGCAGATGGTTGAGCGCCAGCCGGGCCAGGTGCAGGACCCCCAGGGAATGGGTGAAGCGGCTGGATTCGGCCCCCTGAAAGGTGAGGTAGGCGGTGCCGAGCTGGCGGATCCGCCGCAGCCGCTGGAACGGGGCGGTGTCAATCAGGTCCATGGCCAGGGCTTCGGCCGCGACGCCGCGATCGAGGCTGATGGCACCGTGCAGGGGATCGTGATAGGTGCGTTGACTCATGCTCCCGCCGCCGCCTCGATGGCGCTGACCAGCAGCTCTTCGGCCTCTTCCAGCCAGTTGTCGGCGGAGCCGCCCGGGTTGAGGGGCTCCGGCTCCGCCAGCAGTAGATCCGGTTCGATGCCCTGGTTCTGGATGTCGCGACCGCTCGGGGTGAGGTAACGGGCCACGGTCACGGCCAGGCCGCTGCCATCGCCGAGCGGGATCAGGGTCTGGATCAGCCCCTTGCCATAGGTGCGGCTGCCCGCCAGGGGCGAGCGGCCGCTGTCCTGAAGCGCCCCGGCCAGGATCTCGCTGGCGCTGGCCGTACCGCCGTTGACCAGGGTCAACATCGGGCCGGCGTAGAGGCTGCCGGCTCCGGCCACCTGGCGATCGCTGATGCCGCCGCGATCCTGGGTCTCCACGATCGGTTCAGCATCGAGCAGGCTGTTGGCCACGGCCAGACCGGCCTGCACCAGGCCACCGGAGTTGTTGCGCAGATCCAGCAGCAGACCCTCGATCGGCGGCTGGCCCGCAGCGGCCTGGCTGAAGGCCAGCAGGGCGTCACGAACCTGGAGGGGGACAGGCTCGCTGAACTGGGTGATGCGCAGCACCCCCAGGCGGTGACCGGCCCGGATCACTCGGCTTGGACGCACCGGCAGCAGATCCACCTGCCGCCGTTTCAGAACCACTTCCCTGGCGCGCTCCTTGCCGGGGGCCAGCACGGTGACGATCACGTCGCTGCCGGCCTCTCCGCGCAGGGCCGCGGCGGTGGCCTCCAGTCCCAGCTCCCGGCTGCCGAGGCCGTTCACGCTCACCAGCTCACTGCCCGAGGCGATGCCGGCTTCCGCCGCGGGCGAGCCATCCAGGGGGGCGATCACGACGATCGCCTGGTCGCTGGCCCGCAGGCCCAGCTGCAGCCCCACCCCACTGACGGTGCCCCGGGTGTTCGATTGCAGGCTGCCGAAGTCGGCGGGTCGCAGCATCCGGGTGTAAGGGTCGCCGATCGGTTCGAGCATCGCCTCGATCGCGTCGTAGGCCTGCGCGGAGCTGACGATCGGCTGTTCGAGCGCCTTTTGGCGCAGCCGTCTCCATTGCACCGCCTCCAGCTGCGAGGGATCCACGTAGCTCTGGTTGACCAGCCGCCAGGCATCGACCACCAGCTCCTGAACATCGCTGAGGGCCAGGACCGGCCGGGGGCTCATCAGGACTGGGACCTCAGCGATGGGCAGCAGCAGCCCGATCACGGCCAGCAGGCTGAACAGGCCTCCCAGCCGGCGGCGGGCCCCTGTTGCAAAGGGTTGAGCAGGGCTCGAAGGCGGGGCTGGTTCGCTCACAGGAGGGTCGGGACGATCGGTAGACTCTCGCAACCCAAGTCCCAAGGCTGCATGGCGAACTCGTCTCCTGCCGCACCCGACGCCAAAAACCCGGTTTACAACTGGTTCGACGAGCGTCTGGAAATCCAGGCCATTGTCGATGACGTCTCGGCAAAGTACGTGCCCCCGCACGTCAACATTTTTTATTGCCTCGGCGGCATCACCCTGGTCTGTTTCTTGATCCAGTTCGCCACTGGCTTCGCGATGACCTTCTACTACAAGCCGACGGTGGTGGAGGCCTACAGCTCGGTCGAGTACCTGATGACCGACGTCAGCTTTGGCTGGCTGATCCGGTCGGTGCACCGCTGGAGCGCCTCGATGATGGTGCTGATGCTGATCCTGCACGTCTTCCGGGTTTACCTCACCGGTGGCTTCAAGCGTCCTCGCGAGCTCACCTGGGTTACCGGCGTCACCATGGCGGTCATCACCGTCTCCTTCGGAGTCACGGGCTACTCCCTCCCCTGGGATCAGGTCGGTTACTGGGCCGTCAAAATTGTCAGCGGTGTTCCGGCAGCTGTTCCCGTGATCGGCGATTTCATGGTCGAGCTCCTTCGCGGCGGTGAGAGCGTCGGTCAGTCCACCCTCACGCGCTTTTACAGCCTGCACACCTTCGTGCTGCCCTGGCTGCTCGCCGTGTTCATGCTGATCCACTTCCTGATGATTCGTAAGCAGGGCATCTCCGGTCCGCTCTGATTCCCTTCAGTCCGCCTACGCTGCATTCACGCGCTCTGAACCTCAACCATGCACATCCTCAAGAAGCCTGACCTCACTGATCCCAAGCTGAGAGCCAAACTGGCCAAGGGCATGGGTCATAATTATTACGGTGAGCCTGCCTGGCCCAACGACCTCCTCTACATCTTCCCCGTGGTCATCATGGGGACCTTCGCCTGCATTGTTGGGCTTGCGGTTCTTGACCCGGCCATGCTCCTCGACAAGGCTGATCCCTTCGCCACGCCGCTGGAGATCCTGCCCGAGTGGTATCTCTACCCGGTCTTTCAGATTCTCCGGGTCGTTCCCAACAAGCTTCTGGGCATCGCTCTTCAGACCATGATCCCTCTGGGGCTCATGCTGATTCCCTTCATCGAGAGCTTCAACAAGTTCCAGAATCCGTTCCGCCGCCCGGTTGCCATGGCAGCCTTCCTGTTCGGAACTTTCTTCACCATCTACCTGGGGATCGGCGCGGCTCTGCCGATCGACAAGTCCCTGACCCTGGGTCTTTTCTGAGTTCAACCTCACCATCCAGTCTGTCCCTAATCGATCAGGCCGCGGCTCAGTCCGCGGCTTTTTTATTGGCCTTCAGCTGTCGCTGCGATCGTGACCAGGCCACGCAGGGCTGTGGGGTCTCGCGCCGGAGCGCGGGCTTGCCCCAAGGCGCTCGGGAGGCTGGGGGGCGACAGCCCCTAGGGGCGTATGGCTGGGTCACAGGGCCACCGAACATCCCTGGCGATGGCCTGGAGGGCTTCGGGCCGGGGTTCCCGCTTTGTAAAACTTTGTTCCACTCCCCAGCTGGTTGGGAGCTGCCTGCAGCCCCAGCCAGGCCCTGGTCGATGTGGTTCAGCTTCGTGCGCATGGCCTTGAAGCCCAGGTCAGAGCGGCAGGTATGGGGCACCAATCACTTTTCTGTCCGCAATCACTGACCTTCCAGCTGGGTCGCGGCAGGGAGCGTCCAATCCTGGTCGTATCTGGGCCTCCCGCGCTTTCCCGAGCACAGGAATCAAGCTGCGACAGGGCCTTTCGAGGCCATCATCCGGGCCGTGATCGCACTCTTCAAGCAGCTCAAGGGCCCAGACCTGACCCAACCGGCAGGGGTGGGGGTCCGGATTGCAGGGCATCAGCCCCAAGGGGTGATATCATTTTGGACTGCGCGGGAAACCGTGCGGCCATCCCAACTGCGGGAAAGAAGGAGCGAGCGCTGAAGCGCCTCGATCTGGAGATCAAGC
>JBAPUA010000038.1:0-4240 GCA_049282435.1 Cyanobium sp. | reverse complement strand
CTCATTCTCGCTCGAATCAAATTGCGCCCCAGGATGGCTGGATCGGGTCTATTGAGTGTGTCCGCTGACGTCTGAGATCTATGCGCAACGGGCTCCTAGGGGCACCCCGCGGTTGACGCTACGGGTTGCTGGCTTACTCCCATGGTCAGCCTCGGCACAGTGCCCCCATCGTGGAAGCAGCTGCCCGGTCGCTGCTGTGTCCGTGTTTCCGCTGCTGGTGATCGTCCATGCCCTGGCGGCCACGGTGTGGACCGGCGGCCATCTGGTGCTGGATCTGGGGGTGCTGCCCAGGGCGCTTCGGGCGCAGAGCGCGGCAGCGATCCGCGCCTTCGAGGAGACCTTCGAGCCGCTGGGGCTCACGGCCCTGGCGATTCAGGTGGTGACCGGGCTGTGGATGGGCGGGATCTATCTGCCGGGCTTCCAGGGGCTATTCGGCCTGGCCAACCCGATCGGGATGCTGGTGGGCGTCAAGCTACTGCTGCTGGCCGCCACCGCCGCTCTGGCCGTTCATGCTCGGCTGCGGCTGATTCCCCGGCTCACAGACGACAACCTGAGCGGCCTGGCCTGGCACATCCGCGGCATCACCGCCCTGGCGATCGCCTTCGTGGTGGTGGGCGCCCTGATCCGGCTGGGCGGCCTGGGCTGAGCGGAGCCCGGAGCGCAACAAAGCCCGGAGCGTGGGCCCCGGGCGTTTGCCTGCTCAGATGTGTTGCCCGCGAGGACATCGGGGCGCAGCTGCGCGGTCGGTTGATCGTCAGATCACGTGAGTCTTCAGTTGTGGGTCGGAGTTGCTGGCGCTGGCGCCTGGGGCCAGGGTTCCAATGGGGCTTCCTGTTGGGTCCGGGGCACCTGAGGCGAGGCCTTTAACGGTGCAGTGGACGGCGGGGCTGTTGGATGAACAGCTGTCACACGCCAGGGAAGCCAGAGATCCGTCAAGACTGTTGGAGCAGGGGCCGGATCGTCAGTGCACTCCTGGCAGCTGGTCAGGGGGGCTGTCTTCCATCTGTGGAGCCTCCGAATCGGGCACATTCACCTTCGGACGAAAGGAGGCTGGCGGCAGGGGTTGATGCACATTCGATGCTGTACATGGTCTTTGGGGTTACGGGGCTTCACGAAAGTGGCTTCACCGGGATCGGCTCTGCAATCGGTCGATGCGCCCCCAGCGGCATGGAAGGGTCCTGAAACCGCCCACCTGCTTACGGAAAGAGGTACTCGCTCGATCCCTTCTTTCAGCCAAAAAGCATTAGTTTGTGGTTGAGGGGAAAGACCCCCAAGGTTCTCTCCTCAAAGCAATCCGGGCCAGTCCCCCGTGAGTCTCTTGTGAAGGTGAACTGATTGGAAGCAGGCCCAACGTGGCACCAGACGGTTGCCACCCCAAGTGGATGAGTAAGCCATATGCCATTTCCACATTTTGAAGTGTGAAAGCTGGGCTGCATAACCCGGCCAACAGTCGCTTCTGGGAAGGTCAAGCCCCGAGCATCTCTTCCCTGAGCCGTGACTGACTCCTTGCCTGCCAGGCCCAAGACAGGTCAACCATGGAATCAAATGACACCCGACCGGATGGCATCCGAAATGCCAGGTTGTGCATCTGCGACCGGTGCTAAGGCGCCCCTACCGGGGGCGCCTTCTTTTGTGGTGATGTCAGCCAGTCAGGTGTCCCCGCCTGGCAGTCGACATAGGGCAGACCATGATCCTGCTGCTGATCCACGACCTCTGAATTTGTTGGTCTCTCTACGGTAGATCCGCGCGGTTGAACTTGACGACTGGCCGGGGCAGTGGGGGTGCTGGAGCCGGTGTTCTGTGCTGGAGAGACCTCTCCCAGCGACCACCGAGGCCGAGGCCCGAACCCTGTGGGTGGAGCAGAGTCAGGCGGTGCTGGTGGCCCTTGATGCCAGCGACATCGTGGTCAACAGCTACTACCTCGGGACAAATTTCTGGGCCTCTTGACAGAACACAGAATTTTGGAGGCTCGCCTGAATTGCAATGCTGTGCTGACTACAATAAGTTGCCGCTAAAACTGCTCAGCGACACAACCCAATCCACACTGCTAATCCATGGCTCTTGAGCTGAACTGATCTAGATGGCCTGGCCTTTGTGGCGAGAAATGGAACGCGGCCTGACAGTATTTAGCAATACTTTGGTCGGCAATATTCTGTTTTGCGTATTCATTCCGCGCTATTTATGTCCTCGGTGACCGCTGTTGCTGCCGATGTCGAGGAGGGGAGCGATGTTGACATCAAGAGGTAAGGACTTTAGTGCCTTGGCAAAGCAGGTGCTGCGGAACAACGTGTTCTGGCTAAAGCGTTCGACTCTGGGAGGTTTGCCAGGCTTACTGTAGTGCAAAAGAATAAGCTGGTCAAAATCGTCATCAGGAATCTGAGGCATGGCCTTCCATCCCAGGCCTTGAGCCAGAAGCGGCATGCGGCGATGCTCCCAGAAGAGCACTTGTAGTCTGTTGGAACCCTCGATGGCCTCCCTTGTCTCGCGCCCGTAGTAGAAGGAACGCTCAGGAGAATCTGTGATTACCCGGATATTCACGCCAGTGTAAACACCCAACGGAACAGCCGTTTGATAGCTGCGCGCATTCTTGCTGGTGTCTGGATCGAGATAATAAGTGCTGATGCCTGATGGATTGCCGAAACACCCCGGGATAAGTCTTGCCAGGGCAATTGCCCTCAGAAAACCTTTCGGGGAGAGATTGAAATCGCCTCGGACCTTGTCCTTGTCACCATGACGCAAAATGATTACCTCTCCGGCGTGTGAAACTTGGATCGGCAAACCTGCATAGCAGCTCAGGCTAATGGTTGTACAGAGCAGCCAAGCTGATGGCTTCATGACCCAGTATCAAGAATATAAAATTCTATCCGAAGGAACGCTACGGAGGTTGATTGGGCCGCCCTTGCCGTAGCCGCAGGTCCGCGAAGCGGTAGTTGCAGCACAGAGGCCCCGGACGGGCGGAACGGCGGAAGCGAAAAGCCATGGCGATCAGGGGTTTTTGACGCAGTAGGAACCGGAGCTGAACCAACCCAGCGGGCAGGAGTTCCCCACCTTCTCCACTGCCTCTCGGTTGCTGCCGGGGCTGCTCAGGCAGTCGTTGCCGGAGGCGTAGAAGCCGAGCGGACAGTTGTTGCCGGTCTTCTCGATGGCGCCGCGGATGTTGTCGCTCCTGGACGGGACGCAATAGCTGCCGGAGGCGTAGTACCTCAGCGGGCAGCCCCCCACCCTGGGTAGAGGCCGCAGTTGCTGGGCCAGGGCGGCACCACTGGCCACAACGATCACCGACGCAGTCAACGCCGCAGTCAGCTGAAACCAGGGCACGAGCATCGCGACTCCATCACCCCTTTCGCAGTGCCCTGCCTTGGTGGCTGGTAGCTCATCCATGCAGGCATCGCCTGGAAAATCAGCGAGGGCGCAGGGCTGTCAGGCTTGTTGGTTGCCTGCCCTGGGGTAGCCGCATGCCCCAAGCCCTGAAGTTGCAGCTCCTGCTGCTTCTGGCGATCGTTGCCAACATCCTCACCACTGATTCTTGGCCCGCAGCAGCAACGCCAGCCACCGAGTTCCGCGCCACCGTCCTGTCGATCGGCGACGGCGACACCCTGCGCGTCAGTTGCCAGGGCCTGCCGATCACCATCCGCCTGGCCTGCATCGACGCGCCGGAGCTGGCCCAGAGCCCCTACGGGCAGCAGTCGCGCAGTGATCTGCAGAGCCGTCTGGCCAAGGGGCGGGAAGTCACGATCCTTGCCCACACCATCGACCGCTACGGCCGCACCGTGGCCGAGGTGATCAGGGACATCAACATCAGCCTGGTGCTGGTGGAGGACGGCCAGGCCTTTGCCTACCGGCAGTACCTCGGCGGGTGTGAGGCCAAGGAGTACCTGGATGCCGAGTATCGGGCCAGCCGCCATCGCTTCGGGGTGTGGCAGGTGGCATCATCCGCCCCTGGGACTTCCGCCGGGGGCAGCGCAACGCTGTGATCCCCGATGGCACCACCCCCGGGGGGGCGCCGCTATCGCTGCCAGGAGGTCGGCTCCCATGCCCTCGCCCAGGAGCTGCTGCGTCACGGACATACCTATCTCGATGGCGATGGGGAGGCCTGCAGGGCTGCTTCAAAGTTTCCGGTTTGCCGGGTGGCGTTGCGCTCTGACTTCGGCCCTGGCTCTGAGCAGCCAGTTGTGGCAACGGCCAGGCGTGTCGCTGAGGAAGGACCAACCTCATCAGTAGCGACTTTGGATCAGCCCTG
>JBAPUA010000037.1:0-22972 GCA_049282435.1 Cyanobium sp. | reverse complement strand
AAGATCATTGAGCTTTCAAAAGAGCAGGATGCACAGAGCCTGCCAGTTGGGGCACTTGTTGAGATATCCGGAGTTGTCGAGAAGAATGCAATTGATTCTATCATTGATTATGCAGCCGCGGCTGATATCCTGAGCGGAATGGCCAACGACCAGCCTACGGCTTCAGTACCTTCGGGCAAAAGCAAGCCTCCGGCTACAGCAAAAGCAAAGCAACAGAGAAGTGAAGCTGGACGATTTGCAGATCTCCTAGATGAAGATCGAAAGAGAACGCCAATCTCTAACGTGATTCTTAGAACGCCTGATGAATTGGGATTAGGCGTGGTTATCTCCCTTAGAACGGCAAATCTGCGAGACTTGACTTTGAGCGAGCTACACAAGAATAATGTTAGAGTTGTGGGAAAGGTCACTAGGCATATCCCAGCTGGTGACAGCATGGTTTCTTTCGAGAATTACGGAATGGCCATGCTTGATCGCGATATGCTGGCAGGATTGTTTCAAGGATTTACCAAAACAGAAGGACTGGCGGCTGATCTTGGCGATTTTGTCGTTGAAGGCCCTGCAATACAAGTTCTTCCTCTAATGATCTTCGTGTGAAAAGTGCCGTATGACATCCAGATACAGAAGACGGGAGCATAGGGTTGCTTCTATGCGAATATCCCAGCCCGCTTCTGATCTGGAGAGTTGGCATTGTGTCTCGTGCTGACAGTTCATGGATGCTGAGCCACTGGAAATCAGGGTTGCCAGTATCGTTTTCAGGCTGTCTCGTAGTGACGGCAAGGAGTGCCTTGTGATCCACAGAACCTGGCGGGGGTCAATGTTGAAATATTGATGGGCCAGATACTGCATACAGACGGCATCCAGGAGCAGACGGCCTGAGTCTGTTGCGGAGAGATCGGCCGCAGACTGGACGGGCACCATGCGCTGAATGAGTGTTTCGATCAGCACGATCATCTGGCTGATGACCTTGATCGCCAGCTGCAGATCCCGTTCAGATCTGAATTGCATCGCGCTCGATCTCCTGCTTCAACGCCGGATTCATTCCCGGCCAGCGCGTCACCACATCCATGCGCACACCCAGCAGCTGCTGCACAGCCTGCTGAAAGTGAACCAGCGAGAACGGATTGGGGGGCTCAAGGATCACACAGAGATCCACATCACTGCCCGGGTTCGCTTCGTTGCGGGCCAGGGAGCCGAATAAGGTCAATTCCTGGATGCCATAGAGCCTTTGCCATTCCAGCTTGTGCTGGCTGAGCAGGTCGATGACTTGGCGCCGATTCGTGGCCAGCCCTGGATCGATTGGGGTCATGACTTGTTGCCTTCCTGCTTTTCAAAGTAATCCCAAACCACCCGATAATCCCCCACCCGATCACACCGATCAAACGGCGCCTCATAGGCGATGATCCGCTCCACCGGCCCCCCCGGCAGCGTGTCATCGATAATCCTGCGGGAGACGCTGCCGGACTTCATGTCGGCGATGTCTTCCCAGCCGGTGGTCTTGTTGGCGCCACGGCCTGAGCCTTTGCGGGGGAAACCGACGCCGGTGAGGCCCTTGCTGGCGGTGAAGACGATGCGGCCGTTTTGGTCGTACCAGGTGTCGCGTTCGTATTGCTGCATCACCGGGAACTGCACGCGGTAGATGGTGATCAGTTCTTCGAGGGTGAGCTTGAGGGCCTGGGCCACCAGCACATCGATCTCCACCAGGGCCTGGCGGCGGGCGTAATCGGTGCGCAATGCGCAGTCGCGCTGCCAGGTGGGGGTGAGGTTGGTGAAGAAGGCGTTGGGGAGGCGGGGATCCTGTTTGGCCCAGCGTTGTTGGCGGAAGGCTTCATCCCAGCATTCGCTCCAGAGATCGGCGTAGTGGGTGGTGAGGCAGTTGAGGGCGAGGGTTCTGAGTCGTAGAGGTAGAGAAGCACTGGCATCTGGTAGTGGCAACTTCTTTGCAGTGGACTCGTAAAGATCGTATTTACCTTGGGTCTTCACAAAATAGTCAGCCGCAATAGAAGAGGTGGATCCCGCGAAAGCGACTAGCTCAAGAGGATTAAAAAATGTCAGAGAAAGTATTGGATGAATGTGCGCCACGCCTCTAGGCTGAATACTTGGAATGAGGGTCCTTTCATTCGAAGGAGGCAACTGTCGCCTGAACATCAGGCGATAAAACTCAGTGACCGGCTTCTTCTCTCCCCAAGGTACCCGAGGCGTGTGAAGAAGACGCTCATGCAAAGGTGTGCTGAGGCGGTAATTAGTACGAGGCAAATAGTCTTTGGGTAGCGTGGAGATGTCGAGGTTGTCGTAGGCGCGATTCGTATTGCATATCGTTTTCGGGGTCTGGTAGAGAGGATTCGCAACGTTGAACAGTGGACCTGAGAGGATCAGTTCGGATGGTTTCGAGCGGAAACTTGTTTCGCGGCAGATCGTCCCATCTTGTTGTGCAACTGTTTCGTTCCAATGCTGAGTGGTATAGATCTCGTCGCTCTGCAGATCCGCAAGACGCTTAGGTGCCGCAGCGAGCTTTTCCAGCACACTTAAAAGTTGCTGCGAATGCAACGCTGGGAGGCGGGCCTGCATACTTAAAGTCCCTGGTTCGTCATAGAGGCGAGCGAACAGGCGAAGCGTCTGTTCATCTACAGACACAACTCGTTGAGGGTGTCCTCTAGTCTCCCAGCGTCCCTTCTCGTCCTTAATGCCTGGGACTGGCCCACTACATTCGGCCGTGAAGCATTCAGCAAGAGTGCTAGTGCCGAAGAGGTTGGCAAGTGAGACAAACCGGATCAGACCGTTCGCCGCCAAAGGAGAATGGTAGACATTTATACTGTACTTAGCCTTATTGTTGACCTCGGCAAATAGCCTGTGTTCATTCTGAAACTGAAAATGACCTCGAAGCCACTGGTATAGGGTCTCTCGTAGCCTTCCCCCGTTTGGATCGTCGTATACCCCCTCTGGGTGCAGGAAGCCCTGCGCCCCCTGAACAGACGCTACCCGCCAGGCCTGAGGCAGAAAGCATTTATAGAGGTTGGTTTTGCTACCTATCAGCAACGGATAGTTCCCCACCGCATTCAGAAACGCCTGACTACCGTTCTGCCCCTCAAACTCCTCCAGATAGGCCACCCTCAACTTTGGATGGGCCTCAAAAGCCTCCTTGCGTCGATTCGCCAGCTCACTGGCGCTCACCTTGCGGATCAGCACCATCGGGTCGGCATCACCGATCACGCCCTTTTCCTCCCATTCCACCTTCAGCCAGGGCGGGTTGCCCACGATCAGATCGAAGCCACCGCCTGCCAGCAGGTCGGCGAATTCCAGATCCCAGTGCAACGGCCGGATGCGTTCTGCCACCTTCTGTACCTGGCGGAGGCGTTCGAAATCCTCCAGCAGCTTGTTCACATTCACGAAGCCGTGTTGATCGCTGAAGTCCACCGCCAGTTGCTTTGGTTGCGTATCGGCAAACATGTTCATCTGGCCTGGTTCAGCCGTAATCCCCTGCTCCAGGTCGCCCAGGATCATGCTGAGCTCAAACAGCCATTCGTCTCGGCTCGGGAGCTTTCCCGCCTGGCGGATCGGCCAGAACCACAGCGCCACCCAGTAATCCATCGCCCATTTCAGGCGCAGGCGGGCGTTGGTGTTGAGCACACCCTTGCCCAGCACCTCCTGGTCGTGAATGCGGTCCTTCAGGCGCAGCGGCGTCCAGGCTGCTGCCTGGGTGCCGGTGGGGTCCTGAGCCCCTGGCTCTTGAGCCCTTGGCTCTTGAGCCCTTGGCTCTTCCCAGACGGGAAGGGGGTCGGTGGTGCGCAGGCGTAGGGCGGTCATTTCGCGCGCCCACTCCTGCCAGAGTTCATCCACCAATTGGCTGAGCCGCAGCAGGTGGTCGATCTGGGCCTCGGTGAATGCTTCGCCCACAAAGGCCTTGTTCCAGCGCTTGCAGCGCTCGATCGCTTCGGGTTCCAGCGACCTGATCACCTTGTCTGAATAGGCCGCCATGCCCGGATCGGGCAGCAGGAAGTGGAAGATTCCATCGGCCGGCAACGCCGCATCCCAGGCCAGCTCCTCCGGCGCGTGTTCATGCCACAGGCGCGTGGGCTTCGCCTTGCGGCCGGTGCCCGTGGGCAGCTTGCTGCTCTGCAGCTGGCTCACCCTGTAGATCTGCCGGCGCGCCCCGATCAGCGAATTGCCGTTCACCAATTGCTGGCTGAACCAGGGCACAAAGGCCCGCCCCTGCTCCGGGGCAAAGATGCTGTTGAGCCACAGGCTCACCTCCGCCAGCTCCACCGCCACCGGGTTGAGGTCCACGCCGAACACGTTCTGATCGGCCAGGCGCATCTTCACCTTCTGCAGTTCGGTGTGATAGCGCTCATGCGCAATCGTTTTGCCCGTTTCCTGCTGGCGCCGCTCCAGATAGGCCTGGGCCAGCTGGCTCACCAGCTCATTGAGATAGGCGGCCGATCCCATCGCCATCTCCAGCAACTTCAGCTCCAGGATCTCGGCGGCGCTCCTGCCCACCAGCGCCTCCTTGAGCGTGTACTTGATCTGGCAACTGGTGAGCACTTCCGGCGTGTAGTAGCTGGCGCTCTTCTGGCGGTTGCGGCCCGCCAGGCGATAGAGGAAACTGCCCCTCTCGTATTTTTTCGCCTTGCCGGTGAGCGGATCGGGCACGATCTCCTCGGCCTTGTAGGCCTTGAGCTGCTCGAAGGTCACAAAGTGGCCCACATCCAGCTCGTCGTGGGCCTGGCCGGTGGCATGGCCACTGGCCTTGCCGCCGCCGGTCGTGTCGTCGTCGGGGTTGTCGCCGGGGTCGTCGCCATCGCTTAGAGCCGCGTCGAGGTCGTCGTCGTCGTCGCTGGCGGCAGCTTTGGCATTCTTCGGGGCGGGCTGCACCTCGTAGAGATCCACCTCGGCGAAGAAGCCGGTGAAGCTCAGCAGCGCCTCATACACCGCCCCCAGCTGGTTGATGCCCAGCTGGGAGTAGCTCACCCGGCCGCGCCGCTTGCCCTTGCCTTCCTTGGTGAGCGACATCATCTCGATCACCTGCCGCAGCACAGCGTTGCGGAAGCGCACCTTCGGCCAGCGTTTGTCGCCCTTGTCGTCCTTGAGCAGGCCATTGATGATCGGCAGCCGCTCCGGATCAAACAGGTGCGAACGCAGCGGCACGATCTGGAAGGTGTCGAACTCCGGCTTGGCCTCCGTGAGGTGTGGCTGCACGGCGTCCTGGTCGCCGCGCTTTGGGTAGCCCTCCCAGATCATCTGGAACAGCCGATCCAGCGATTCGCTGATGTAGGTGCTCTCGCGGTCTTCCTCGCTGGCCAGCTCGGCCGTATCGAGATCGCGCAGGCTCTCCAGGCTGTAGCCGAGGCGGTACACGTCGTTGCCCATCGGCGCGTAGCCCAGCTCCTTCGGCCGGCTCTCGATGAAGAACAGGAACAGCAGCCGGTACATGAAGCGCAGCAGCTCCAGCGTCAGCTGCTCCGGATCCAGCCGCTCCTCATACACGCCCTTCTTCTGGGCCTTGATGAACGCCACCACCTCATTGCCGAGCAGCTCGATCGAGCGGCGCAGGGCGTACTTGAGGTCGCTGCTCACCTCATAGGCGTGCTTGTGGCTGTTCTCATCGAGCTCATCGAGCAGGGGCGTGCCGCCGCCCGTGGGGCAGGTGTGCTCGCGGTGCAGCAAGGTGGCAGCCGCCAGCAGGGCATCGGGGTTGTTCTCGCCCAGGAGCGTGCCCAGCTCAAAGCGCAGCAGCCTTGAGGCGGCCCACTTCTGGCGGTCGATCAGCAGCAGCTGGTCGCGGCTCACCGCCAACACCCAGCGCGGCGGGATCTCCTGGCCGAAGATCCGCTCGGAGATCAGTTCCTCCCAGGTTTCGCTGCCCTGGCCGTCGCCATCGGTGAGCACCGTGCCCAGGGAAGGGTCGTCGATCTGGCAGCCCCAGCGGGTGGTGATCGTGAGCTCCAGCGGATCGGCCGGCTCATCGCTGGGGTTGAAGCACTCCACCACCCACAGCCAGGGCTCGCCCTTGGCGTTACACACCTCCCCCAGCAGAGGAACTTGATACGCCTCGCCGCCGATCAGCACGGGTTCGGCATGGGGGGCATAGGGATAGCCCAGGGCTTCGAGCAGGGGCTGGAAGAACAGCTCCCGTTGCAGCCGCAGCCGCTCCGCCGGCTCATCGGCCATGCCGATCTCGGCTTCCCTCATTTGTTGCCATGGCTTGCGCAGCGCCTTGAACTGGGCCTCCGGCGTGGATGCCGTTGCGTTGGACAGCCCCGCCGCAAGATCCGCCTCCAGCTGCGCCTTGGCCTGCTCCGTCCAGCGCTCGCGCACCTTCTTAATATCCCCCGCCAGCACGCTCTCGAGGTAGTGGGCGGAATAGAACTCGTTGGCGTTGCTGATGCCGGGGAGGGCCATGGGTCAGGGGGTGGCGGGCGTCGAAAGCGAGAAGGCGACAGAATGGGGGGACAGGAGCTGACCCCATGCGGCCGTTTTCAGCGGTGATCGAGCGCTGCCCAGACACGGGGGTGATCGCCATGCTGCTCGAGGATGGCTGATGAGGCTCGCTGAACTCCATGCGCTCGCACCCCAGCTCCACCAGCTGATCGAGCGGTATGGCGCCAGCAACCTGGCCGTGTTCGGCTCTGTCGCCCGCGACCAGGCCGGGCCCGACAGCGACATTGATCTGCTGGTGGATCTGCCGGAGCAGGCCAGCCTGTTCGATCGCGCCGATCTGAAAGTCGCTCTGGAAGAGCTGTTGAACCACAGCGTCGACCTGATCCGCCGCCGCAATCTCAGGCCCGAACTGCAGGCAAAGGTGGAAGCTGAGGCGGTGCCGCTCTGATGGAGGAAGGAGACATTCAGGCGCTGCGGGATATCCTTTTCAACATCGACAGGGCACTTGGTTTCCCCATCACCAGCTTTGAAGCCTTTGCAGAAACGGACTATCTGCAGGATGCCCTGTTGCGCTGCCTTGAGGTGATGGGTGAAGCCACCAAACGCCTGAGTGCCTGCTGCCGCGCCAGCCATCCCGAGATCCCCTGGCGCGCCATGGCTGGACTGCGCGATGTGTTGATTCATGCCTATGACAAGGTCGACCTCCAGGAGGTGTGGCAGGCCTACCGACAGCTCACGGGGCTGCGGCAGAAGATCGCGGTGATTCTTGGCCATGATCTCTGATTTCAAGTGGCCTCCCGGTGCAGCACCGCCACCAGCTTCAGGTAGGGGGCGGGGTCGATCGTCATCACCTCGCTCACGAAGCGTTCGTGATCCAGGAAGCGCCCATCGATCGCCTTCTGCTTCTCCTGGCGGTGTTTGTCCTTGATCTGCTGCGGGCGCTGATTGCCCGCAAGGCTCAGCTCCAGCTGCTCCACCTGGCGGCCCCGCAGGCGCCGCAACCGCTGCCGCTGCGCCTCCAGCTCCGGCTGCACGCGGGCGGTCCACTGCTCGCCGCAGTCGCGCAGGTAGGTGTTGGCCTGCTCCACCGCAAAACGCAGCTGGCTGCTCAGGTGAGCGGGGGGCTTCTCGCCGCTGATGTTGGCGAGATCCCGGCTGCCCAGCTGCAGGCGTGTGGCGACAGCTTCGAACGGCTCCACCGCCACCACCTTCAATCCCGTGCCGGCAAAGCGCACCGCCACCCATTCCTGCACCACAGGCACCCCTTTTTGATTGGGGATCGTGCCCTGAAACACCATCACCACCGCGCCGGGATCGAGGCCATCAGTGAGCTGCAGCACCGGCGCATGATGGCGCGGGAAGGTGATCTAACCCCGATCCGCCAGCCAATCCACCAGCGGGTGCAGATCCCAGAGGTATTCCAGCTCTGGTCGGCTGTTGTCCTGCCGCCGGCTCTGCTCCAGGGCCCGTTGCAGCGCCGCCGGCTCCGTGGAGAGCGCCAGGCGCTGGCCGCGGGGCGGCTGCAGCTCGCGGGGATAGCGGTCGTAGCGGCGCTGCAGATCAGAAGGCGGTGTGATCTCCAGCCGTTGTTGCTCGGGGAAGACGCGCAGATCGAGCTTTTCGCCCCGGCGCTCCATCTGCTGCGCCACCGCGTCCAGGGCCGTGTCCACGTAGCCCCAGAGGCTGGGGAACAGGCTGAAGGACTGGCGGGTGTGGGCTACCACGGGATTGGGATTCCCTGCTGGGGCGCGGCCATCGCCACTGCCATCGCCACTGTCATTGCCGCCACCTTCGGCGGAATCAGGGCTGATGCCGAACAGCTCCTCGAACAACTGATCGCCGCTGCTCGCCTGGCGCTGCGGCTTGGCGTTGGCCTCCATTCGATCGTCCAGATCCTTCAAGGTTCCGGCCTCATACGCCCTGCTGATCAGCTCCTCTTCCGCCGCCGCGTCGTAGACGCCGAGAAACACGGCCGGATCGCCGATGTTCAGCTGGGCCTGCCGGTCTTTCTCCCGCAGCAGCCGCACCACCTTCTCGGCATCGCCCATGCCCTCACTGCGGGAGGCATTGAGCAAATAACGGATCAGGGGCTGCCGCGGCTGGCCGTAGCGATCGATGCGGCCATTGCGCTGCTGCAGCGTCATCAACGACCAGGGGATGTCGACATGCACCAGCCGATGGCTCAGGTAATGCAGGTTCAGGCCTTCTGAGGCCACCTCCGTGGCCACCAGGATCCGCACCGCCTCCTTCTCCTGGGCGAACTGCTCCACCACCCGCGTCTGCTCCACATCGGGCATGGCGCCATCCAGACCCACCACCGCTCCTTTGGGCAGGCCCAGGTCGGCGGCGAGATGCTCGACCAGGAAGCGCTGGGTTTCACGCCGGCCGGTGAACAGCACGATCCGGTCGCTGGGGTCCTTGCCGCTCCAGCTCCAGTCGTCGCGGATCAGCTGAAGCAGCCGCTGATATTTGGAGAAATCCGCCTGGGTGATCGCGGCCAGCAGCGGCTCCAGGCACTGGAGGGCGGCGCGGTCGGCGCTGGCTGGGGAATCCGATGACGAGGCACTCGCCTCCAGGCGTTTCAGGCGGTTGCGCACCGTTTCCAGCGCCGCCATCGGGCTCGACAGCAGGCTCTTGGCCAGCGTGGTCTTGAACAGTTGGCCCGCCTTCGCCTTGCCGTCGCTATCGGGCAGCTTGAGGTCCTTGAGCAGGGCAAACACCCGCTCCTCCCGCTCACTCGCCACACACTCCACATCGGCGCTGTCGCGCTCCTTGACGCTGTTACGCAGATCTGCGATCACGTCCTTGCGGAAGCGGCGCACATAGAGATCGCGGATGTCGTCTTTGCTGTACTGGCTCGGATCGGCAATCGCCGTGGGGTCGAGCATCGTCATCAGGCTGGCAAAGCTCTCCGGCTTGCCGTCGTGCGGGGTGGCGGACAGCAAGATCAAGGTTTCCGAGCGGGTTGCCAGCCGCTCGGCAAGACGGGAGCGCTGGCTCCGCATGGTGCCGCTGGCCCGTTCGGCCACGTTCTGGCATTCATCGATCACGATGATGTCCCAGCTGGCATTATCGAGATAAACGCGATACTCGCGGTCGTTCTTGAGCGTATCGACGGAGACGATCGTCTTGTCGAAATAGTGAAATGGGTTCTGGTTGCCTGGGATCTGCTCGCGGATCCGCTGAATCCCCACCGAATCCAGCCGCACCAGCGGGATCGAGAAGCGCGTCCAGAACTCCTTCTGGAACTGCACCAACATGCTCTTGCTCGTCACCACCAATAGGCGCTTACCTCGCCCGCGCCGGATAAGTTCGCTGCAGAGGATCCCGCATTCCAGCGTCTTGCCCAGGCCCACCGCGTCGGCGATCAGCAGCCGTTGACGTGGCATTGCCAGGGCCTTGGCGGCTGGAACGAGCTGGTAGGGCAGGGCATCCATTGCCGCCCGATGGCCCACCACCAGAGAGGCATCGGTAGGAACGGAGCGGCGCAGGTGGGCCTCGATGAACAGAAGACTGTCGCGGTAGCGAGGCGAGGGGTCGCACACCAGCTCCGTGTCTTCCGGCTGTAGCACCTTGAAGCTTCCGGCCGCCTTCTCCACCTCCACCAGGAAGCGGGCCTCCTTCTCCCGCAGGAAGGGCGACACCCCCACCACATCGACCACCTGCTGGCCATCGGAGCTGCGGCCAAGGCCGCGCACCAGCCACTCGGCGCTGCGGCACTCGATCCGGGCGCCGGGGGCGAGGACGGCTTCAGGCACGGGTCACAGTCCCACGGCTCGCGGTTCTCTGGCTGAGCCGCATAAATCTGAGCTGACAACCCACGGGACTGGGATGAGGGCCATGGTTAGGGCTGTCTGAAGCAGTTCGCTCATCCCTGGTGGTGACGCTTGGCCGGGTTGCACACAGCTGTTCTACCGCACTTTGCTGCCGTGGGGACAGCGGAGCCAAACAACCGACATCCCAGTGCCTATGCAGTTTCTGCATTGTTTTGCACTACGAATCCGCTCCCTCCATCCCCTTGGCCAGCTCGTACTCCCTCGCGAAGTCGATCCCCGCGTCTTGCCCAGGCAGCAGCAGCTGGACCCCCCACGTAATAAATGCAGGCGACCTGAAGGGCTGAAACCGATACCCCTCCCTGGTACTGGCGCAGCTGGTGCATCTGATCGGGGTCGTTGATCGCCAGGCCCTTCTGACCCACCGCCGCAGCCTCCGCCAGCAGCTGCTTCTGGCTCTCGGCTTCCAAGGCCCGGTAGGCCTCCAGTGCACTGCTCAGATACATCACCGCATCCATGCGGGGCATGCCCTTGGCATTGGCGCGCATCACCCGATCAGCGAGGCGGCGCTGCTGGTTCTTGATCTTCTCGGCCAGATCCCCGACAGGCGCCAGCCGCAGCGCCCGCTGGAACAGCGCATCGGCCTCCACTTCGTGGGACTCCCCTTCGATCGCCAGCAGGCACTGGGCATAGGTGAACAGGATGATCGGATCGTCTGCTGCCACCGCCGCTGCGGCCCGCAGATGGGGCAAGGCCGCCGGCGCATCGCCCTTCATCAGGTGCAGCTGGCCGAGGGTGCGCAGCGCGAACGGATTGCGGGGCTCCAGCACCACCGCCTTCTCCAGCGGACCCTGCGCCGCCTCGGGATCGTTGTCCCGCAGGGCTGCAATGCCAAGAGCCACCTGGGCGTTGGCATCGCCGGGCTCCAGCGCCACCGCCCGGCCCAGCAGCTCGCGGGCCTCGCTGAGCTGCATCCGGTCGCTGTAGACCATGCCCAGGTTGTAGAGGCTCAGGGCGTGGTCGGGCTCCAGCTGCAGGCGGGTGCGCAGCAGCGGGATCGCCTCGTCGTAACGGCCGGCCTGCAGGTGCTCGTTGATGGTGGCGCTGGCCGGGACCTGCCCCGCCTGGGGCTCCCAGGCCATCTCGATCTCCCCTTCGGCGAATGCCACATCCACCCGGCCACCGGCCTCGCGGTAGGCGTCCTTGTAGTAACGGGTGACCGCCTCGCGGAAGGCCTCACTGCCCCGCTGCCGTGCCGCCTCTGGAAGCAGGCTCAGATCTAAGCCCTCCTCCGGCACTAAGAAGCGGATCGGCTGAGGCTCGCTCATGCGCCAGGCCTTACTCGGACAGCTCGGACCACTCATACCAGCCGTCGACACCAATCTCCTGTGCCCAGGCATCGATGATCTGCCGGTCGGTCGGCTCCTCGCTGGCGCCCCCGGTGCCCAGGGCCAGAGCGATCAGCCGGCTGCTGATCTCCCCATAACCCTGCGAGCGGTAGGGCACCGCCAGATAGGGCTTGCCCAGCAGGTCACCGCCATGGATCGCATAGGCCGCATTCATCGCCACGCTCGCGTCGTAGATCGCAGCCGGATAGTTGCCTCGGGTGCTGGGTTTGAGCACGGCCAGGTTGCCGGTGATCTCCGCCTCCATAGCCTGCTCCTGGACCTCATTCAGATCCGGGCAGTGCTCGCGGATCCAGCGGTCCACCAGCATCCCCGGCCCCATCGAGCGCAGCTGCAGGATTAGGCCGCGGTAGATGAAGCAACCCAGCTCCTGGGCCCGATCCGCCGGCAACGGGCGGTGCAGCTGCTGGCACTCGCGGATCACCCGCTCCCGCACCGAGGCGTTGTCACGCAGCACCTCGGTGCGGGCCAGGCCGATCGCGCAGGGCCATGCGGCACTGGAACACGATCAGGTAATCGGCCGCCTGGTTCTCACCCCCCTTGATCCGCAGCACATGGCTGGCCTCACCCGCTCCGGCGCGGCGGATCGTGGCGAGCACGTTGAGCTGCGGATCCTCCATGAGCTGAACCGGCTTGCCGGTGGCCTCCTCCAGCTCGGCGAGGGCCTGGTTGGCGGAGGGCAGAAATGCCGGAAGCCGGGACGGCTGATCTCTGGCATCGATGGCCCGGGTCCCGGCGCAGGCAGGGTCACGGTAGCCAGGCCCAAGAGCCATGCCCTGCGCCCCAGGAGCTCACCCAAACCCTTTGCAACTGGGCGGTTTCCTGGCGGTAGCAGCGGGATCTCGAGCTCCGCGCCCTGCTCCACCGGAAAGCCCTCCAGCTGCAGGTGCAGGTCGCTGCAGACCAGGGTCAGCGGTGGATCGAGCTCCAGGGCCTCCCTGAACACCAGCACCACGTCCTCCCCAGGCCCGATCGCATCGGCATGGCGCTTGACCTCTTGGCGGAAGCGCAGGGCCGTGTAGTTCTTGAGATCCGGCCGGGCCGAGAGGACGTAGGTGCGCAGGTAGCCGCAGGCCCGCGAAGCGGTAGCGGGCGTTGCCGTACTCGGTCTGGTTCACGAACAGCGTGTAGGGCTCGTCCCCATCGGGCCCGGGCAGGTCGTCCTGGGTGGTGATGTGGATGCCTGGCATGGCTCAGCCTTCCTCCGCTGGGCTGCCCGTGCTGTGGTCGGTACAGCTCTGCCTGTCGAACAGCGGCCCCAAGGGGAGCACCTGCAACTGGCCCTGCTGCATCAACTCCAAGCCAGGCGGGCTGGGCTGCTCGGGGCCAAAAAGCTTCACCGGGGGTGCATCAGCTCCGATGGGGAGGGGATCCTGGCGATAACACGGCCGGAGCATGGCGGGCGGTGATCGGCCCTCAGCCTGCCGGATGCAGCGGTAGGGCGCCAGGGTGGCGATGGGTTGGCGCCGCTGGAAGCCTTCATCGACGGGATTTGACCATGGTGGCCGGTGGCGCCACTACGGATCTGACCCTCGCTTTGGGTGGCTCCTTGAGGACACAGATCGGGAATCAACGCCCGTAAGTCGTGGGGTTCACCCCACAAAGAATGCGCCGATCAACGGGAGCAGGCTCTTCACAGCCCCCACCAGCTTGGACGACTCCGCCACGGCTTTGTTGGTTTCGCTGAGGCCGGCGCTGAGGCCCTTGAGGGCGTTGATGGCGCCGCTTGCCAGGCCGACATTCTTCTTGGGATCCTGGGCGGCGGTGGCCAGCTCCTTGATCTCTGCGAGAGCCTCGGCGCGGCTGGTCTCGGGGAGATCGGTATCGGCATCAACGCTGACCCTCAGCTCCTGGAGCAGCTGCCGCAGACTGGGCTGGCCCTCCGCTGGCCGTTGATCGGGGATGGCTTCGATCGTGAGGCGGGCCTGGTCGCTCAGATCGCCCAGATTCACCATG
Source organism: Cyanobium sp. (assembly GCA_049282435.1). Lineage (GTDB taxonomy): Bacteria > Cyanobacteriota > Cyanobacteriia > PCC-6307 > Cyanobiaceae > Cyanobium. The sequence goes on along the minus strand of JBAPUA010000037.1, from coordinate 9,465 downwards.
CCGCCGGCGGTGTTGAGGCTGCCGGTGTTGATGAGATTGCCGTCTCCGGCCTGGATAGTGGTAGTGCTCAAGGCGAGAGAGTGGTTCTCTGCATTCTGGCCACCGATCACCGGGGTGAACACTGGGGCAATGGTGATGGAGGTGGGATTCGGGTTGTGGTTCGTCACGGGCACCAGGCGACTGGCCAGTTCAGCGAATTGGCTGGCAGTGTTGCTGTGATCTTCGGCCCGTTGGCGCTCCACGGCTGCGGCGCGGCGCTCGCCCTCCAGCTGGCCTTTGAGATGGGCATTCTCCAGCATCACGGCGTTGTATTCGGCGAAGAAGGTCTGCTCCACCGCCCCCTTGTCCACACTGGCGGGGACCTGCAGAGTGGCAAGCACATCATTGCCGTTCCACTTGAGGCTGAGCGATTCAGGTCTGATCTGGGGGTGCTGGCGCATCACCTCCTGGAAGGCTTGCTGAAAAGCCTTGGGGTCCACCCCCTTTTTGATCAGTAGCTTCACCTCCTCGATCACCTGATTGAAATAGACCTCAAAATCTCCAGGGGCGAAGCGCTTATTTGGATCGTGAGGCAGGCGCTCGCGGTGGTGATCATCGCGCCGCCGTCCCTGGGCATCTAGCGGCCCCAGCAGATACACGTAGCTGCAATCGATGCCGTGCAGGTTGGTGGCGTGATCGAGGTTCCACGCTTCCAGGGTGGCGCCGGTGAGATGGGCGCCCTCCAAGTCGGTGCCGAGGCACTGGCTTTGCTTGAGATTGGCGTCCTCCAGCCGGGCTTCGGTAAGCACGGCTTCGCTGAGGTTGGCCTCAGAAAGATCGGCGCCCCGAAGGTCAGCCTGGGGCAGGTAGGCGCCGCGCAGGTTGAGGCCCCGCAGGTTGGCCCCTGGAGCAGAGCCACTCAGCAGCAACTGGAGAGTGCGAGGTTCCGCGAGAGTCATATCACCGAGCCGAGCCAACTCCAGCCCCTGGGCTCCTTTCCAGCAAATCCGCTCCAGGCGGGTGACCTGGCGAGACGATGACGCAAAACTAGCCCGAGCCAGGCCGGCGTCGGTGAAGAAGGCACCGCGTAGATCGGCACCGCTGAAGCGGGTGGCGCCGATGGACCCCAGGACGACTCCGAAGGGTCTGCAGCCTGAATAGCCAGGGGCTCCCTGGCGGCATCGCCACCAGGAGATGAATAGGACAATTGTGAGAAGAGCGCCAGCGCCAGCGCCAGCGCCAGCGAAAGCGGCAACGGCAACGGCAGCGACAGTGCCAGCGACAGCGGCAGCGGCTGCGGCAGCGGCAGCGGCAACTAGAAAGCTTATGCCTTTGGTAGTGAATCCTTCCCAAGCAAAAGCAGTGATGCTTGCAAACAGCAACATGGCAATGCCGATGCTCAATACCCAGCCTCCATGCTTGAGAAGAGAATCACTTGACGAGAACAGAAAAGTAGTAAAAAATATTATACATACCAACCCGAAGAATCCCGCTAATGCGCCAATCCCAATCCCCATCAACCCCTGCCCAAGCCAGCGCATCGGCGGTAGCCCACAACGGGCAGCGATGAACTTGCTCCCCCGCAGATCCGCGTCGCGAAAATCAGTGCCGCGCAGATCGGCGCCGCTGAAATCAGTCCCGGCGAGGGTTGCACCGCGAAACCGCAGACTCCTTAGATCGGCACCGCGAAAGTCGCGCTCGCCCGAGCGGTAGCGGCGGAGCAGCTCGGCTTGGGTGAAGCGGACCATCGGGGCAGTGGTTGCGGCGGCGTGAGCTGAGGCAGGGGTTTGCGGGACCATCAGGGCCTGGCGCTGATGGCTAAGTAAACCTGGGTGGCCTATTGAACCTGATATTGCCAGGGCTGGTTGTCAGGAGTGGGCTTTTGGTAGAGCTGGCAGCCGAGTAATGGTGAGCGGCATCCTTGTGGTGAAGGCCATGCCGGATGTAGGCGCAGCCTTCCGCTAGCGGTTGAATGCGGCCTATGCCTTCCAGAGCCCTGAGTTGCTGGGGATCCCAACCCTGGCGAGCTGAGACGCCGCCGGAGAGAACTGCCAACCTGGTGCAACTCTGAGCTCACCTTGCTCTGATGCCCCCCGCTTATCCCCAGGAAACTCCGGCGGCGTTGAGCGGCTGGTGAGCCAGTTGCCGGCCTTGCTGCGCCAGCACCGGCCCGATCTGATGGTGGGGGAGGCCCTTTATCGCTCGCCGGCAGGCTTCACGAGCTGGAGCGCCCACTGGGCGAAGACGGTGGCGGTGAAGGGACCACCAAAGGCAGCTGGCAGCGGGGCCACTGGCGCGTTCTCTCAGTGCTGGTGACCCCGGTAGCCGCTCCGATGGAATGGATGGAGCCGGTGCACGTGGGGTGATGACGCTCCATCATCTGACGGCTCCTGCGTTCAAGGGGTCAGCCGCTGCCGCAGGAACCCGTCGCTGAAATCAACCGCTGTGGCCCAGGTCTCCGCCTCGCAGAGGCCGGAGCTCTTGGTGGGCTTGAAACTACTGAGGCTGACCCCCATGGCCTCCAACAGCGCCTCGCAAACGTGGTGAACTTCAGCCCTTCACTGCCATGTCGTCCATGGCTCCGTCGGTGATCAGACGCTTGATCCCAGGTAGCGAGGTGCCCGCTGGAGCACTGGCTCAGGGACACGCCGCTAAGGTCCGCCTGGCAAGCGCAAGGTCTGTGAGCCAAGGCCTCCATAACCGCCAGCGGTCCCGGCCAGGCCGGCGGTTGTTACCAGGCCTGCTGATCGGCCTGGTGCTGCTGTTGTCGTTGATCTGGCAACCGGCGCTGGCTGAGCTGCGGGCCGTCGGGACGCCCAATCGGCCACTGCCGCTGAGCAGTGAGGCCCTGGCCCTGCAGTCGATCTGGAGCCGGCCCGCAAGCTATCCGCTCAACCTGCGGCCCCGCGCTGATCTCTACCGCCCCAGTGCCGAGTGGATCGGTCGGTTGCTCCTGCCGTCTCTGCAGGATCTGGCCAATAGCCAGGCACCGGCTGATGACTGGGTCTGGATCGAGATCGAGCAGGCGCCAGCGGAGCAACAGGAGCTGATCGGCAGGCGGCTGCGACTCCGTTGGGCCGAGGAGCCGGCCCTGCAGCGGCTGGTGAAGGCAGTCACCACCGACATCCGCTTTGGTGAGAACGCCCAACGGGCGGTCTCCCAGGGGAACGTGGTACCCGAGCGGCTGAACGGACGGCGCCGCGTCGGGCCCCTTCAGTCGCTGGCCGGGGCGCGGCCGCAGGATGACGTGAGTGTGCGGCTGGAGGACGTGCGCTGGGCAGGCAACGACCTGCGCATCGCCCGGCCGCCGGTGCAGATCAGCGGCCGCTGGCAGGGCCTGGTCACCATCGTCGAACCGGCGCTCGGCGGCGACCAACCAGGCAGCAGCCCCCAGGCCCAGGCCAAGGCCAAGGCCAAGCCCGAGGCCGAGCCCAAGCCCGAGGCCGAGGCCAAGCCCAAGCCCGAGGCCGAGGCCAAGCCCAAGCCCAAGCCCAAGCCCGAGGCCGAGAGCGAGGGGCTGTGGCAGGTGCGGCACTACAACCGCTCCACCGGCGCCTTCGATGGACCTGCGGAGACCATTCGCATCCCGACGCTCCCTCGCGATCGCTTCGGGCGGCGGTTGTTCGACAGTGCCGGGTTGCTCCGCTCACCGCTGAACCGTCAGGGCTGGCTGCTTCAGGGGGCCCCGGCTGTCGATGGCCTGTTCACGGTGCAGGCGCTCGAACCCCGTGCGTTACTGACGCCCGCACCGCAGAACCAGATCCAGGGCACGGATCCGGCTCTGGCCTTTGTGATGCGGGGCAACTGGAGTCCGCCACTGCTGCAGCGCGGCACCATTGCCACCACGGCCCTCCTGCCCGATCGGGCAGCACCCCTGCGCTGGCAGCCAGGTGATCGGGCCCTGGTGATGCACCTCTTTGGCGGTATCGGTGGCGCCAAGGGCGAACCGATCAGCGGCTGGACGGTCACCGGACACTTCGCCTTCGGGGAGGCGCGGGTTGTCAGCGATCCCTTCACAGGCCAGCCCCGCCTGCAGATCCGCTACCACCAGATCTATGCCAACAACCCCAATGGCATCGTCGCCGGCAGCCAGGACTGGAGTGCCTATGGCGGCAATCTGCAGCGCGGTTGGCTGGGCCTGCGGCCCTTTTCTGATGTGTTGGTGCCGATGGGCTCCGAGGTGCTCGATGCCATCGCCCTGCAGGCCGAACTCCTCTCGGCCCGCTATCGCAGCGGCGATGGCCAAGGGGTGGCCCTGGTCACCGCTGCCACCTCCTGCGTGCAGGATTCCGCCCAGGCCCTGTGGATCGCCATCCGCCAGTTGCGCCAGGAGGGGTTGAGCAGCGGCGTGGCTGTGCCCGATGGCCAGCGGCTGCAGCGGCTCGGCACGGCCCTTGACCATCTGCTCACACCCTTTGGCCGGGTGCGGGGCGACTGGGCCCACAACAGTTCCCTGGCCCTCGCAGAAGGAAGCGGTCCTTTCCAGACCAGTCAGAGCGTCAAGGATGTGCTGCTGAGCTGGCGCTCCCTGTTGCCCCGCGGCGCCCACGACACCTTCGCGGCGGAAATCCTGCGGGCCGGGCTCCCGGTGCAGGTGCTGCGCACCAATCAGCTCCCGGGCAGTGATCTGAGCCTGGCGCCCCTGGCCCCCACCATCCTGTTGGGACAGCTGCCGCTGATCGGCACGGTGTTGGCACGGCTGGGCGATGGCTTGTTTCCGAGTCCGCTGTCAGAGAGCCACGGCTGGCCGATCGCCATCCTGATCGGCTATGCCGCTCTCGCCCTGAGCCTGGGGACACGCAGTGGCTTTCTGCCGAGGCAATGGCGCTGGCCGCCAAGGCCCCAACTTCTGCGTCGGGCCATGGGATATCTGGTCATGCCGGCCCTCGTGGAGGAGTTGCTGTTCCGAGGGCTGCTGCTACCCCATCCGCTGGAGGGAGTCAGTCCCATCGCCACAGCCCCCTGGATTGCCCTGAGCACCGGTCTGTTCGTGCTCCATCACCCGCTCGCCGGCCGGCTCTGGTATCCGCAGGGCCGCCAGGTGTTCAACGATCCGCGCTTCCTGCTGCAGTGCACCCTGCTCGCTCTGGCCTGTGCCCTGGCCTATCTCCTCAGCGGTTCCCTCTGGTGGGCGGTGCTGATTCACTGGCTGGCCGTGGTGATCTGGCTGGAGCCGTTGCAGGGGCGGCGGCGACTTCGGGCTGGTGATGCGGTGGCGATCCCAGCAACTGTCGCGGGGCAGCAGTCCAGCTGACACGGCGAACGCCTCCCCTGTGCTGAACCGCTCTGGCTCTGTTCTGCTGATGGGCGTGACCACCTCAGCCAGCCCCATGCGGAAGGGGGACTTTCTGGCCGGACAGGCGTGGCCAAGGTGTCATCCGCGGCCAGTGTCGCTGCCAATCGACATCGCTAGGATTGCCACATGGCATCAATCCTCGCCTCAGTGCCGAGCGGCTCCAGCGGGACGGCCCGGGTTCTGGATCTGGACACCAGCAGTCCATCGGATCTGGTGGCGGCCGTTCGAGATGGCCTGCCGTTCACGGCCCTGGAGGCGATCGCCACCCAGCTGGAGCTGCCTGCGGCGGAGATCGGCGTCCTGCTGGGGATTCCCCTGCGCACCTTTGCGCGGCGCCGCAAGACCCACCAGCTCACGCCGCCGGAATCGGACCGGCTCTACCGCCTGGCCCGCACCTTCGCTCAGGCCAGCGAGGTGCTCGGCAGCCCCGTCAAGGCCCGCCTGTGGCTGCAGGTTGCGAACCGAGCCCTTGGCGGTGAAGTGCCCCTGCAACTGCTCGACACCGACATCGGCGCCCGCCAGGTGGAGGACGTGCTGCAGCGGCTCAGCTACGGCGTCTACAGCTGATGCTGCTCTGGCGGATCGCCCGCGAGCCCCACATCGACACCACCCTGGAGGGCGTGGGCGGCCTGCTGGTGTCCGGCCGCTGGCATCGGCGGGGGCAGCCGATTCTCTACACCTCAGGTTCCGCTGCTCTGGCAGCTCTGGAGGTCCTGGTGCATGTTGAACCGCTCAACGCACCAGACGATCTGCGCTTGCTGGCTCTGGAATGTCCCGACGATCTGAGCATCGAAACCCTCGATCTAACGTCGCTGCCCCAGGATTGGCGCAGCCTGCCGGCGCCAGTGAGCACCCAGGCCATCGGCGCTGATTGGCTGCAGCGCAGGTCCAGCGTCGCCTTGCGCGTTCCCTCGGTCGTCATACCGGTGGACAACAACGTCCTGCTCAATCCACGGCACCCCGACATCAGCCGGATACGGATCAGCAGGAACGAGGCCTTCCGCTTCGATTCCTTGTTGCTCTGAGGCGTCGGCTGCGCCTCAGCGCAGAGGCCATCTGACCTGGATCACTGGCCCTGGAGCTGAGCAGACACCGCAGGGCTCCGGTCGTCGACGGCCGTCCTTCAGCGTGCCACGGCTACGCCGTGACGTGCATCGGCCAGCCGCCGCCGCCCTCCGCGCCCTGGCCCGGGGCCATGTGTTGGGTGGTTGGCCCGGCTTGTCGCCCGCGGTTGCGGTGGCGTGGCCCTTGCTGGCCGGCTGGTGGTCGGTGTGTGGCCCGATCTCGCCTCGCGCGGCTGCGCGGCCGCTTACACCTTCAGGGCCTTATTTGTCGCTGGCTGCTGTCAGTCCTGCCCAGCCCCTTGGGCAGGACTGCGCAATCAGCAAAACCGCTGCACCAGAACGGATCCCGGCGCCTCTAGTCCACTTGTACTGGTAGAATAAAGGCTGCGCCAAAGGCCTCGAGCCCATCGCCTGCGGCAACGAATTCTTCTGGCAACTTGCCCCGTTCATTTGCTCTGTTGTCCATGAGTCTTTTTTCTGCCGCTATGGCGGCTCAGGCCGCTGCCTTGGCGCTTCCTCCACCAGTTGTGCTCGCTTCCGCGAGGCAATCACCCAGGGTGCTGCGCTCCCTCATTGTTGTCGCCGCCGGTGGCCGTGATCTTGATTGGTCCCCCACCCGGGTGGCCGTTGAGCTCAAGGCACGCACCCATGGCCACCTCGTCCAGTTGTTGCTCCATGGCGGCGCCCGTGGTGCCGATTGGGCGATCGATACGGCGGCCCATCGTCTCGGTTGGGCTGTTGAAATCCTGAGGCCTGATTGGGTGCGGTTTGGCCGTGCGGCCGGTCCGGTGCGCAATGGCCAGATGCTGCGCCGGGCCCTGCAGGAGGCCAGTGCTCACACCCTCATGGCGCCCACCGGTGTTCTGGTCATTGCCTTTCCCGGCCAGCGCGGCACCGCCTCGCTGGTGGAGCAAGCCCGGCGGTTGGAGGCCGGTTCGCCTCTCCCTTTCCAGCTGCATCAGGTCGAAGTCTGAGTGCACTCGTTTCCTTCTATCCCATCGCCCCTGAATCCATGTCCGTTGCTTTTCCCATCACCACGGCTGCCAGCGTGTCTGCAGCCAGCGAGGCCCCCCGCAGCCCCAGCCTCTGGGAGCTCGGCGCTGAGCTCCAGAGCGAAAGCCGCTGGATTGCCCAGCTGGCTGAACGGCTCCACGCCGGTGATGACGAGGATCACGCCCTCGCCGTGGCCGATCTGGAGCAATCCCTCGCTGCGGAGGAACACCAGCGTGAGGCCCTGCAGCGCAAGGCCGATGCCACCTGCTGGGTGATCGGCCGTCTGCGCGGTGATGCCAGTTATCACCAAGAGCAGGCCAAGCGCTTCACCGCCCTGGCCAGATCCGAGGCCAGCCGCGCGGATGCCCTCGAATCCACCCTGCTGCAGGTGCTCACCCGTCTGCAGCCGGAGGCCACCAGCTTCCGCTTCCTTGATCACAAGCTCACCAGCCGCACCGCCGATGCGGTGGAGATCGACGACGAGGACGCCCTGCCGGCCGAGCTGATCACCACCAGCACCAGCCGCAGCCCGGACAAAACCTCGATCAAGGAGCGCATCAAGGCCGCTATTGCCGCTGCCACCGCGGGCCTGTCTAAGCAGCAAGCCGCTGAGGTCGCCCGCGGTGTTGCCGCCTCGGCGATTCCCGGCGCCCGCCTCGTCAAACGCCGTCACTGGTCCATCCGCTGACCCCTACGGGCTCGTTGCGTCCCACGCCCCGGGGCTCCTTGCTCTGGGGCCTACCCCATCGACCGTCTGCTATCTGTTTCACGCCATGACCATCACCTCCACCGCCACCAGCTCGACCCGGACCGCCGCCAACGGCCAGGCACCGACCCACAACCACCCGACGGCGCTACAGCTGCTGCGCCAATCCGAAGCCCCAGCGCCAGCACCTGCGTCTTGCCCAGTGGCCCTCGATCCCGCGCTTCCCGCGACGATCCATTTCTCCCCCGAGCAGCTCGCCGCCCTCACCGCCCCACTCGCTCGCTCCCATGTCTCCAGCCGTGACCAGGGCCGAGGCAAGGTCGACTACGTGCAGAGCTGGGTGGTGATCAGCGAAGCCAACCGCATCTTTGGCTTTGACGGCTGGCAGCGCCAGACTCTGTTGACACGCTGCGTCAACCAGGCCGAACGGCCGATAGGACGCGAACGTAAATCCGGCTGGGGCGTCACCTACATCGCCCGGGTGCGGATCACGGTCGGCCCGATCGTGCGCGAGGGATGCGGCGCCGGCCACGGCATCGACGTGGATCTGGGCCAGGCCCACGAAAGCGCCATCAAGGAGGCCGAAACCGACGCCATGAAGCGGGCCCTCATGACATTCGGCAACCCATTCGGCTTGGCCTTGTATGACAAGAGTCAGCGCCAGGTGAGTGGCCCGATGGCGCCGCAGAGCGAAGCGCGCCAGCCATCGCCATCCTCATTCCCCACCAGCCGCCCAGAACCGGCGAATGCACGGCTGCCCCGCACGGCGCCCCAGGCCAATCCGGTGGCTGCGGCCTTCAATGGAGCAGCGCGGACTGCTGCCTCGACTGCCACCACGGCCATGACGCGACCAGCGCAGGTGGCCACAGGCTCGATGGCCACGGCCCGATCCCAGAGCGCAGCTGCAACCAGTTCCGACCAACCGATCGCGACGGCCGCGCTTAATCCAGCCACGATCCAGCAGTTGCAGGAGCGCATCCGAGCCCTGCATCCCGAGCAGGTCGCCACGTTTTCCCAGGCCTTTCGCAGCGCCTTTCAGGTGCCCGAATCCACCCCCTCGATTGCCGGGCTGATCACGGAGCAGCGGCACAGCCACTGGATTGAGCAGTACCTGAGCCAACTCAGCGAGGGTTGAAACGTCCAGGCCGTTACGGCCAGAGTGGGCCGGTGCTTCCGGCCCCTCCCGATCGATCGCCCTCGTTACAACCCCATTGCCCAGGAGCTGATCCGTGCGCCATTCCCTCGGCCACGTCGTCGCCACCGCCACTGTTGCTGCGGCCGTTCCTCATGCGGTGATCACTGGCCTGCTCGATCGCCACGCCGCCAGGGATTGGGGCGATCTGGACGCTGACGACAAGGCCGCCAATGACAATGCCGCCAGCCAAGCCGATGGCCGCCTCTTCTCCAGCTACGACACCCCCGAGCAC
>JBAPUA010000036.1:0-3851 GCA_049282435.1 Cyanobium sp. | reverse complement strand
CCAGGCAAAGCTTGGCTTGGTAGCCTTATTCAGAAATCACTATTTCTTTTTCCTCCCCTGCCGCCTCCAATGCGGCTTTTTTTTGGCCGAAGGCCGGCGGCAAAACATCAATTTTTCGAGGTGCCCTGCAGCAGCTACCGGCTGGTGAGCCTGCTCAAGTGGCGTCAGGACGCCTGGGTGATCCAGGCCTTCCGCCGCGATCGCCTGGGCCTGCAGCCCCTCCCCTGGGGCGGCGCCCAGAGTTGCCGCGCCCGGCTGACTGGAAGGCGAGCGCCTCCCTCACCGGCTTCTGCTTCCTCGAGTCCCGCACGGCCGATGGGGCCATCCTGCCCACGCCCTACAGCCCGGATCGGGAGCTGAGCGCCTTCCTCGAGAGCGGCCCTGCTCCCCTCTATGCCGGATTTGGCAGGCATGGTCACCCGCAATCCCGAAGCGCTGGCGGCTGCGGTGGTGGAAGCAGCGCAGCTGGCTGGCGTTCGCCTGATCCTCTCGCCCGGTTGGGGCCGGGTGGTGCCCCGAGCGGCCCTGCCGGCAGATGTGTTTCTGCTGGAGGAGTGTCCGCACAGCTGGCTGTTTCCCAGGGTGCAGGCCGCGATTCACCACGGCGGTGCCGGCACCACCGCCACCACGCTGCGCTGTGGCATCCCTTCGACGGTCGTGGCGTTCTTTGCGGATCAGCCCGCCTGGGGACGCACGCTGGAGCAGCTCGGGGTCAGCCCGGCCACGCATCGGTTGAGCAGTCTCAGCACCGAGGCCCTGGCAGCCAGCATCCGAGAGCTAGTCGGTGAGCCACGCTTCCGCCAGCGAGCCCAGGAGCTGCAGCACTTGCTGGCCCGCGAGGACGGGGTGGCCTGCACGGTCAGTGCGATCGAGGCGCACCTCGGCGGCATGCGGTGATCCACAGCACCCGCAAGCCCCATAGCCTGCGAAGCCGCATGCGCACCCCTGTCGAGACCCACCACGAACCGCCACTCGGCGAGCTGTTGCAGCGGATCGATCGCCAGTTGCTGCCCCGGCTTCAGCTCCGCAGCGTCGATCCTCATGACCCCATCCGGGTGCTGAGCCTGCCGCACCCCTGGAGGGAGCTGGGCTGCGGCAACTACGCGGCGGTTCTGCGCCATCCCGATCACCGCGAGCTGGTCGTGAAGGTGTACGCGCCCGGGCGGCCGGGCCTGGATCAGGAGGCTGAGGTCTATCGGCGCATCGGCTGCCACCCGGCCTTTTCCCAGTGCTTCCATCGGGGCGATGGCTACCTGGTGCTGCGCTGCCTGCATGGCGTCACCCTCTGGGACTGCCTGCGCCGGGGCATCCCCATCCCCCTGCAGGCGATCCGGGACATCGACGCCGGGCTCACCCATGCCGTCAGCCGCGGACTGCATGGCCACGACATGCACGGCCGCAATCTGATGCTCCACAGGGGCCGGGGCCTGATCGTGGACATCTCCGATTTCCTCAACCCCGCGCCCTGCCGGGCCTGGCAGGACCTGCGCTGGGCCTACCACTGGCTCTACCGCCCAGTGATCGCACCGCTGGGGCTGCGGGCTCCAGCTCCGCTCCTCGATGGGCTGCGCAAGGGGTATCGGCTGTACCGGCGCCTGATGCCCGTCAGTGCGGACCATGGCGGCCAGTCCTGATCCAAGGCCTGCAGCGGTGAAGGGTCGGCCGGTTGCGTGGCCCACGGTTCACGCCACCTCAGGCGCCCAGCCCCGCTGGCGGCGCAGGTCTGTCCTCGGTCCAGCTGCTGCAGCGATGGGTGAGGTGCTCGCCATGGGCGATCGGGCCCTGATGCAGGTGGCAGGTGAGCAGCGGGATGCACACGGGCCCTGGGTGATGCCGGATGAAGTGGCAGGTCATGCAGACCTGCCGGCTGCGACTGGAGCGGAGCACGTCCTGATCCAGCCAGGGCCAGTCCTCGATCTCCTCCTTGCGGGAGGGCTGCAGACGGGAAAGCGGGAGTGGGCCTGGGCTTCCGCCAGAGCCTGCTCCAGCAGAAGGCGGTTGCGGATCGGGCCGGCACTGCGGCCATAGCGGCGCCAATCAGCGGCGAGGGACTGAACCCGCCAGCCGAGCTGATGGGCCGCCCGACCGATGGCGCGATCAGCGCCACGGGCACCGCCATGCAGCAGCAGATGGACAGGCCGGCCACCGCTGCGCTGCAGCAGGGCGGAGGCGATGCGCTCTTGGGGCCAGACGAGATCACGGCCACCGGCCGCGACGATGACGACGGAGCGATGAACCAGAACCGGCGGCGGCAAGAAAGCGGCGGGCGGCAATGCAGCGGCCTGGGCCGCTGCAGCAGAGGACAAGCTCATGGGCTACAGAGCAAACGAACAGGGCAAGTTGTCCGAGGATTTCGTTGCCGCCGGCGATGGGCTCGTGCCCTTTAGCGCAGTCCTTATTCTATCAGTACAAACGCACTAAGGGGAGGATAGAGCGGCTGTGGGGCAATGGATTTGAGCAACTGTGAGCCATGCGCATCGGCCCCGGCTGACTGATAATCAATGCAGCCAAATTCAACCGGTATAGGCCACCGCCCGCGCAGTCGCGCGAGGGAATCTGGGGCCTCACCCCAACACCCCGCCGGCTGGCAGCCGCCCGGCCACCGCAGCCGCGGGAGAGCAGCCCTGCCAGCCACCCCAACACCGGCCCCGGAGCGAAGGACGGCCGCTGCCGACCGGAGTCCTGCGGCGGTTGCTCAGCCCCAGGGAACGTCCAGGAACTCCACCAGCAGCACGCCCCGGTGGGTGCCGTGGATCCTCACCAGTCCTGCCGTGGCGGCTTGCTCCATTCCGGCACGCTCCTTGCGCACCTGCTCCGCGCTGGCCAGCACCCGCACCCAGCCACCGGTCATGAAGTCCTCGCTGCCCGTCTCGAAAACCTGAAGCCGCCGGTGGCGGTTGCTGTTGTGCTCGTAGTACAGGCCCCCTCCTGTGGGGTCCGTCCCTTCTGCCCAGACCTGATCGACCATCAGCTTCCCGATTGCCAGTGGGTCCTGCGCCGCTGCGTCAATGGCCTCGCCATCGAGCACCAGCGGGTTGCCCGGGTCGTCACGGTTGTCTGAAACGATCAATCGGTGGCCCATGACAGGGTTCTCCTCAGCCCCTTGCTGTCGCGTGATGTCGCTGCATCGGATGATCCGGCGATGGCGCTTCTCAGTCTGGCTGCAGAACAGATGTCAGCCTCAACCTGCTCCCATCAGCAGCCTCTCGTACCCGCTGGACCGCGCCTCAAGCTAGTGCCACAGCGCTCATGCCTTCGCTGCCAGTGCCGGAACGACAGGGATCTGGAGTCTCCAACTCCGTCCACCCATCACAGACCGTGAATGGCGGTATAAAAGACGGTGTAAGCTATACCACACGTCGTCCAAAGCCATCCCATAGCAGCCGATCCCGTGCGCTGCACACGGACGCCCCCTCCGTTTCATCAAATCCCTTGCCAGCACAGGCTTTTAACCGGCTAAGGCAGGTCTTCATCAGGGCAGCTACTGGCACCCTGCTAAACACATCATTTAGGCAAAAACGGACCGGATCAGCCACGATTATGCAAATCGCTAGGCAAATCCGATGCCTACCTCCGACCCCATGCCCTGCTGGTGCAGCTCTTCGCCCAGCACTTGTTGGCCGAAGGAGAGATCCCGCCGGCGCCTGGCGTCAAGGGATTCGGTGGTGCAGCCAAGCAGAGCGCTACCCCAGCCGACCAGGTGAGACCCCCGGTGTGGCTGGGACAGGACTACCAACTGCAACGCCAGCCGGCTGGAGGCGCAGGAACCACCAATGGCAGCTGGCAGCGGGGGCACTGGCGAGCTCTCTCACCGCTGGCGGCGCCGGTGGCCGCACCGATGGAATGGGTGG
>JBAPUA010000035.1:0-12043 GCA_049282435.1 Cyanobium sp. | reverse complement strand
CCATGGCCTTATGTCCCAGAGGCCATCGCCTTGCGCCGTTAGTTCAGTTGGTAGAACGCAGGTCTCCAAAACCTGATGTCGGAGGTTCGAGTCCTCCACGGCGCGTTCGATGGTCTCAATTGCAATTTTTTGCTTCCGAACATGGAGTTGGATCTACAGCCCGGTGACGTCGTAAAGGTGCTGGAATCCGCTGCCCTTGGCTGGGTACGGGCTCGAGTGATCCGGGTGAAATCCGGTGGACGGGTGGTGGTCCAGAGCGACCAGGGTCGGGAATTCACTGCCCGTGGCAATCAGGTGCGACTGATTGAGCCAGCCGGCTTTCGTCCCTAAAAATAAGATTTAGATTCCCGCTTAATTCGATTGGAATTTTTCGCTCACCGGCTCATCCGAACTGGTGAGCTTTTGCATGGGCGGCCTCCCGCCGCAGCCGTCCAAGCCCGGCCCGGTTCAGAGACCGTTCACGCCCCGTTGACGGGGGGACACGTTGCGTTGGATACTGATCAGGTCGGCGGCTGACGTCGGCAAACCCGCGCTTCGGCTCGGCGGGCCCATCCTGAACAGGTTGGCCTGGGACTGTAGTTCAATCGGTTAGAGCACCGCCCTGTCACGGCGGAAGTTGCGGGTTCGAGCCCCGTCAGTCCCGTTCAGATCACCAAGGAGCTAGAGAATGGCCGTCGCCGCTCCGGTGCGTGTCCGTCTCGCGCCCAGCCCCACCGGCACCCTGCACATCGGCACGGCGCGGACGGCTGTTTTTAACTGGCTGTATGCCCGCCATCACGGCGGCAGCTTTCTGTTGCGCATCGAAGACACGGACCGGGAGCGCTCCAGGCCCGAATACACAACCAACATTCTCGAGGGTCTCCACTGGCTCGGTCTCGACTGGGACGGGGAGCCGGTCATCCAGAGCGAGCGCATCGAGGCCCACCGGGCCGCCATCGCCCAGCTGCTGGCCAGCGGTCATGCCTACCGCTGTTACGCCTCGGAGGAGGAGCTCGCCGCCATGCGGGAGCACCAGCAGGCTGAGAACCGGGCGCCCCGCTATGACAATCGCCATCGCGACCTGAGCCCCGAGCAGGAGCAGGCCTGGATCGCCGAGGGGCGACAGCCGGTCGTCCGCTTTCGCATCGATGACGGAGCCGTAATCACCTGGAACGATCTGGTGCGGGGCGAGATGCGCTGGGCGGGCAGCGACCTGGGGGGCGACATGGTGATCGCCCGACGGGCCCCCGCCGATCGCATCGGCGACCCCCTGTACAACCTGGTGGTGGTGGTCGATGACGCCGCAATGGCGATCAGCCACGTCATCCGCGGCGAGGACCACATTGCCAATACCGCCAAACAACTGCTGCTCTACGAGGCCCTGGGTCACACCCCGCCTGTTTTTGCCCACACGCCGCTGATCCTCAACCAGGAGGGCAAGAAACTCTCCAAGCGCGATGGTGTCACCTCGATCAGCGACTTCCAGGCCATGGGCTACGCCGCCGAGGCCCTGGTCAACTACATGACCCTGCTGGGCTGGTCACCACCGGAGGGCATGGGCGAGCGCTTCAGCCTGGAGCAGGCCGCGGCGGTCTTTGACTTCGGCCGGGTCAACAGAGCCGGTGCCCGCTTTGACTGGGACAAGCTCAACTGGCTGAACGCCCAGGTGCTGCACAGCCTCGGGGCCGAGCCGCTCCGGCAGCAGCTGCAGCCCCTCTGGGCTAGCAGGGGCTGGGGCTGCGATGGCCCCACCGCTGATCCCGACTGGCAGCGCCAGCTCTGTGATCTGCTGGCCCCCTCCCTGACCCTGCTGGCCGACGGCGTCGAGCAGGCCACTCCCCTGTTCACCAGGCCCGATCCTGACGCCGCCGCCCTCGCCCAGCTGGCGGGAGAGGGCGCTCGCCCTGCCCTGGCGGCCCTGCTTGAGCTGCTGCCGGAGGGCTGTGAGGATCTGCCTCCCGAGCGGGCCCAGGCGCTGCTGGCCCAGGCGGCCAGCCAGGCCGGCGTCAAGAAGGGCGTGCTGATGAAAAGCCTGCGGGCCGCCCTGCTCGGCAGCCTCCAAGGGCCCGATCTGGTGACCACCTGGCGGTTGCTGCACCGCAGCGGCGAGGATCGACCCAGGCTTCAGTCCTCCTCCACCATGCCGTAATGGGGCTCCACCCGGATCCCCATGACACTGCTGGAGCGGATCAGCAAATATTCCCCTTCCAGCTCACTGATCGGCACGTTCACGAAGGCATCCGGTGAGACCGCCGCGTGCAGCACCCCCGTGTACCACTGATGAAAGGCGTCCAGAGTGCTGAAGTGCACCACCTCCGTATGGCCGCCGGTGAGAATCAAATAGATGGCATAGCGGCGCGGAAGTCGGCTCATGGAGGGGCGGTGACGGCGTGGCGCTGGTTCCAGGATGGCGCAAAAGGCTGGCGCTGACCTGCTCTGGCAGGCTGTGGCGATCGCAGAGGCTGAGGCACAGCGGAACCATGGCCGAGGAGAAGCCCCTGTTGCTGTTGGTGGATGGCCATTCGCTGGCCTTCCGCAGTTTCTATGCCTTTGCCAAGGGGGGTGATGGCGGCCTCAGCACCAGGGATGGGGTGCCCACCAGCGTCACCTATGGCTTTCTCAAGGCCCTGCTGGAGAACTGCAGGGGCCTGAGCCCCCAGGGCGTGGTGATCGCCTTCGACACCGCCGAGCCCACCTTCCGCCACATCGAGGATGCCAACTACAAGGCCCACCGCGACGAGGCGCCGGAGCACTTCTTCCAGGATCTGGGCAATCTGCAGACCATCCTGGCCGAAGCCCTTGATCTGCCCCTCTGCCTGGCACCGGGCTACGAGGCTGACGACGTGCTCGGCACCCTGGCAAATCGCGCCGCGAGAGAGGGCTGGCGAGTGCGGATCCTCTCGGGAGATCGCGACCTGTTCCAGCTCGTCGACGACGAGCGGGACATCGCCGTGCTCTACATGGGCGGTGGCCCCTACGCCAAGAACGCCGGCCCCAGCGAAGTCCGCCGGGAACAGGTGATCGCCCGGCTGGGGGTGCCGCCGGAGGATGTGATCGATCTCAAGGCCCTCACCGGCGACAGCTCCGACAACATCCCGGGGGTCAAGGGCGTCGGGCCCAAGACCGCGATCACCCTGCTCAAGGCCCACGGAGACCTGGACGGTGTCTACGGCGCCATCGATCAGGTCAAGGGGGCCCTCAAGGGCAAGCTGGAAGCCGACCGCGACAACGCCTATCTCTCGCGCAAGCTGGCCCGGATCCTGGTGGAGATCCCCCTTCCCAGCGAACCACGTCTGGCCCTGGGCAGCGTCAAGGCCGGGGAACTGAGCCGCCGGCTGGAAGAACTGGAGCTCCACAGCCTGGCCCGCCAGGTGGAGGGGTTTGCCCGCATCTTCTCGGCCCAGCCGCCGGCGGACGCGGTGGTGGCTGATGCAGCGGTGACTGGGTCTGCTGCGGCGGTGGCGCGTAGGCAGGCAGCGAGCACAGCGGCTTCAGACGCAGACGGTTCCAGCGCAGCGCTCCCTGGTGCTGATCCTGCGGCTGACGCCACAGCGGCCCCGTCTTCCGTCAGCGGCAGCCGTTCCCAGGGAGAGGGCCCCGCCGGCGAAGGCCTGCCGGCGCTCCAGCCCCGGATCGTCGCCGACCAGGCCGAGTTGCAGGCCCTGCTGAACCTGCTGATGGGCTGCAACGATCCCGCCGCCCCAGTGGCTCTCGACACCGAAACCACCGATCTCAATCCCTTCCGGGCCGAACTGGTGGGCATCGGCCTGGCCTGGGGCTCGGCTCCCGGCGATCTGGCCTACATCCCCATCGGCCATCGCCCTCAGGCCGCCGCCGACCTGCTGAGTGAGCCACCGCCGCCGCCGCGCCAGTTGCCCCTGGAGCAGGTGCTCACGGCCCTGGCCCCCTGGCTGGCGAGCGGCGCCCATCCCAAGAGCCTGCAGAACGCCAAGTACGACCGGCTGATCCTGCTGCGCCATGGCCTGCCCCTGGCCGGGGTGGTGATGGACACGATGCTGGCTGACTACCTGCGTGATGTCGGCGACAAGCACAGTCTTGACGCCATGGCCGAACGCCACTTCGGCTTCCGTCCCACCAGCTTCAGCGAGCTGGTGCCGAAGGGAGGCAGCTTCGCCGACGTGTCCGTGGAGGCCGCCGCCCTGTACTGCGGCATGGATGTCCATCTCACGCGCCGACTCACCGCTCTGCTGCGCCAGGAGCTCTCGGCCCTCGGCCCTGCCCTGCTGCCCTTGCTGGAGCAGGTGGAGCTGCCGCTGGAGCCGGTGCTGGCGGCGATGGAGGCCACCGGGATCCGCATCGACATTCCCTATCTCCAAGAGCTGAGCAGCGAGCTTTCGGCGACGCTCAACCGCCTGGAGGGCGAGGCCCGACAGGCGGCCGGGGTGGACTTCAACCTGGCCTCGCCGAAGCAGCTGGGGGAGCTGCTGTTCGACACCCTGGGGCTGGACCGGAAGAAATCGCGCAAGACCAAGACCGGCTGGAGCACCGATGCGGCCGTGCTCGAAAAGCTTGATGGCGACCATCCGGTGGTGCCGCTGGTGCTGGAGCACCGCACCCTCAGCAAACTGCGCAGCACCTATGTGGAGGCCCTGCCGGCCCTGGTGGAGCCCGAAACCGGGCGCGTCCACACCGACTTCAACCAGGCGGTCACCGCCACCGGGCGTCTGTCGAGCAGCAATCCCAATCTGCAGAACATTCCGATCCGCACCGAGTTCAGCCGGCGCATCCGCAAGGCCTTTCTGCCCCAGCAGGGCTGGCAGCTGATCAGTGCCGACTATTCCCAGATCGAGCTGCGCATCCTCACCCACTTGTCACTCGAACCGGTGCTGGTGGAGGCCTACAGGGCCGGCGATGACGTCCATGCGCTGACGGCCCGCCTGCTGCTGGAAAAAGATGAGGTGTCGGCGGACGAGCGGCGCCTGGGCAAGACGATCAACTTCGGCGTGATCTACGGCATGGGGGCCCAGCGCTTCGCCCGCGAAACCGGGGTCACTCCGGCCCAGGCCAAGGAGTTCCTGAGCCGCTATCGGGAGCGCTATCCGCGGGTGTTCGCCTTCCTGGAACTGCAGGAGCGGCTGGCCCTCAGCCGCGGCCACGTGGAGACGATCCTGGGGCGCCGACGCACCTTCCACTTCGACCCGGGTGGCCTGGGCCGGCTGCTGGGCAAGGATCCCCTGGAGATCGATCTGGAGGCGGCCCGCCGCGCCGGGATGGAGGGCCAGCAACTGCGGGCGGCGGCCAATGCGCCGATTCAGGGCTCCAGTGCCGACATCATCAAGGTGGCGATGGTGAGGTTGCACCAGGCGCTACTGGCGGCGGATCTGCCCGCCAGGCTGCTGCTGCAGGTGCACGATGAGCTGGTACTGGAGGCCGCGCCTGAGGCTCTGGACCAGACCCTGAGCCTCACCCGTCAGATCATGGAGAGCGCCGTGGAGCTGGCAGTGCCGCTGCGGGTCGAGACCGGGGTGGGACCGAACTGGATGCAGGCCAAGTGAGTGAAGGCCCGATTGCGTGCCGTCCAGGGGGCGGAACCTGCGGCAGCGGCAGGACGGCACTGCCTGGGAAGGTGGTGAGAGACTGGCCCCGCAAGTGCGGTCGACCATTTCTGACGTGATTGTCGAAACTCTGATCACCAGCGAACGGAGGGGCATCATCCTGGCCGGTGGCAACGGCACTCGCCTGGCACCCCTCACCGGCGCCGTCAGCAAGCAGCTGATGCCCGTCTATGACAAGCCGATGATCTATTACCCGCTCAGCACACTGATGCTGGCGGGAATCCGCGAGGTGCTGATCATCACCACCCCTGCCGATCAGGGCGTCTTCCAGCGTCTGCTCGGCGATGGTTCCACCTGGGGCATGGCGATCGATTACGCCATCCAGCCGAGCCCCGATGGCCTGGCCCAGGCCTTTCTGATCGGTGCCGATTTTCTGGCGGGCCGTCCCGCCGCGCTGGTGCTCGGCGACAACCTTTTCCACGGCCAGGATCTGGTGCCCCAGCTGCAGGCCAGCGATGGCCCCACCAGCGGGGCCACGGTGTTTGCCTACCCGGTGCGCGATCCGGAGCGTTACGGCGTGGTCCAGTTCGACGGGGAGGGGCGGGTGATCAGCCTTGAAGAGAAGCCAAGCCGTCCGAAGTCCCGCTATGCCGTCACCGGGCTGTACTTCTACGACTCGAGCGTGGTCGAGCGAGCCCGGCAGGTACGCCCCTCCGGGCGGGGCGAGCTGGAGATCACCGACCTGAATCAGCTCTATCTCAAAGACGGCTTGTTGCGTGTGCAACTGATGGGCCGGGGCATGGCCTGGCTCGACACCGGCACCCCCGATTCGCTGCATGAGGCGGCCAGCTACATCCGCACCCTGGAGCATCGTCAGGGTCTGAAGGTGGGCTGCCCGGAAGAGGTGGCCTGGCGCCTGGGCTGGATCGATGACAGCCAGCTGGAGTGCCTGGCCCAGCCCCTGCGCAAGAGCGGCTATGGCACCTATTTGCTGCAGCTGCTCGACCAAGGCGGCGGAGAGGTCCGCTGAGCATCGAGATCGGGCGCTACTTGATCGAGGGGCCGCCGCTGCTCACGCCCCGGCGCTACGCCATCGAGCCCGCCCGCCTCGGCCAGGAGTTGGGCTGGCAGCCCCAACTGGGGTTTGAGGTTGGTCTGGCCCTGACTGTGCGCTGATCTCTGGAGCAGGGCAGTTGGTGCAAGCGCATGGCCGTGCAGCTTTGCTGCGACAGTGCGCAAGTTAGGACTGCCTGAGCCCCGAAGGAATTCAGCCCCGGCAGGGACGGGGTGCTGATCGGCCGACGCCCCTACCTGAAAGGGATCTTCAGCGATAGATTCCTCTCATCAATATGGGTGGAGGTCGACTAGTGGCGCCAAGTACCTCCACGCTGGCGGGAAGCAGACCGGGAAAGGGTCCTGGAGAGTTGCAGCTCGGAGTTTCTGCACATCCGCGCCACAGGCCATGGGCCCGTTTGCTCCCCCCACGCAGCACCAGCCTGCTGCGGCTGGCTCTGCTGCCCCTCATCTGCGCTGTCGACAACCTGGGCCTGGGTGCAGCGGTGAACGCCGCCAGCTCTCCCCCCTTGCCCAAGTGGAGTCAGGTACAGCCCAGCACGGTGGCAATCACCAGCCCGGTCTGGAGTACGGCCTCGTCGCCGGGGCGTGAGTCGGGCTGGCAGGTGATCGATGCCTCCCGCGGCCTGTCCTCCACTTGGGAGGCCGGTCCCGCCGATGTCGAGCGCCCCCAGTCGAGAGCAGTCCAGGTCCGCGGCGTCGGCCGCAGTTTCACGGTCAACGGCAATCCTTACCCTGACATCAGCATCAAGCTGCCGAACGCCTTTGCCCTGGACAAGCAATTCACCTTCTCGGGCCAGTTGACCGGCACCAGCCGCACCCGCACCTGCCGGGTGGGTGAGGGCCAGAGCTGGAACGACTGCGCTGATGGCGAACTCTTCTTCGAGATCACGCCGCTCAAGGGTGAAAACGCCAGCCTGGGCCTCAACTGGAGCATGCAGAGCCTGAGCAATCGCAACACCGCCCTCAGCGCCGCCCAGAGCATGGGCTTCAAGGGAGCCATCAATCTCACCCCTACCCTGGGCCTGGCCTTCGGTGGTGAACAGATCGTCCAATTCGATGAAAATACGGACCTAGGACGTAACTACTACCTGCTGCTGTCTCAGGCCGTTCCCTTAGGCCGAGGAGAGAAGCCGGCCATGCTGGTGGCGACGGCAGGGATTGGTTCCGACTTCTTCGGTTACGGAGGCAATGGGGTCCTCGGCAGCACAAACTGCATTGGCGGCAGCAATATCAGCAGTAAAAATTATCCTAAAGGTACTGATTGTTACTGGGGGCCAGTGGGAGCAATCAGCGTCGCCATCAACGAACGCATTTCCATCGGCGCTGAGTGGTTTGGCTACGGCTTCGGCGCCGGTATCTCGGTACGACCTTTCAGTGATCTGCCGCTGACGGCCTCGTTTTATGCCATGGACTTCCTGGGTAACACCCCCTCCTACATTCAGGACACCTGCACCGACGATCCCTGCGAGACCCGCTTCTACGGACGCCTGAGCTACTCGTTCTGAGCGACCTCCCCCCGATCGGCCTGCCCCTGTGACCCTGCGGCTCACCAACACCCTCAGCCGCGCCAAGGAAGTGTTCACTCCTCTGGATGATCGGCACGTCTCCATCTACTGCTGCGGGGTCACGGTTTATGACCTCTGCCACCTCGGCCATGCCCGTAGCTACATCGTCTGGGATGTGCTGCGCCGCTACCTGAGCTGGCCTGGCCAGAGCGGAGGCGCCTACCAGGTGACCTTCGTGCAGAACTTCACCGACATCGACGACAAGATTCTCAACCGCGCCGCCGAGCAGGGTGTGGCCATGGAGGAAGTGAGCGAGCGCAACATCAGCGCCTACTTCCAGGATATGGATGCCCTCAACATCCAGCGGGCCGATTCGATGCCAAGGGCCACCGCCTGCCTGGACGGCATCCGCGCCCTGATCGCCGAACTGGAGCAGAAAGGAGCTGCCTATTCCGCTGATGGCGATGTCTATTTCGCGGTGATGAAACAGGCGGGATACGGCAAGCTCTCCGGCCGTGATCTCAGTGAGCAGCAGGAAGGTGCCAGCGGGCGCACCACCCAGGAAGAGGATGTGCGTAAGCATCATCCCTTTGACTTCGCCCTCTGGAAAGGGGCCAAACCCGGCGAACCGAGTTACCCCTCACCCTGGGGTCCGGGCCGTCCTGGTTGGCACATCGAATGTTCGGCGATGGTACGCCAGGAACTCGGCGACACGATCGACATCCACCTCGGTGGGGCCGATCTGATCTTTCCCCACCACGAAAACGAGATTGCCCAGTCCGAGGCGGCCAGCGGCAAACCCCTGGCCCGCTACTGGTTGCACAACGGCATGGTCAATGTGGGCGGCGAAAAGATGTCGAAATCCCTCGGCAACTTCACCACGATCCGCGGTCTGCTTGAGAGAGGCGTCAACCCGATGACCCTGCGGCTGTTCGTGCTGCAGGCCCACTACCGCAAACCTCTGGACTTCACCCAGGAGGGTCTCGATGCCGCCGCCACCGGCTGGAAAGGGCTCAACGCCGCCCTGGCCGTCGGCAACATTTATCGCGATCGACTGGACTGGTATGACAGCCAGGTTGGGACCCCTGCCGCCCTGCCGAAGGAGCTCCGCCAGAGCCGCGATCGTTTCCGCGAGGCCATGGACGACGACCTCAACACCGCCGCCGCCCTCGGCGAGCTGTTCGAGCTGGCCCGCCCGCTGCGGGCCCTGGCCAATCGCCTGCGCATCGGCGATTCCCCCAGCGAGGCGGACCTGGGACTGGGCGGCCGTTGGCGGTTGCTCCTGGAACTGGCAGACGTGCTCGGGCTCAAGCCTGACCCGTCAAGGCTTTTGACCATCCCGGGATCCAGCGGCGAGGCGCCAACGATCACCGGAAGCCTCAACATCCAGCCCAGAACGGGGAATCCAACAGGCATCACGGCCCCTAACCAGCTCAGCGATGCCGCCATCGAGGCACTGGTGGAACAGCGCAAGGCGGCCAAGGCGGCGCGGGATTTTGCCAGCGCCGACCGCCTGCGCGCTGAGCTGAAGGCCCAGGGCATTGAGCTGGTGGACAAACCCGGTGCCGTCACGGTCTGGCTGCGGGGGTGAGCGCGGCGATCACGCCGCTGCAGGCCACCGGCTTCCTGCTGGCCAGCTCTGCCGTGATCGGCAACGACGCCCTGCAGACCCTGGGACCGTTCCTGGCCGCCAACCGCGGGCGGATCGCCAGGCCGTGGCAGGCACTGTTTCTGTGCGCAGTGCTGCTGGCGGTGTTGCTGCTGGGCTGGCTGCGGGGCGCCGGCGATCCCGCCTGGGGGCGACTGGCCCACTTCGCGACCGGGGTGCCCCTGGGCTGGCCGGATCTGATACCGCCGCTGGCGGTGCTGGCCCTGACCCAGTGGGGGGCTCCGGTCAGCACCTCCTTCCTGGTGCTGACGGCCTTCACGCCGGCCAACCTGCCCCAGGTGCTGGGGCATTCGCTGGTGGGCTACACCGTGGCCTTCCTGCTGGCGCTGACGCTGTACAGCGGTGTCCAGGCGGCCCTGGCGGCCCAGACGGCGCGGCGGCGCGTTGATCCGGCGGGAACCGAAGAGGCCACAGTCAGTGACCCTCGCCTCTGGCTGCTGCTGCAGTGGCTGGCCAGTGGCTGGCTCTGGAGCCAGTGGCTGATCCAGGACCTGGCCAATCTCTACATCTATCTGCCGCGCCAGCTCGACGCCACCGAAATGGCCGCCTCGCTGCTGGCCCTGTGCCTGGGGGTGTGCCTGCTGGCGGCGACCAACGGCGGCGCTATCCAGCAGCTGCTGATCAGCAAGAGCAACAGCGAGGATCCCCGAGCCACCACCCTGATCTCGGCGCTGTACGGCCTGATCCTATTCGGCCTGAGCCGCTGGAGCCCCCTGCCGCTCAGCACCACCTGGGTGTTTCTGGGGTTGCTGGGCGGCCGCGAACTCGCCCTGCGCCAGCGGCAGGGCATGCTGACTCCGGGCGACAGCCTGCGGATCCTGGGGCCCGATCTGCTCAAGGCCGGCCTCGGACTGATCCTGAGCGTGGCCGTGGCCCTGGCAGTGCCCTGGCTCAAGGCGGCCCGCTGAAGACATCCATCTCAGCGGTAATGGCCGGCTCTCAGTCGTCGCCGGGGCCTGGTGCCTGCTTGTCCTTCATCATCGCCTCGATCCTGCGGATCCGCTGCCGGCTGGTCTGCCAGATCTCCAGACGGAATCGGGCCTGGGGATCGCCGGTTTCGGCCTCGAGCCGGCAGGTCTCGATCAGGGCCTCCAGGTCGGCGCCCCGCTCAAAGGCATCCCAGAGGACGCGCTCCTGCCGGGCCCTCTCGATGAAGTTCCAGCGCTGCAACCAGAGCATGGGGACCAGGCAATGCCCCCAGTTAAGCCCCCACGGCGCTGGGCCTGGCGCCCGCAGCCCCGGAGGCGCCGGAGACAGTGCCAGAGACAGTGGGAAACTATGGGCCCAACCGTGTCCTTCGGGAGCCCGCCGTGAAAGCCATCGCCGTGCTGGGGTCCACCGGATCGATCGGCACCCAGACCCTGGAGATCGTCGAGGAGTTTCCGGACCGCTTCCGGGTGGTGGCCCTCAGCGCCGGTCGCAATCTCGATCTGCTGATCGAGCAGATCCGGCGCCATGGCCCGGAGGTTGTCGCCCTGGCTGACGCCGAGCTGGTGGCCGAGCTGCGCCAACGGCTGCAGGCGCTGGAACCGGACCTCAGGCCCCGACGCCTGCCGGAACTGCTGGGGGGCAGCGAGGGGATCTGCGCCGCCGCCGCCTGGCCCAGCGCCGATCTGGTGGTGACGGGCATTGTTGGTTGCGCCGGCCTGTTGCCCACCCTGGCAGCGATCCGGGCCGGCAAGGATCTGGCCCTGGCCAACAAGGAGACCCTGATCGCCGCCGGGCCGGTGGTGCTGCCGGAGCTGGCCCGCAGCGGCAGCCGCCTGCTGCCCGCCGACTCCGAACACTCCGCCATCTTCCAGTGCCTGCAGGGCACCCCCTGGCCCGAGACGGCCCGGCTCTCCACCGGCAGGCCCACGCCCGGGCTGCGCCGCATCCAGCTCACCGCCTCCGGCGGCGCCTTCCGCGACTGGGCCCCCGCCGATCTGGTCAAGGCCACGGTGGCGGATGCCACCAGCCATCCCAACTGGAGCATGGGCCGCAAGATCACGGTGGATTCGGCCACCCTGATGAACAAGGGCCTGGAGGTGATCGAAGCTCACTACCTGTTCGGCCTCGACTACGACCAGATCGAGATCGTCATCCATCCCCAGAGCATCATTCATTCGATGGTCGAGCTGGCCGATTCCTCAGTGCTGGCCCAGCTCGGCTGGCCCGACATGAAGCTGCCGATCCTCTGCTGCATGAGCTGGCCGGAGCGAGTTGAAACCCCCTGGCGCCGGCTTGATCTCACCGAAGTGGGCAGCCTCAGCTTCCGCCAGCCCGACGCCGATCGCTACCCCTGCATGGGCCTGGCC
>JBAPUA010000034.1:0-7350 GCA_049282435.1 Cyanobium sp. | reverse complement strand
GAGTTGTGCTGCTGGGGTGGGGCAACTGTGGATAGGATTGCTGCGCAATAGCTGTACGACTACAGCGTTCATTGTTCTGCTACCAGCAGGCCAACACCTTTCCCCTTTCAGAAGGAACCAACGATGAATGAACGGCTTCGGATGCTGCAACGTCAGCCCAGGCGAATCACGATCACCCTCAGCTATCACGTCCATGAAGCGTTGTTGAGCCGCTCCGAAGAAGAGGGGCGTTCGGTTTCCAATCTCTGCGCCTATCTTCTGGAGGATTCCTTGCGAAACCCAGTGAGGCTGCCGGTGGCAGGTGTGCCAGCTCACCAGGAGCTGATGGGAATGGGCCTGTCCCAGCCTATGGAGAGGAAGGTCCGCGGGAATGGTCATCTCAGGGATAGTTGAGAGCCTGTTCTGACAGTCCAGCCCCGTCGATGGCGGGTGGTTGGATCACCCGGTGACCTGAGCCAGGGCCACCGGGTGAGTCAGGGCTTCGAGATCAACAGAGCGGCGCTGCTCCAGGGCAGAAGGGGCGACTCCGGCCCAGGGACCTTGATGATGCCTCGCCTGGCTTCAGATCAATTCGTGCCAGGGCCGTCCCTTCGGCATCGCGTTCACTTGCTTTCTCCCCGCCTTGGCTCAAGTCGATGCGGTCGCTTGAGCGATGGGCCTCAAGTTCTGGGAGTCGATCGTCGCCAGGCTCACTGAACGAAGACCTGGGTGAGCTGGACTTCATGCCCCAGCGAGCTTCAGCGCAGGCGCATTCACTCCTATCCACCTCGTCAGCAGCCCAGATCCCTTGAGGGGCGGCAGTGTGGATAAAAATTTATATTCAAATTGCGGCAGGACGAATTAGGATTTGACGAACATTTCCCCCGATTTTCCCCCTTCCTCCGACCTGTTGCAGCAGGCTGGATCGATCCCGCTGGATGACTCACCTTGGCGACTTGATCCAGCTGTTTTCCCCAAGCGTCTGGAGTTGTCCCTTTCGGCTGAGGCCCACGAGCAGCTATCCCGGCTGGCTGCAGCTTGCGGCCGTTCCCCCGGAGAGTTCGCTGCACTCCTGATCAGCCAGTCGCTCAACGAAGGTCCTGACCATGAGGTCAGGTCCGATGGGTACGGCGATCAGGTTGATCCCGGCTCCCGTTCCTGAGCGATCAGCAGCACTCTCAGCTGGCCTGTTTGCTCGCCAACGCACTTGATTTCGGCCTCCATGGCATGGATGTTGCCGTCCTGACTGCGGAGGGCCAACCATCGCCGCTGCTGCTGATCCGGTGATTTCAGAGCTGCCCGGACGGCGCTGGCGAGGTCATCGCCTGACCGGGTCCTGCCATCAGGTCCGAGGTCCTGCGGCCCTGGAGCAAAGGCGGCCGCAGCCATGCCCTGAATTTCCTGCTGGCTGTAGCCCGCCACGGCACAGAAGCTGTCGTTGGCCAACATCAGATGCAAGTCTGCATCCAGGCCAGCGATGGCCAACAGGCTGGTGTTGAGAATCGCTCCCACGGTGGTTGTCAGCTCCCCGACCTGCTGTTCGAGGGCACGCAGTTCGGTGATGTCGGTGAGGGTGCCCACCACCACAGGATCCCCACTCTCCCGCATCACTCTGGCCGATTCCTGCACCCAGTGCTTGCTTCCATCCCTGCTGATTAACCGGTAGACCAGTGACCACTCGCCCTGACTGACATTGCGACCTGTCCGCACCAGGGCGAGATCGGCGGGGTCGATGGCCTGCTCCAACAGATGGGGCTGGTGAAAGAGCTCCATGGGGTTCCAACCGCTGATGGCCCGGATGGGATCACTCATGTACAGCAGCTTCAGCAGGGAGAGATCCTTTTTCCACACAGCCATCTCCAGAGTGTTGGTGAGGCTGGTGAAATCGCTCAGCGCCGCCTCGGCGGCCCGGCGCAGGGCCACCAGCTCGGAGACGTCCGTCAGTGAGATGATCACCCCCAGACACTGCCCGTCCTGTTCCTGGTATGGCATGAACTGCACCAAATAGGAAACCTCCTCGCTGCTGGCTTCGAGGTTGCGGCGCTGGCCGCTTTTCAGGACCGCCAGCAGGGTTTGGCGCAGCTCCGGCAGGGGCACCGTGGTGGGCACCCCGATCAGAGGTTGGCCGATGTCGCTGTCGACCAGCCCAAACACGCGCACTGCCAGGGGGGAGAAACGGGTGATCCGCAGATTGCGGTCCAGGATCACCATCCCCTGGCTCAGGGAGGCCTGGATGTTCTCCAGATCGTTGTTGAGATGCTCCATCTGATCGTTGCGGCTGCGCAGCTGCTGGTTCAAGGAGGCGAGCTCCTCATTGGTGGCCTGGAGCTCCTCGTTGGAGGCCACCAGCTCTTCGTTCGAGGCCTGCAGTTCTTCGGAGGAGGCCTGCAGTTCCTCCGAGGAGGTCTCCAGCTCTTCATTGGTCTGCTCCAGTTCGCAGAGGGAGCGCCGCAGATTGACCTGGCTGGAGAGCAGTTCCTGCTCCAGGCGCTTGATCTCCTCGCCGAGGGCCACACCCCGTTGGCCCTCGGCGAACGTTGCGGGGCCGGGGATGATGGCTTCACTCTCCGTCTGGAAGCGCAGCAGCGTGAGCGTGCGATCGCCCTGCTGCAGGGGCGAGGCCATCAGTCGAATCGGCGCCTTGATGCCGTCCAGCCGCAGCGGCTCGCTTCTGGCGCTGCTGCGATCGGCCCGCACCAGCAGAAACAGGACCCGCGCTTCTGCCTGCAGCTCCGGGCGAAGAAAGGCGGTAGCCGCGGCGGTCATCCGGCCCTGGGGCAGGCGGCAGTAAGGAGTGACATCCCCGATGACCTCCACCAGGTCATGGTTCTGATCGAGCACCAGAGCGGGGGGGCAGAGCTGGCCAACCAGCGCCTCCAGCAAGGCCACATGCTGCTCCGGCACGGTGTGTCGTGACGGGCTCAGCCGCTCCACCTTGCCGCGGGCATGAGCCAAAATTTGGCTTGAAGTCTGGGAGATTGGGGCGCGTTGTTTGCTGTCTGCGTTGGTGCGTCTGTAGAGGTGTTGGCTGGCGTCTTCGACACTGAACTCTGGGTTGCGGTTGCCGATGGTTTCCGAACTCCCCAGCAACAGCAGCCCCCCGGGCCGCAGGGAGAAGGCAAACAGATCCAGCAGCGAATCATGCACCTCTGGTGTGAAGTAAATCAATGTATTGCGGCAGGAAATCAGATCGAGATGGGGGAAGGGAGGATCTTTGCAGAGGTTGTGGTGAGCAAAGACAATGGAGTTGCGCAAGGCTTTGCTCACCTCCATTTCGTTATTGCGTTCCGTAAAGTAGCGGCTGCACAGGTCGCCAGGAATCGACGCTGTGGCTGAGATCGGATAGCGGCCCCGGCGAGCGATCGCCAGACTCTGATCATCGAGATCGGTGGCGAAGATCCTCAACTGGGAGGCCAGTTCCGATGGATGGTTCAGAATGTCACTGACCACCATGGCGATCGAGTAAGCCTCTTGGCCGCTGCAACATCCCGGCACCCAGACGCGAAGTTGTGCCGGCGGGGTCAATTTTTTCAGGCGGGTTTGCAGCTGCTCTTGCAGGGCTTTAAATGCATGTGGATCGCGGAAGAACTCTGTAACGTTGACCAGCAGGCTCTGTGTTAAAGCCTGGATTTCGCCACTTTTCGAATTGAGCAGGGGGATGTAGTCGTCAAGATTGCTGATGCCACAGATCGCCATGCGGCGTTTGATCTGGCGAAACAGGGTCGATTCCTTATGGGTTGAGAAATCAATATCACTGACCTGCTTCAGCCTGCTGAGCAGGGTGTCGAGCAGGACCATTTCCGGTTCGGGCAGCTGCCTACGTTCTATTGGTTCTCTGCCCCGCATCAACTCATTGAGCCGATCGCCGATCGCGGTGGCCTCCAGCACCAGCTCAGCGCCGCCCAGGGAGATGGCGGCCCGGGGCATGCTGTCGAACTTCGCCTCCTGGGGGGACTGGGCGATCGTCAGGCCACCGGCGCCTCTGACGGCCCTCAGTCCACGGGAGCCATCGGAACCGGTACCGGACAAAACCACCGCGATGCCTTTTTCGCCCCAGTGCTCCGCCAAGGATTCGAACAGCAGGTCAATGCAGGGGCTGGGCCCGTAGCGCTGCGGAGGTTCAGTGACCCGCAGGCCCCCAGCTTCGATAGCGACGTCGCGGTTGGGGGGGGCGATCACGATCATGCCTGGCTCAAGAGCGGCGCCATCGACCGCGCTGACCACGGTGAGGCTGGTGAACCGGGCGATCAGTTCGACCAGGTGGCTCGGATGGTCGGGGGCTAGATGCTGGGCAACGATGTAAGTGCACCGGCATGGCAGCAGCAGGTGCTGGACTAGCCCCTCGATGGCCTCCAGGCCTCCGGCGGAAGCACCGATGGCCACGACATAGGCAGGTTGAGCTGGCTGCTGCGTGGTGTCGTCCTTGACGATTGACTGTGATGCCACTGGGCCAGAGCCATTGAGCAAAGAGTAAGGGGACGACTCGCCAGAGCAGTAACGGAAACGAAAATATTCTAGAAAAGCGCAATGATTTATACAATCTGGAACGGATCGGCTGCGGATGGGCGACTATGCTCATCAGCTCCTAGGGCGACTTGCGCAAAGTTGTCTGGACGCCGATCGCTGTTCCAGGAAGACTATTGAAAGCCATTTCTGGAGCCTGCTCCATTTTCGTTTACTTTGACCCATGCCACATATCAGGCGCTACAGAGCTGTATCGTGCTGGCAATGGCCAGTCACGGTGAGGTGTGACGTCCAGGCCAATGAGACCCTGGAAAGCCCCGGCCGCGGCCAAGGGAGCCGCTGTGCTGCAAAGGCCTTCAGGACGCAAAGTCGTAAAAATTGTTCGTCCAGATATTTACCAATTGAGCAATAAATCTGAGAATACTCGAGTTAATCATTTAATCCGTGACTGGGCAAATGAAGTTTGATTATTGCACTGAACTTTCAGCTCTTCCCAATCCCTTCAGGCGACGCCTGAGGTTGGTTGATGACGAGCCTGCCCCGCAGAGGCTTGAGCAGGGAACTGTGGCGCTGGCTCTTGGCGATGGCAGCGACATCGATGTTGAGATGGTCAGCTGGCGGTGCAGCTATGACATCAAGGTCGGTTATCTGGACATCGTGGCGACGATGGGCTACTCGGCCGGCACCAGTCTTGGCCAGCCGATCTGGCCCACCGTGCTGCTTGGCTATGGCGGCGAGGCAGTCTTTCAATATCAGGGTCGCAGCTGGTGTCTGGGTGCCGGGGACTGCCTGATGGTTTCAGGTCGGAATGTGGGTTTGAATGGCGGTTCGCAGATGGTTTGCTCAGGCGGGCCTTACAGCGTCGTTGCGTTCCATTTTGATCCGCAGCGTCTGCTGCAGACCGTCGGATTGATGGGTGGGAGAAGTATCGTTGGGCTTGGGGATGAGCTGCTTCTGCAAAATGGCGAGTGCTGGTTGCTGCCAGCCGATCCATTGTCGTCTTCGCTGCTGGCCATGTTGGGCGAGCTGATCGAGAAGGTCGATCGGCTGCTGGATATCAGTCCAGTTTTCCTGGAGAAACTGCAGTTGGAGGACCAGATCTATCGACATCTGGCGGGGATGCTGGTTCCGGACCTCGCTCATGAGGGGGTCTTTGATCGCCTGCGGCAGCGGGAGCGCCAGGGCCGTGATGCTTTTGATGAACTCATCGATTTCATCAAGGCCAATCTCGATCAACCGCTTAATCTCACCCTGTTGGAGTCTCGCAGCCATTATTCACGTCGCGCCCTGCAATATGCATTCCGCGAGCGGTTGGGCTGTACGCCCACCCAGTGGATTCGCAGCCAGCGTCTTGATCTGGCCCGGCAGCGGCTGGAGCGTCCCAGTCCCAACGACAGCGTGGCCAGCATCGCCATCGCCTGCGGCTATCGCTCTCTCAGCCTGTTCAGTGTCGATTTCCAGCAGTGCTTTCACCTCAAGCCCTCGGATCTGCTGCGGGAGGCCCGGGCCTCCATGGCGAAGGTCTGCTGACGCAGCAGCTCCAGTACCTCTTCATCGTGGAGCTGCTCAAACTGCCGGTACCAGAGCCCCACGGCCCTGAGATCGTCGACCAGGGCCAGGGCCACCAGCTGATCGACCAGTGCTTCCAGTTCGCCGGCCACGCTGCGCTCCACCACCGGCACCGCCAGGCATAACGAAGCCGGTGCCAGGGTTTGCAGCGACAGCAGCGCCGCCTTGACAGTCATGCCGGTGGCGATGCCGTCATCGACCACGATCAGATGGCGATGACGCAGCTGCTCGTCCTCGGGATCGCCGAACAGGCGCCGCCGCCGTTCCAGTTCCTGTTGCTGAGCCGCGAGCCAGCCCTGCCGCTGGGCGGCCTGTGCCCGTCGCCGCGCCGCGTCGCCATTGCGCCAGACCACGACCCCATGGGCGGCCACCGCCCCGATGGCCAGCTCCGGCCAGGCCGGGTCGGCGATCTTGCGCACCGACCAGGTGGCCAGCGGCAGCCGCAGCTGGGCGGCCATCGCCGCCGCCACCGCCACCCCGCCCCGCGGCAGGGCCAGCAGCAGGGTGTCTTCTGCGTGGTCGCGCCGATCGCCGAGGGCTTCAGCCAGAACCAGCCCGGCCTGATGGCGGTCGGCCCAGAGGGGCGGCTGCACGGACATGGATCTGTCGGCGGCGGGACGGATGGCTTCAGGCCTTGGTGGGGACCAGGTTCTGCAGAAACCAGTCCCGAGCCAGGTCGGCCACATGGGTCATGGCGCCGGGTTCCTCGAACAGATGGCTGGCTTCGGGGATCACCAGCAGGGAATGGGGGGCCCGCAGCCGGGAAGCGGCCTGACGGTTGAGCTTCAGCACCTCGAAGTCCAGGCCGCCGACGATCAGCAGGGTGGGGCAGCTGACGGACCCGAGCACCTCCATGGCCAGATCGGGGCGTCCACCGCGGGACACCACGGCTTCCACCAGCTGCGGCCGCGCCACCGCGGCCTGAAGCGCGGCGGCGGCGCCTGTGCTGGCGCCGAACAGGCCCAGGGGCAGCCTGGCCAGATCCTGTCGTTGCCGGGTCCAGTCCATGGCGCCGATCAGGCGCTGGCTGAGCAGCGGGATGTCGAAGCGCAGGGCCTGGTCGATCCGGTCGCGCTGCTCCTCGGCGGGGGTCAGCAGGTCGAACAGGAGGGTGCCCAGGCGAGCCTCCACCAGCACCTCCGCCACGCGGCGATTGCGCTGGCTGAAGCGGCTGCTGCCGCTGCCATGGGCGAACAACACCAGACCGCAGGTGTCGGGCGGCAGCGTCAGTTGACCGGCCAGGTCCACCTCCCGGCTGCGCAGGATCAGTTCATGGACGCCGCTGGTGATGGAGGACATGGAGCCACCTGCCTGACAGTTCGACCGACTGTCCAGTCC
>JBAPUA010000033.1:0-8545 GCA_049282435.1 Cyanobium sp. | reverse complement strand
GGTCGCGGCTCTCTCCAGAGACGAGGGTTCGGCAACGGTGCCGGCGCTGGAATGGGCGGCCGTTGGGTTCAGACGAGTTCGATGATCGCCATCTCGGCGTTGTCACCGCGGCGGGGCACGGTGCGGATGATGCGGGTGTAGCCACCATTGCGTTCGCCGTAGCGATCCTGGGCCTTGTCGAACAGGGCGTGGACCAGCTGCTTGTCGTAGATGTAGCCGATGGCGCGGCGGCGGGCGGACAGGCTGCCGTCCTTGGCGAGCGTGATCATGCGCTCGGCTTCATCGCGCAGGGCTTTGGCGCGGGCCTTGGTGGTGGTGACGCGACCTTCGCGGATCAGCTGGGTGGTGAGGCCACGCAGCAAGGCTTTGCGTTGGTCGGCGGGGCGTCCCAGCAAGGGGACTCGGCACTGGTGTCGCATGGTTCGGGTCTCGGGCTGTCTGTCGCGAAAGGGGCTTCGGGGAGGGGGAGCGCAGGGAGCGCTCAGGCGCTCGTGCGGCTCTGGGGCAGGGAGATGCCGATCCGTTCGAGGGCTTCGATCACCTCGTCGGCGGACTTGGAGCCGAAGTTCTTGATCTCCAGCAGATCCTCGTAGCTGAAGCCCATCAGATCGGAGACGGAGTTGACCTGAGCGCGCTTGAGGCAGTTGTAGGCCCGAACCGAGAGGTTCAGTTCTTCCAGGGGGATCTGGGCTTCGGCCGAGGGTTCGGGCTCGAGACCCGGCTCCTCGTTCATGGTGAGACTGGCCAGCGGTTGGAACAGGCTGATCAGCTGGTTGGCCGCCTGGGCCATGGCGTCATCGGGGGTGATGCTGCCGTTGGTCTCGATCTCGAGCCGCAGGCGCTCGCGGGCCGAGCCACCCTCGCCGACGGCGGTTTCGTCGACGCTGTAGTTGACGCGCTTAACGGGCATGAACACCGCATCGATCTGGAGCAGATCAATGGCACTGGTGTCCTCGTTGTGGCGATCGACCGGGCGATAGCCCGTGCCGCGCTCCACGTGCACCTCCATCTCGAGGCTGTGGCCGTCGGCCACCACGGCGATCAGCCGGGCACCGTCGATCACCTGCACCTGGGAGGAGAACTGCAGATCGGAGGCGGTGACGGTGGCGGGGCCATTGACCACCAGGCGGCCGATCTCCAGCTCGCGGCTGCGGCTGTTGACCGGCACCGACTTGCAGTTGAGCAGGATGTCGAGGACGTCCTCCTTGACGCCCGGCACCGTGGCGTATTCGTGGTTGACGTTGGCGATGCGCACGGCGGTGATCGCGCTGCCCTCAAGGCCCCCGATCAGAACCCGCCGCAGGGCGTTGCCCAGGGTGGTGGCCTGGCCACGGTCCAGGGGACCGATCACGAAAACGCCCGTCTGGGAGCGGTCGTCGGCAACCTGGTGCTCGACCCGATCGATCTGGTACTGCAACACGGTCTGAGAAGGCGGAGAAGGGACGAAGCCTGATGGCGAAGGCGCTGGGCTGGCGGGATCAGACCCGACGACGCTTGGCGCGCCGGCAGCCGTTGTGGGGCAGGGGCGTGACGTCGCGGATCAGGGTGATCTCGAGGCCGGCGACCTGCAGGGCCCGGATGGCCGTTTCACGTCCGGAACCGGGACCGCGCACCAGCACTTCGATCTGGCGCATGCCCTGCTCGAGGGCACGACGGGCGGCGGCTTCGGCGGCGGTCTGGGCGGCGAAGGGGGTGCCCTTGCGGGCTCCCTTGAAGCCGCTGGCTCCGGCCGATGACCAGCTGATCACCTCACCGGCGGTGTCGGTGATCGAAACAATGGTGTTGTTGAACGTGCTCTGAATGTGCGCCATACCATTGGGCACATTGCGTTTGGCCTTCTTGGGGCCTGTTTTCTTGGCGGGCTTGGCCATGGAAGAGGTCCTGCGGGGGCAGGGAGGTGATCGTGGGACTTGGAGGAGACCCCGGTGACGACGCCCCCCGGAAGGGGCAGCGGCGGGATCGGAACCCGGCACGAAGGCCGGAACGGGGAGGCCTGGAGTGGCCTGAAAACCGGAATCCGACTCCGGGGTATCCGGGGCCTGAGCGGTCTGCGGCCATGACCTGGAGCGCCGCTGCAGAACCACCAGCTGCTGGAGCTGGGACGATGCGGCGACGGCTTACTTCTTCTTGCCTGCGACCGTCTTGCGTGCACCGCGGCGGGTGCGGGCATTGGTGCGGGTGCGTTGGCCGCGCACGGGCAGGCCCATGCGATGGCGACGACCGCGCAGGCAGCCGATGTCCTGGAGGCGCTTGAGGGCCATGCCCTCCTCGCGACGCAGGTCACCTTCGAGGGTGAAGGATTCGGCGGCTCCGCGCAGTTTCTGCACGTCGGCGTCGCTCAGGTCCTTGACGCGGATGTCAGGGTTGACGCCGCTTTTGGCCAGGATCTTGCGGGCACGGGTGAGACCGATGCCATAGACGTAGGTGAGAGAGATCTCGACCCTCTTGTCACGAGGGATGTCGACACCGGCGATCCGAGCCACGTTGGAGAAATGATCAGGGGGGCAGGGGGTCCGCCCGGGGGCGGAAGGGGTCGCCTGGGAGGGCGGCTTGCACGCGCCCGGAGGCGAATGGGAAACGATCGACGCCCGGGGGCGGGATCGGTGGGACGGGGCTCCGCCAGGGGCGGGAACCGGCAGGCCCAGGGATCAGCCCTGGCGCTGCTTGTGCTTGGGATTGGTACAGATGACCATCACTCGGCCGTGGCGACGGATCACCCGGCATTTGTCGCACATTTTCTTGACTGAGGCACGCACCTTCATGGGAGTTGTGCTCTCCGATTTTGCAAACGAGCACACTATCACACGGGTCAATGTGGTCCCGGTGGTTCTGGCGCTCAAGCCACGAGCAAGGCGCTGACCCGCTCAGCGATCTCCTCGACACTGCCCGCCGCTTCGACGGATTCCAGCAGGCCCAGGTCGCGGTAGTGGGCGATCAGGGGGGCGGTCTGCTGGCGGTAGACCTCCAGGCGATGGCGGATCACCTGTTCGTTGTCATCGGCGCGGCCGCGGCCCAGTAGGCGCTGGAGCAGCACAGCGTCATCGAGTTCCATCAGCACCACCCGTTCGATCCGCTGGTCGAGCTCGGCCAGCAGGCGATCGAGGGCTTCGGCCTGGGCCAGATTGCGGGGGAAACCGTCGAGCAGCCAGCCCTGGCCATGGTGCTCCAGGCGGCTGCGCACAATGGCGAGCACCAGATCGTCGCTGACCAGTTCGCCGCTGGCCATCACCGCTTCGACCTGGCGGCCAAGATCGCTGCCGGCCT
Organism: Cyanobium sp.; assembly: GCA_049282435.1. Classification (GTDB taxonomy): domain Bacteria; phylum Cyanobacteriota; class Cyanobacteriia; order PCC-6307; family Cyanobiaceae; genus Cyanobium. The sequence goes on along the minus strand of JBAPUA010000033.1, from coordinate 5,281 downwards.
GGACCTCGGCTCGCAGCAGGTCCCCGGTGGAGAGGTGCAGCAGGCCGTGACTGGCGGCCAGGCGCTGGGCCTGGGTGCCCTTGCCGGCGCCGGGGGGGCCGAGGAAGAGGAGGCGTTGCTTCATGGCTGGAGGTGGACGGGGACGTCAGCGAGATTTGACGGCGGGCTTGTGCTGTGGCGTTGAGAGGTTGCGGGGACAGGGTTTCGGCAGCGGCGGATCACTGCCGCACCATGCCCTCGTAGCGCTGGGAGATCACGTAGGTCTGGACCTGTTTGGCGGTGTCGATGGCCACCCCCACCAGGATCAGCAGCGAGGTGGCCCCCAGGCCCTGGAAGGTGCTCACCTGGGTGGCGCCCTCGATCGCTGAGGGGATGATCGCCACGAAGCCCAGGAACAGTCCCCCCAGCAGGGTGAGACGGTTCTGAACCCCGCCCAGATAGTTGGCGGTGGCTGAGCCTGGGCGTACGCCCGGAATCGCCACACCGCTGCGTTTGAGATTGGTGGCGATGTCGACCGGGTTGACGGTCAGTGAGGCATAGAAGAAGCCGAAGCCGAGGATCAGCGCGAAGAACACCAGGGGATAGAGCCACGGGGTGCTGCTGTTGGGGCTGAGGTAGCCGGCGGCTTTGACCAGCCAGGGGTTGCGGGTGAGGTTGGCGATCGTCAACGGCAGGAACACCACCGCCGAGGCGAAGATGATCGGCATCACGCCGCCGGCGTTGAGCTTGAGCGGCAGGTAGCTCTGGCGGGCGGAGAGCATGCCCGAGCCACCCACCTGGCGCTTGGCGCTGACGATCGGGATGCGCCGATTGCCCTCCTGCACAAAAATGATGCCGACGATCGTCACCAGGAAGACCAGAACCAGGATGACGATGCCGCCGACGGTGCTGCGATCGCCGGTCTGAGCCAGCTGGATCGTGGAGCCCAGGGCGTTCGGCAAGGTGGCGACGATGTTGATGAAGATCACCAGCGAGGCGCCCTGGCCGATGCCCCGCTCCGTGATCACCTCGCTGATCCACATCACCACCATCGAGCCGGTGACCAGGGCCAGGCTGGTCTGCAGCACGAACAGCCAGTCGGGTAAGCCGGGCAGGGCGTACTGGCGCAGGATCAGGGCAAAGACCGTGCTCTGCAGGATTCCCCAGCCCAGGGCCACGTAGCGCGTGATCTGGGCGATCTTGCGGCGACCGGCCTCGCCCTCGTTCTTCTGGAGATCCTCCAGTTGGGGCAGGGCAGCGGTGAGCAGCTGCAGGATGATCGAGGCGTTGATGAAGGGCAGGATGCCCAGGGCGAAGATGCCCAGGGTGGAGAGGCCGCCACCGGTGAAGATGTTCAGGAAGCCGATCAGCTGGCCACCGCGGGAGAGGAACTCCTGGAAGGCGACGCGATCAATTCCCGGCACGGGGATGTAGATCCCCAGACGCACGAGCATCAACAGCCCGAGGGTGGTGAGAACCCGGTCCCTGAGGGTCTTCGCCTGGAACAGCTGGCTGATGATTTCAGCGGCGCTGGGGTTGCGCCCCCTGCTGACGACCATGACGGATGCTGAGGGGAGAGAGGGGGGTGGGCGATCCGCTTCGGCAGGGGGATGCCGAGCGACGCAAAGAGCCGCCTGCCGGCCGGATGGCGGCGGCAGACGGCTCTGAACCTAGGAGCAGACGGGGCGGGACAACGGACTCAGCCGGTGATCTCGCAGGTGCCGCCGGCGGCCTCGATCTTGTCGCGGGCGCTGGCAGTGAAGGCGGCCGCCTGGACGGTGAGCTTGACTTGGAGTTCGCCGTTGCCCAGCACCTTGAGCGGGTGCTTGGGGCTGGTGACCAGGCCGTCCTTGACCAGAGAATCCAGGCTGACGGTGCTGCCGGCGGCGAGGTCAGCCAGCTTGCTCACGTTGATGACCGTGAACTCCTTGGGGTTGACCAGAGGGAAGTGCTTGAGCTTGGGCACGCGCCGGTAGAGGGGCATCTGGCCACCCTCGAAGCCGGGGCGGGTGGGCCGGCCCGAGCGGGACTTCTGGCCCCGCATGCCGAAGCCGCAGCTGGCGCCCTGGCCCGCGGCAATACCCCGACCCTTGCGGGTCTTGCGCCGACGGGAGCCGGGCTGGGGCTGGAGGGAATCGAGAGAGAAGGAGGTCATCGGGGATCTCAGGAGTAGATCTGCTCAAGGGAGATGCCCCGCTCCTTGGCGGTCTCCTTGTGGGTGCGAAGGCCGGCCAGGGCCACCATGGCGGCACGGGCATTGTTGAGCGGGGTCTTGGAGCCCAGCCGTTTGGCCAGCACGTTCTTGATGCCGGCCAGTTCGAGCACTGTGCGGATCGAACCGCCCGCGATCACACCGGTACCGGGAGCGGCCGGACGGATCAGCACACTGGCGGCGCCATCGCGGCCGTTGCTGAGGGTGGGGATCGAGCTGGTGCGGGTCAGGGGAACCTTGACCAGATGCTTCTTGCCGTCGGCCACGCCCTTGCGGACAGCGCCGATCACATCGCCGGCCTTGCCGACACCGACGCCGACCTGGCCCCGTTCGTTGCCGACGACGACGATGGCGCGGAAGCTCATCTTCTTACCGCCTTTGACGGTCTTGGAGACGCGGCGGATCTGCACCACCCGCTCCTGCCATTCGGAGTCCCGCTCCTGGCCACGCCGGTTGTCACGGCCCCGGCCGCCGCCGCCGCGACGATCGCGGTCGCCACCACCCTTGCCGCCGCCGCCACGGCGCTCCTGCTGCTGGCCTTCAGCCGCTGCGGGAACGTCGGAGGCCGCCGGGATGTCGCTGGTCTGAATCTGGTCGTTGGTTTCGGTCATGGTGAGAGCAGGATCAGAATTGAAGGCCCGCTTCCCGGGCGGCATCGGCGAGGGCCTTGACCCGGCCGTGATACAGGTTGCCGCCGCGATCGAAGACCACCTGCTGGATTCCCTTGGCGAGGGCACGTTGGGCGACCAGTTGGCCCACGGCGATCGAAGCATCGCAGGTGGCACCGGCCTTGAGGCTGGTGCGCAGGTCCTTGTCGAGGGTCGAGGCCGCACAGAGGGTGTTCTGGGCGTCGTCGTCGATGACCTGGGCGTAGATGTGGTTGTTGGAGCGGAATACCGCCAACCTGGGCCGGTCGGCAGTGCCGGAGAGCAGACGACGCAGGCGACGGTGGCGCTTCTGGGTCTGCTGTTTGCGGGAGATGGAAGACATGGGGATCAGGCTAACGGTGCTCTTGCAGACCTCTATTTCTTGCCGGTCTTGCCGGCTTTGCGCAGGATCCGCTCACCTTCGTACTTGATGCCTTTGCCCTTGTAGGGCTCGGGCGGACGAATGGCGCGCACCTTGGCGGCTTCGTTGCCGACCAGTTCCTTGTCGGCGCCGGAGACCAGCACGTTGGTGTTGCCCTCGACGGCGAAGGTGACGCCGGCGGGAGGCACCATCTCGACCGGATGGCTATAACCGGCGCTGACCACCAGTTTCGTGCCCTGGACGGAGGCGCGGTAACCCACGCCGACGATTTCCAGCTTGCGGGTGAACCCTTGGCTGACGCCCTCGACCATGTTGGCGACGAGGGTGCGGCTGAGGCCGTGGCGCTCGCGGGAGCGACGGTTCTCGCTGGCCGGAGCGACCACCAGGGTGTCGCCGTCCTGGCTGATGGTGACACCATCGGGCAGGGTGCGGTTGAGTTCACCCTTGGGTCCCTTGACCGTGACGTCAAGGCCGTTGAGGGTGACGCTCACCTTCTCAGGAATGGGAATCGGAGCTTTACCGATACGTGACATGGCTGTTTCCTCCCGGGATCAGTAGACGTAGCAGAGCACTTCGCCGCCGACGCCCTGTTTACGGGCATCGCGGTCGCTCATCACACCCCTGGAGGTGGAGATGATCGCCACTCCGAGGCCGCCCAGCACCTTGGGCAGCTGGCGGGTGTTCTTGTAAATACGCAGGCCTGGCTTGCTCACCCGCTGCACGCGGCGGATGGTGGGCTGGCGGTGCTTGCCGCTGTACTTGAGCTCCAGCACCAGCTGCTTCGTGACGCCTTCTCCTTCTTCGGAAATGGCGGCGATGAAGCCCTCCTGCTGCAGCACATGGGCGATGCTCCGGGACATGCGGGATGCAGGAATCCTGGTGCTCTCGTGACGTTTCTCACTCGCATTACGGATGCGGGTGAGCATGTCGGAAATCGGGTCGTGGTTGGCCATGGTCGTGTCCGGAAGAGCCTCAGTTACTGCGGAACGGCATCCCCATCTCGCGGAGGAGGGCCCGGCCCTCTTCATCGCTGCGGGCGCTGGTCACGATCGTGACGTCCATTCCCCGGATGGCGTCGATCTTGTCGAAGGAGATCTCGGGGAAGATGATCTGCTCACGGATGCCCAGGGTGTAGTTGCCCCGACCGTCGAAGCTCCTGGGGCTCACACCGCGGAAGTCGCGGATGCGAGGCAGGGCCAGGTTGATCAGACGCTCCAGGAAGGCATACATCCGCTCACCCCGGAGGGTGACGGTGACGCCGATCGGCATGCCCTGTCGGATCTTGAAGCCGGCAATGGCCTTTTTCGCCCGGGTCACCACCACCTTCTGACCGGTGATGGTGGCCAGTTCGGTGATCGAGGCCTCAAGCGCCTTGGCATTCTGGGCGGCTTCACCGAGGCCCCGGTTGACGGTGACCTTGAGCACCTTGGGGACCTCGTGGACATTGGAGAGACTCAGATCCTTCAGCAACTTGGGCTGGATCGTCTCCCGGTAGCGCTGTTTCAGTGACATGACGGAGGGAGGGAGTGCACTTCTGGACGTGGTCAGAAGGCGCAGAAGTGGGGGGAAAGAGAAGGGGAGATGGAAAGGAGAGTTATCGAGGGCGGTGTCGTTCCCTCACCGGCCAGGCGCTGGTTGATGCGCTTGCCGGTGCTGCGCTCAATCGATCACCTCACCGGTCTTCTTGAGGCGACGCTTTTTGGTGCCGTCCTTGTCGACCACGATCTCGACGCGGCTGGCGACGTTCTTGGTGGTGGAGAAGAGCATCACGTTGGAGGCATGCACGGAGGCCTCTTCGGTGACGATGCGGCCGGTCTCGCCTTCCTGGGTGGGCTTGATGTGACGGGTGCGCAGGTTGATCCCCTGGACGATCAGGCGGTTCTCATAGGGAAGGGTGCGCAGAACCTCACCGGTTTTGCCCTTGTCCTTGCCGGTGATCACCTGCACGGTGTCGCCCTTCTTGATGCGCATCTTGGTGCGCACCGGGGTCTTGGCCTTGGGAGTTGCGGTGGCCATGGTTCAGATCACCTCCGGAGCGAGGGACACGATCTTGGTGAAGTT
>JBAPUA010000032.1:0-10133 GCA_049282435.1 Cyanobium sp. | reverse complement strand
CCAGGCAAAGCTTGGCTTGGTAGCCTTATTCAGAAATCACTATTTCTTTTTCCTCCCCTGCCGCCTCCAATGCGGCTTTTTTTTGGCCGAAGGCCGGCGGCAAAACATCAATTTTTCGAGGTGCCCTTAAGGGGTTTTCCGATGTCCAGATTGCCGATGCCATGCAGATCTCCGTCCATACCGTCAAGGACTACGGCAAAAGCATCCGCGGCAAGTACAACGTCAAGACCCGCCTGCAGCTGGTCAGTGCCCTGCTGGGGCGGGCGACGCAGAAGGTCCGCTGAAAGCCTCGCGATCGCCCTTGCCCTGAGCCCCCAGGTGCCGGCCTCACTTGCCAACCGGCCCGCCCGCCACGGACGATGGCCCGGATCCGCGCAGCACTTCCCATGGCCACCGAACGCTCTTTCATCGCCATCAAGCCCGACGGGGTGCAGCGGGGTCTGGTGGGCGAGATCCTCGGCCGGTTCGAGCGCAAGGGCTTCAAGCTGGTCGGACTCAAGCAGCTCACCCCCAGCCGTGAGCTGGCCGAGAGCCACTACGGCGTGCACAGCGAGCGCCCCTTCTTCGCCGGTCTGGTCGAGTTCATCACCAGTGGCCCGGTGGTGGCGATGGTCTGGGAGGGCGACGGTGTGATCGCCAGCGCCCGCAAGCTGATCGGCGCCACCAAGCCCCTGGAGGCCGAGCCCGGCACGATTCGCGGCGATCTGGCCGTCAACATCGGTCGCAATGTGATCCACGGCTCCGACGCCCCTGAAACCGCCGAGTTCGAGATCGCTCTCTGGTTCAGCCCCGCCGAGCTCAGCGACTGGACCCCCGCCGATCAGGGCTGGCGCTGCGAAGGCTGAGGGAGCGCCCGATCAGCCTGGCGGGATCCGCCAGGCTGATTCCAGGGAGCGGGCTCAGAAGCGATCCCAGCGGAAGGCCTGCAGCGGCCCGGCATCGGTCGGGTCGGGTCCGCCGCTGAGGCCGCGGGCCACCAGCTCGGCGCTCAGCGCCGCTAGCAGCACGCCGTTGCGGTGATGACCGGTGGCCAGCCAGAGGCCAGCCATCGGCCCCGGTCCCAGCAGGGGCCCTTCGTCCGGCGTGCAGGGGCGAAAGCCCCACCAGCGCTCCATCGGCGGCCACTGGCTCGCCGCCGGCAGCAGGGCGGCGATGCCGTCCTCCAGCTGGCGCTGGCCGAAGGGGGTGAGGCCCTCGCTGAATCCGGCCGCCGCTTCGCTGGTGGCGCCCACCACCAGCAGGCCGTCCTCGCGCGGCACCAGGTAGGTGCCGGGGCCGAACACCACCCGCGGCAGGGCGCCGATCGGCCCCTGCAGCGACAGCATCTGGCCCTTGACCGGGAACACCGGCAGCTGGGGCAACAGCCGGGCGCTCCAGGCGCCGCAGGTCAGCACCGCCGCCTGGCAGGCCAGGGCCAGTTCGCTGCCATCGGCGCGCCGCAGCCGCACCGCCTCCAGTCGGGGTCGGGGGGCGATGCCCGGCGGCGAGGCAACGTCTGGGCCCGGGTCCGTGGCGGTGGCCTCGCGAGTCGCCGCGCCGGCGTCAGACCCGGTGGCCGTGATCAGCTCCAGCACCTCGCTGCCCTCCTCAAAGCGCACCCCCCGCTGGACGCAGGCCCGCTCCAGGGCCCGCATCAGCCGGCGGCGATTGTCGATCTGGCCGTCCTGTTCAAACAGCAGGCCCGTCCGCCACAGCGGCCCGATGCCCGGAACCTCCCGCTCCAGGGCCGGGCGATCCAGGGCGGTGCCCCAGGCGGCCGTTGGATAGGCGTCGCGCTCGGCTGTCGTGGCGAAGGGCACGACGATGCCGCAGGGCCGCAGGCCGCAGGCCAGGCCACTGTCCGCCTCGATTGCGGCCACCCAGGCCGGAATCCGCTCCAGGGAGGCCTGCCCCAGGGCCAGCAGGGCGCATCCGAGGCCTTCGGCGTGGGGGGCGAGCATGCCGGCGGCCACGAAGCCGGCGGCTTCACTGCGGCGCCGGCTGAGCACCAGCACCGACTGGCCGTGGCGCGCCAGCTGATGGGCCACCGCCAGTCCCATCAGGCCGCCGCCCAGGATCAGCACGGATTCGCAGGCCGGGGTGGCGGCAGCGGTCATCGCCGCAGTCAACAGTGGGAGGTCCCCCTCAGTGTTTCAGCCCGATGGCCGGGTCGGGGTTCTGAGCCGGCGGCTGCGGACCGGGGCCGGAAGTCCCCTGCCTAGGATCCAGCCCACCTGTCTGGGCGCTGTCGTCCCAGCGATCCGCGCTCCAGCCTTCGCCTTCCGCAGCCCTTCCCGACGTTGAATCGCCCCATGGCCAGCGCCCCAGCCGCAACCGTCACAGCCAGCACTCCCGCCCCAGCCCCGTCCCACGCCGCGGCCGATCAGGCCCCCTGGGAAGCCGTGATCGGCCTGGAGACCCACGTGCAGCTGGGCACCGACAGCAAGATCTTCAGCTGCTCCTCCACGGCCTTTGGCGACGATCCCAACTCCCACATCGATCCGGTGGTCTGCGGCCTGCCGGGCACCCTGCCGGTGCTGAATCAGAAGGTGCTCGAGTATGCGGTGAAGGCCTCACTGGCCCTGAACCTGCAGGTGGCTGAGCACAGCAAGTTCGATCGCAAACAGTATTTCTATCCCGATCTGCCCAAGAACTACCAGATCTCCCAGTACGACGAGCCGATCGCCGAGGACGGCTGGATTGAGGTGGAGGTGGCTGAAAAGGGCAAGGACACCTATCTCAAGACCATCGGCATTGAGCGGCTGCACATGGAGGAGGACGCTGGCAAGCTGGTGCACGCCGGCAGTGATCGCCTGGCGGGCTCCAGTCACTCGCTGGTCGATTACAACCGCGCCGGCGTCGCCCTGGCCGAGATCGTCTCCAAGCCGGATCTGCGCACCGGCCGTGAGGCGGCGGAATACGCCTCCGAGATCCGCCGGATCATGCGCTATCTGGGGGTCAGCGACGGCAACATGCAGGAGGGGTCGCTGCGCTGTGATGTGAACATCTCGGTGCGGCGCGGCCCCGAGGCTCCCTTCGGCACGAAGGTGGAGATCAAGAACATGAATTCCTTCTCGGCGATTCAGAAGGCGATTGACTACGAAATCGCTCGCCAGATCAAGGCCTATGAGGCCGGCGAGCCGGTGGTGCAGGAAACCCGCCTCTGGGACGAGAGCAAGCAGCTCACCAAGAGCATGCGCAGCAAGGAGGGCGCCAGCGACTATCGCTACTTCCCTGATCCCGATCTCGGGCCGATCGAGGTGAGCGCCGAGCAGCGACAGGCCTGGCTGGCGCAGTTGCCGGAGCTGCCGGCCGCCAAGCGCCATCGCTACGCCGAGCAGTTCGGGCTCTCGATCTATGACGCCCGCGTGCTCACCGATGAGCGACCGATGGCCGAGTACTTCGAGGCCACCGTGGCGGCCGGAGCCGACGCCAAGGCGGTGTCCAACTGGATCACCGGTGACATCGCCGCCTACGTCAATGCTAACCGTCTGGCCTACGGCGAGCTGCCGCTGCGGCCGGCCCAGCTGGCCGAGCTGGTGGGCCTGATCGAGGATGGCACGATCAGCGGCAAGATCGCCAAGGAGATCCTGCCGGAGCTGTTGCAGCAGGGCGGATCGGCCCGCGCCCTGGTCGAGGCCAGGGGCCTGGGCATGATCAGCGATCCGGCGGCGATCACGGCGATCGTCGACGAGCTGCTGGCGGCCCATCCCGAGGAGGTGACCGCCTTCCGAGGCGGCAAGACCAAGCTGCAGGGCTTCTTCGTGGGGCAGCTGATGAAGCGCACCGGCGGCCGCGCCGATCCCAAGCTGGCCAACCAGATCCTGGTGGCGCGCCTGCAGGGCTGAGGCGGGTGGCCGCCGCCGGCGGCGAGCGGCTGCGGGGTCGCTTCCGGCCCGCTCGCCCGCACGGATCCCTCCTCACACCGCCCTGGTCGCCAGGGCTCGCCGCACTTCGGCCCGCAGGTCGTCGCGACTGCCGTCGTTGGCGATCACCACATCGGCCAGCGCCCGCTTGCGCTCCAGGGGCCACTGGGCAGCCAGGCGCTGGCCCGCCGCCTCAGCGCTCAGGCCATCGCGCGCCATCAGCCGGCGTCGCTGGGTGGCCTCGTCACAGCTCACCAGCCACACCTCGCTGCAGAGCTCCTGCAGGCCGGCTTCGAACAACAGGGGGATCATCAGCACCACCGCCGGCGCCTCGCCCAGCCGGGCCAGCTCGGCGCTGAAACGCTGGCGCACCAGGGGGTGGATCAGCCGCTCCAGCCATTGCCGTTCCGCGGCATCGGCAAAGACAATGCGGCCCAGGGCCGCTCGATCGATCGCCGGGGCTGCGGCCGGCAGCGCTTCGCCTGCCACCGCCGAGTCAGCACCGGCCCGCAGCGCTGGGCCATAGCGGGCCAGCACCGCCGCGCTGGCGTCCGTGCCCGCCGCCAGGGCCTGCCGGGCGTAGAGGTCCGCATCCAGCACGGGCAGGCCGAAGTGGCTGCTCAGCAGCTGCCCCACCGTGCTCTTGCCGCTGGCGATGCCGCCGGTGAGGCCGATGCGGCGCTGCTGCAACGCCTGCCCCTGGGTCGCCACCCCCTTCAACGCCACAACTGGCGCAGGGCCCGCCCCAGCAGTACCAGCAGGTCCGTCTCCAGCAGGGAGCGCTGCGGCGAGCTGGCCTCCAGGGCCACCAGCCCCTCGAGTTTGTGGCGCAGCGCCTGCGCTTCCCGCTCCTGCCGCAGGCGTTCCAGCTCGCTCTGTTCCCCATGGCGCAGGGCGCCGCCGGCCTGGGTCCAGGCCAGCAGCTGGCGCAGTTCGCCCGGATCGAGCCAGGTGCCGTGGCTGCGGCAGCGATCGACGATCACGCCACTGCGCCTGCCGAACAGATTGCGATTCATCATGTCGCCGCAGGCGGGGCAGGCCCGGTAGCGCAGGGCTCCGGGCTGGCCGCGCGGCGACTCCACCAGGCTGTTGAGCAGCGGCGTGTCCACCTCCCAGACGGGGCCCACCGCCTCGCGCAGCAGCTGCTGCAGGCTGCCGTGCTCCAGAAACAGGCCCAGGCAGGTGGGACAGCGATCGAGGCTGATCGCCGAGGGATGACTCAGCTGGATCGCTTCGAGCGGGCCGTGGCCGTCCGGGCAGTGCAGATCGGCCCGCGGGCCGATCGCCTCGGCTTGGGCCCAGTGCCGCAGATCGACATCGACAAAGCTGCCGCAGTAGGCGCAGCGGGGGCCGCCATCCTGCAGCGGCGCCGAGCAGCTGGGGCAGTTCATGGCACCGCTGGCGGCGCCACCGACAGGGGTGGTGGCAGCGGTGGCGCCAGGCGCCCGAGGCCGCTGTCGCGGATGGCCGGCCCGCCCCCCGTGCCGAGCTCCTCGCCATCGGCATGCTCCGGGCCACCGGCGCTGATCGCCCGGCCGCTGCGGCGATCGAGGGCCAGTTCCACCTCCGCCGGCAGGGTCAGGTTCTCGATCAACAGGCTGGGAATCTCCAGCCCCAGCTCCTGTACGTCCTCCAGCAGGCGCAGGCGCAGATCCCTGGCCAGCTCGTCGTAGCGGCCGGCCAGGTCCAGGATCGAATGGTCCCCCTTGCCCAGGGAGTCGGCCAGGCGGCTGACGATCAGGTTGCGCAGCTGCTCGCTGAGCGTCTCCAGGCTGACCTGACCCCGGTTGCCGGTGACCTCACGGATCAGCCAGCTGGGGTCGTTGACCCGCAGGGTGAAGCTGCCGAAGCCCCGCAGCCGCACCGGTCCCAGTTCCGGATCGCGCACGATCAGCGGATGGCGGGTGCCCCATTTGAGATCGGTGAACAGGCGGGTGGCCACGAAGTACACCTCCGCCTTGAACGGGCTCTCGCCGCCGAAGGGCAGGGACAGCAGGCTGGTGAGGACCGGCAGATTGCGACTGGCCAGCAGGTGGCGGCCCGGCCCGAAGCTGTCGGTGATGCGCCCCTCCTGGACGAAGACGGCCCACTGGCCCTCCCGCACGATCAGCTGGGAGCCCAGCCGCAGGGCGTTGTCATGGCGATCGAAGCGCCAGACGATCGTGCTCGCCTGGCCGGGGCAGCCAGAGTCGGCCCATTCGACGATGTCCGGGCCTTCGTGCCGGATCGCCTGCCAGAGATGATCCATCGGCATGCAGGGCGGCCTACCGGGTCGGTCGCAGGCCTGGGACCAGGTTAGGGGGCCCGATTGGTGGGGAATATGCCGCAGGACAGTCGTTCCCGCGGCGATCAGAATTGTGCTCAGTTGTGCGGCAGCGCATGTCGCCCGCTGATCGAGCCCCGGGGCTCGGGCCTGCATTCGATGACGGCCTGATCGGCAGTCAGATCTGGCTCCTCGACGACGACAGGGCCCTCTGTCGCCTGCTGGAGCGGATCCTGAACTCCATGGGCTGGCGGCCGCGCAGTTTCCACCGTCCCAATGACCTGCTCGCGGCCCTCGATGGCGGCCCCCCCGATCTGGTGGTGCTCGATCAGATGCTGCCGGACAAGCCCGGCACCCATCTGCTGGCCCATCTGCGCCAGGCGGGCTGGCGCTTCCCGGTGCTGATGCTCTCAGCCCTGGGGGCGCCGGCTGATCGCATCTGCGGCCTGGAGATGGGTGCCGATGACTACCTCGCCAAGCCGTTCCTGCCGCGGGAACTGCAGCTGCGCATCGAGAAGCTGCTGCAGTTGCATCCACGGCGGCGCCAGGCCCAACGGCTGGAGGGATCCTTCTGGATGGGCCGCATCCAGTTCGAGCCGGCCCAGTGTCGGCTCACCGGGGCCGATGGCATTCAGCATGCGATCAGCCGCGGCGCCGTGGCCCTGCTGCTGGCCTTCTGCCAGGCCCCCGATCAGGTGCTCAGCCGTGACCACCTGCTCTTGGCCAGCGGCAGCCTGGTGGATGCCAGCACCAGCCGCAGCCTCGATGTGCGGCTGTCGCGGCTGCGGCGCCTGCTGGAGTCCATCTCGCAGGGCACGGTGCGGATCGAGACGGTGCGGGGGCTGGGCTATCGCCTCCATCTGGATCTCCCCCCTTGTCGCTGATCCCGCCATGGCAGGAGCGCCCCCTGCAGCTGAGCGAGGGGGATCGCCGGCGTCTGCTGCAGCATGGCCTGGGGGGCATGCTGGTCAGTGCGCTGCTGCTGCTGCCCCTGCGCTGGTGGCTGCTGGAACAACCCGTCGGCGGCCTCGCCTGGGAGCTGTGGTGGGGCGATCTGGTGGTGTTGCTGGGGCTGTTGCTGGGGCTGCTGGCCTACCTGCGTCGCTGGGTGGAACTGCCCCTGGCCCAGCTGCTGCGTGGCCTGCCCCGGGAGGCGGCGCCCCGCATCGATCTGGTGCCCGAGGACGGAATCGCGCCCCTGCGGCTGCTGAGCCTGCGGATCAATCGCCTGCTGGAGCAGATCAACAGCAATGCGATCGCCCGCGCAGCGCTGCTGCGGGGACTGGTGCACGATCTGCGCGGACCGCTGAGCCGCCTGATCCTGAGGGTCGAGCAGCTGCGACTGGAGCGTGAGGTGGACCCCGACATGATTCGGGGTCTGCAGGGCGATCTCGAGGCCCTGCGCAACCTCAGCGATCAGCTGGCGACCCTTGCGGAAGACGAACCGCTGCAAAACCGGGCCGTGGTGCTGGCCCTCGATGATCTCTGTCATCGCATCGCCGACAGCTATGGCCCAGGCCGCGTCGAGGTCAGGACCCCCCGGCTGCTCGTGCGGCTGGATCGGGCCTCCCTGCAGCGCACGCTCAACAACTTGATCGACAACGCCCTCGAGTACGGACAGCCGCCGGTGCAGATCTCGGCCAGGCTGGCGGGGCAGGCCCTGATGATCCTGGTGGAGAACCACGGCCAGGGCATGCCCTCGTCGGGGCTGCTGTCGATGGTCCATTCGCCCCGGGACGATGACCGTCAGCACAGTCAGCATCAAGGCCTGGGGCTCTCGATCGCCCAGCACTTCTGCCGCCGCCATGGCGGGGTGCTGCATCTGGGCCAGTCCTCCCTGGGGGGGCTGGCCGTGGAACTGCGCCTGCCTCTGGCCGTGCTGGTGACCAGCACGAACCGGTGCCGGCAGCGTCGCGATCCCAGCCCATTCCAGGCCCCGGACCCCTCCTCGGCAGGATGAGGGCAGCTTCGTTCCGCCCTTGAGCGCTTCTCCCCTTGCCGCTGGCTGGCATCCCGTCGCCGGTGGCCTCACCGCCCCCGAGGGCTTTCGGGCCGCCGGTATCACCGCCGGCCTCAAGCCCAGCGGCAATCCGGATCTCTCGCTGCTGCTGGCACCGGCCGGGGCGGTCTGCGCCGGCAGCTTCACCCTCAACCGGGTGAGGGCCGCCTGCGTGGATCTCTGCGCCGAGCGGCTGCAGGCCGGTGGCGGTCGCGCCCGGGCCGTGCTCACCAACTCCGGCCAGGCCAATGCCTGCACCGGTGAGCGGGGTCTGAGCGACAGCCTGGCGGCCACGGAGGCGCTGGCCCAGCGGCTGGGCTTGGCGGCGGCGGAGGTGCTGATCTGCTCCACCGGCGTGATCGGCGTGCCGATTCCGATGGACACCCTGATCCAGGGCCTCGATCCGCTGGTGGCGGCCCTGAGCGAGGAGGGCGGCGCGGCGGCGGCCCGGGCGATCCTGACCACCGACCTGGTGGACAAGCAGATCGCCCTGGAGGCCGACCTGGGCGGCCAACGGGTGCGGATCGGCGGCATGGCCAAGGGCTCTGGCATGATCCACCCCGACATGGCGACGATGCTGGGCTACCTCAGCTGTGATGCCGGCGTGCCCGCCGAGGTGTGGCAGGCGATGGTGCGGCGGGCGGTGGATCGCTCATTCAATGCGATCACGGTGGACGGCGACACCAGCACCAACGACACGTTCCTGGCGTTTGCAGCCGGAGAGCCCCTGAACCCGGAATTCCATGACGCCCTGGAGGCCGGCCTGGCGGCGGTGTCGCAGCATCTGGCCCGGGCGATTGCCCGCGATGGCGAAGGGGCGACCTGCCTGATCGAGGTGCGGGTCAGTGGCGCCCCAGACGCCGAGGCGGCCCGTCGCATCGCCCGCACCATCTGCGGGTCGTCCCTGGTCAAGTGCGCCATCCACGGCCGCGACCCCAACTGGGGCCGGATCGTGGCGGCCGCCGGCCGGGCCGGCGTGCCCCTGGATCCGGAGGCGGTGGCCCTGTGGCTGGGCGAGCACCAGCTGATGGCAGCCGGCCAGCCCCTGGGCTTCGATCGCCCGGCGGCCAGTCAGTACATGTTGGAGCGGGCCGCCGCCGCCTACCTGCTGGACGACACGGTGCTGATCCGCCTGGTGGTGGGCGAGGGGCCCGGAGAGGGAGTGGCCTGGGGCTGCGATCTCTCGGATCAGTACGTGCGGATCAACGCCGATTACACGACGTAGTTGAGAGCCTGGTCACGGCTGGGGGTTCTGGCTGCCTGGATGGAGCCCATTGCCAGCGCAGCGCTTTGGATAGATGTAAATCTGCGGCACGGCGGAGATCGACGAGCTGAAGTTCGTATCATATTAACGAAGCGTGCATATTGTTCTTGTGGTTAAGTCTCTGCTGCGTAAAGCACATCGTAAATTGTTTTTAGAGCCTGTGTCTTTGCTCGTAGGGGCATCTTTTTCCGATGGCAATATTTCAAAGGCAAGAGAGAGAATTGCCACGCAGGAAACTGCAATGTATGTAAATGAACGCCTGAGCCACGTTTCGCCTGTGGATACTTGTGCAAAAGTTCATGATATTGCAATTGCAAGTATCTGCGATTATGATGGCATGATTCTTGAGTTCGGCGTCTATACGGGCCGTACTCTTAACTATATCGCCAGGAGTATTCCCGATAAAATCGTAGATGGTTTTGACTCCTTTGATGGACTCCCTGAGTTCTGGAGGGATGGTTTTGGTAAGGGCCACTTTGCTGTTGATCATCTCCCGCCAGTTGAGTTAAATGTAAGGTTGCACACAGGTTGGTTTGAAGATTCCCTGCCTGAGTTCCTCGGTCAAATGCCGTTGGATAAGGCGGTCGCTTATCTGCATGTTGATTGCGACCTTTACTCCTCGGCCAAGACCATATTTGACGCTCTTTCTGATAGAATCACAAGTGGAACAATAATCGTATTTGACGAATACTTTAATTATCCGGGATGGCGGCAGGGAGAGTTCAAGGCGTTTCAGGAGTTCACTGCCATTCATGGCCGCTC
>JBAPUA010000031.1:0-16124 GCA_049282435.1 Cyanobium sp. | reverse complement strand
CTCCGGCCCTTCCCGGTTGGGGGTGACTGGACCCCGGATGTCCCCGCCGTCCCGTTTTCACTGTCAGAGTGAGATCTGGGTCGGGGTTCAGCGGTAAGCCGCTTCCTCGCTCCCTGGTTTCTTGCCATCCGCATCCCACATGAAGCATCGGGCGATTGTTCTCACAGCAGCGGCGGCCCTGGCGATGGCTCCGACTCAGGCCAGTGCCATGAGCCTCGAGCAGGCCTGCGCCCGCTTTGCCTCAAAGCTCCAGGCGGCGGTCGCCGCCGGCGATACCAGTCAGGCCCAGATGATCTACACCGAGGGGAGCCAGCGGGTAGCCAGCAATTTCAACGGCGCCACCTGCCCGACTGTGAAGGCCCCATGACCATCTCCCGTCGCCTGATGCGCCTGGCATCTGCTGGGATCGCTCTCCTCTGCCTGCCTCTGCTGCCAAGGGCTGTGGAGGCTCGTCCCAACCCCGGTGGCATCGGAGGTCCCGCCTCCGGGCTCGGCGTGCGTCCTGGCGCCGGTGTCGGTCGACCCGGTGTCGGCGCTGGCGGTGTCGGTGGTCCCTATTCCGGGGGCGGCGTGCGCCCGGGAGTTGGCTGGGGCGCTCCCGGCCCTGGCCTGACCCGGGCTCCAGCTGCCGCCTATGGCGCCGCCGTCTATCACCCCGCCTGGAATGGTGGTGGCTACTGGGCAGCCCGCCCCTGGACCTATGGCTGGTACGGCGCCACGCCTGTGGCCTGGGCGGCGGCGGCCGGCGTGGCCAGCACGGCGGCGATCACGGCCGCAGTCAACGCTTCGGTGGCCGCTTCCTCGGCGGTGATCGTTGTTCCAGGCTCGCCTTATCAGCTCAACTACGCCTCGGTTCTGGGCCTGCCCAACAGCCGGGTGAGCTTTACCTACATCAGCGGCGGGTTGTCGCTCAGTGCCACCGGGGACTGCTCGCTCGGACTGGTGGATGGACAGGCCGTCAGAGGGGTCAGCGCCCAGCTGCTGCATGCGGCCTGCAGCGTGGCCTACGGGCCGGGCACTTGATCCCCCCTGTGCTCCTCCTGATGGAACGTTTTCAGCATTCGCTGCAGGCCCTGCGTCAGCTGGGGAACCTGATGGCTGTCGGCCGCAGCGGTGGCTCCCTCGACAAGATCGCCGACCTGGTTGACAGCTTCCTGGGTACCCCCCAGATGCAGCAGTCCGTCGCCCGCTTCCGGGCCCTGCCCGGTGGGGCGGAGATGATCGACGGGCGCTATCCGCCCTTGAAGCCGGATCTTGAGCGACTGGCCCGGCTGCCGACAGGAACGCTCGGCCATGGTTACGCCACCCTGATCCGGCAGTTCAACTACGACGCCGAGTTCTTCCGGCCCCGGCCCGTCGACAGTGAGGAGCGCTGGCTGACGCAGCGGATCGCCACCACCCACGACATCCACCATGTGGTGAGTGGTTTCGGCACCGCCGTGGAGGGGGAAACTGGGGTGCTGGCGATCACGGCCACCCAGATCGGCTTCCCGGCCTATGTGACTCTGAACCATGCCGCCCAGCTGTCCACGTATCGCTTTCAGTTGCCGCGCTACCCAGCCCTGAGCCGGGCCATCAGCCATGGCGTCACCATCGGCTTCACCGCCTCCGCCCTGTGCACGGCCCGCTGGGAGGAGGGTTGGGAGCTGCCGGTGCAGGAATGGCGCCAGCGGCTGGGGCTGCTTCACCCCGCCGACCATGAGCGCTACGGGTTGGTTCAGGCATGAGCGCTGAGGTGAGTGCCGGGCGCCTGGGTGGGCCCCTTGGCACGCGACACTTCCCTTCCTCTGATCTCCCCCCGCAATCCCATGGCGCCATCGCTCAAGACCTGCCCGGGCCAGCTCCGCAGACGCCTGCCCGGGCGCTGCGGTCTGAGCGCGACGGGGTTGTTCCTGCTGCTGGGAGCCAGCCTGCTGCCCGCCCCGAGCCAGGCCGGACCCATTGCGCGGCGCTATCAGGAACGCAAGGCCTGTGAAACCTTCGCTGGCAAGCTCAAGGAGGCCAGCGCCAATCCGGCCATGGCCCAGCAGGTCTATCAGCAGGGGGTGTTGGCCCTGGTGGCCAAGTTCGGCGAAAACCCCTGCGGCGATATTCCGGCGCCGGTGGCTGCGCCAGCCGCCGGCGCTGCGGTCGCTGCACCAGTCGTGGCTCCGGCAGGGCCAGCAACGGCTGCTCCGGCCGTGGTGCCGACTGCGGCGCCCGCGGTCCGCCCCGTTGTCC
Organism: Cyanobium sp.; assembly: GCA_049282435.1. Classification (GTDB taxonomy): domain Bacteria; phylum Cyanobacteriota; class Cyanobacteriia; order PCC-6307; family Cyanobiaceae; genus Cyanobium. Next base: position 13,904 of record JBAPUA010000031.1, on the reverse strand, counting down.
CAGCTGCCGCCGCCGCCGCCGTGCCCAGTGCCGAGCAGCAGCAGGCCTGCACGACCTTTGCCAGCAAGCTCAGCGCGGCGGCCGCCAGTGGCGGTGCCGCCCAGGCCCGGCAGGTCTACGCCATGGGCAGCCAGAAGCTCACCGGCATGTTTGGCCCCAACCCCTGCCCGGCGGTGAAAGCACCGCTCTGAGCAGGCGCTCACCCCTCCGTTGCGGTGCCGCTGCAGCGGATCGCGTCGCGGGCTCTGGCCGCCCGGTATGGCCTGGGTCCGCGGTCACGGCTGCTGTGGCGTCTGGACTCGCCTGGGAACACCAACGCCTTGGCCCACCGTCAACCCTGGCCTGGGAAGCGGGATCGCCCGGGCGGCTGGCCCTCGGCGGAGGGGCCCGGGAGCGACGTCAGCGGGCGCCCGCCAGCAGGCTGTCCAGCAGCGGGTAGCGCTCCGCGATCGGATCGCCGCTGAACTGGGCCACCCAGCCCTCGGGGTTGTGGAAGAAGCGCAGGGCGCAGAAGCTGGGCTCCGGCCCCATGTCGAACCAGTGGCGGCTGCCGGCCGGCAGGCTGATCCAGTCGTTGCGCTCGCAGATCACCTGCAGCACCTCCTGGCCCAGGTGCAGGCAGAACAGGCCGCGGCCCTCGACGAAGAAGCGCACCTCGTCTTCGGCATGGGTGTGCTCGGCCAGGAACTTCTGGCGCAGGGTCAGTCGATCGGGGTGGTCCGGGTTCAGGCGAATCACATCGACGGTTCCATAGCCGCCCTCGGCCTGGACCTGGGCGATTTCGGCGCTGTAAGCGGCCAGGATCTGTTCACTGCCGGCCTCGGAGCCCAGATCGACGCGGGCGGCCCAGCGCTCAAAGCGGATGCCCCGGGCTGCCAGCTCCCGTTGGATCAGCTCGGCGTCCTGGCTGATCAGCCGCGGGGAGGCGCTGTCGTCGGCGTAGATGGCGAGCAGACTCATCGAACCAGGTCCTGGGCGGTTCCCGGCAGCCTAGAAACGTTGGCCCAGGCCGCCCGCCCGCCGGCGCTTTCTCCCCTGATCCTGCCACTGTCTTCCCCGTCACTGTCTTCCCCGCAACTGTCTTCTTCGCCCCTGACTTTCTCGCCCCTCTCCCCCGGTCCCGGCCTCACGCTGGTGGGGGTGGGGCCGGGGGATCCCGATCTGCTCACGGTGGCGGCGGTGCGGGCCATCGCCGCGGCCGATGTGGTGGCCTATCCGGTCGCCCGTGAGGGGGCCGCCGGCATGGCCGCCACGATCGCAGCTCCCTGGATCCGGCCCGCACAGAGCCAATTGCCGCTGCTGTTCCCGATGGTGGCCGAGGCCGAACCGCGCCGTCAGGCCTGGCGGGCCGCCGCCGATCGGCTCGCCGCCGAGGTGGCCGCCGGCCGGGCCGTGGTGCTGCTCTGTGAGGGCGATGTGTCCCTGTTCGCCACCGGCAGCTACGTGTTGCTGGCCCTGCAGCAGCGCCATCCCAGCTGCCCGCTGCGGCTGCTGCCGGGCATCAGCGCCGTGGCCGCCGCGGCCGCCGCCGGCGCCTTTCCTCTGGCGATGCAGCGGGAGGGACTGTTGATCCGACCCACCCCCGAGGCTCCGGATGCCCTGGAGGCGCTGCTGACCCTGGCCGCCAGGGAGCAGTGGCTGCTGGGACTGCTCAAGCTCGGCCATCGCTGGGCCTGGGTGCGGCCGATCCTGGAGGCCCGGGGGTTGCTGGAGCAGGCCCTGTTCGCCCAGCGGGTGGGCTGGCCCGATCAGCTGCTGGGGCCGGCCGCCGCCGTGGCGGCCGAGGAGCATCCCTACTTCTCGCTGTTGCTGGTGCGACAGGGGTGGCCGGCGGTGCTTCCATGACCGTTGCCGCCCGCTGAGCCATGGATCCGATCGATGCGATGGCACCGCTCGACTGGTTGGCCCTGCTCCATCCGGTGCTGATGATCCTGTTTGTCTACCCGGTGGTCGGCGCCACGATCCGGCTGGGCATCCTGGTGCGGGAGCGCCGGCTCGACATCAATCCCCTGCCGCCCACGGTGGGTACCGAGCACGTGGATCACGGCCGCTGGGTCACCACCGGCGTGGTGGTGCTGGTGCTGGTGGCAATTTTCTGGTCGTTTCTGAGTGTCTGCGCCGATCCTCGGGCCGCTTCCCTGGCGCCGGCGGCCGGACCGCTGCGGTTCCCCCTGTTGCTGCTGGTGGGAGCCGGGGCCCTCGGCAGCTGTCTGGCCCTCTGGCGGGTCAGGCACCCCGCCCTACGGGCCAGCTTCGCCCTGCTCTGCTGGGCCGCCCTGCTGGCTTTGGGGGCCCAGCCGGAGGTGTGGCGCCTCAGCGACAACCCCTTCGGCGTCGACTTCTGGCGCTCCCACTACTGGAGTGGTTCGCTGCTGGTGGGACTGTTGCTGTTCACGATGGCGGCCCGGCCGGAAATTCAGCAGCGGCCGCGGCTGCGCCAGCTCCATGTCAGCGCCGCCTTCCTGATGGCGGTGCTGCTGGCGGTGCAGGCGATCACCGGCACTCGGGACCTGCTCACCCAGGGCTTGCTGGGTTAGGGCAGGGCCGCGGCGGCCCGGGTCAGTAGCTCCAGCGCCTCGGCGGGCGTGGCGGCCCGCATCAGGGCGTGGCGCAGCTGGGGGGCGCCGGCAAAGCCCTGGCAGGTCCAGCCCATGTGTTTGCGGGCGATCAGCAGGCCCCGCTCGCCCCGGCTGGCCACCAGGGCCTGGAGCTGTTCCGCCGCCAGGGCCAGGCGCTCAGCGGGCCCCGGCGTGGGCGGCACGGGCCGGCCGTCGAGGGCGGCGGCGATCTGCCCCACCAGCCAGGGGGCACCCATCGTGCCCCGCCCCACCATCACCCCATCGGCGCCGGTCTGGTGCAGGCAGCGCAGGGCGGCGTCGGGGCCGTTCACATCGCCGTTGGCGATCAGCGGGATCGCCAGGCTGCGCTTGACCGTCGCGATCGCCTGCCAGTCGGCCGAGCCGCTGAAGCCCTGCTCGCGGCTGCGGCCGTGCAGGGTGAGCAGCCGGGCGCCGGCCTGCTCGAGCTGGTGGCACCAGTGCACGGCCGCGGCGTTGGTGGCGGCGGGGTCGCCGCTGCCCCCGCACCAGCCCAGGCGCGTCTTGACCGTGACCGGGATGGCGACGGCGGCGGCCACGGAGTCGACGATGCGCGCCGCCAGATCCGGTTCGCGGATCAGGCCGCTGCCGCCGCCCTTGCGGGCGATCTTGCGCACCGGGCAGCCCATGTTGATGTCGATCAGGAAGGCGCCGGCCGCCTCGGCCCGCCGCGCCGCCTCCGCCATCGCCGCCGGCCGATGGTCGAACAGCTGCACGGCGATCGGGCCGTCCTCGGAGGCCAGATCCTCCAGCTTGAGCCTCCCGTGGCCCAGCTCCAGGCTGGTGGCATGGACCATCTCGGTGTACAGCAGGGCCTCAGGCGCCCAGCGCCGCACCAGGGCCCGGAAGATGCGATCACTCACTCCCGCCAGGGGCGACTGCAGCACCCGGCAGCCCAGCGAGCGCTCGATGCCGTTGCCCCGCAGCCGCAGCGCCTGGGGGAACAGCCCGGCGCTCTCCGGGGCCTGGGCGGACGCCGGCGGGTCCTCGCCGGCCAGAGGAGCCGGGCTGGCCGGGGCCAGGCGAGGGGAAGCAGAAGCCGTCATCGACAGCCATTCTGGTGCTCGAGCTGCCCTGGCTCCAGGTGACCCTCAGGCGCGCTGGAGCCCACCAGGTCCGGCCGGATCGGCCACGATGGGCGGTACTCCCAGGCCCAGCTCCCGTGGCAGCCGCCCCCGTCGCCGTTCCCTTCCCCCTGAGCCGGGCGTTGCTGGAAGCGGTGCTGGCCGACCGCACCAGCGATCGCTTCGTGTGTGAACTGATCTGGCCGCGCCTGGGCTATGAGCCCGATGGCTGCGGCCGCTGGAGCGCGGGCCCAGCGACGGAGGCGTCGTGGCGGGAGTCCTTCCCGATCGCACCCCAGGTCATCGCCGAGCGCCCCGCCAGCGTCGCCCTCACCCGCTCAATCGGCCGGGAACACAAGCAACTGCTCAAGCAGCAGCTGGGCTTCGCTGGCTACAGCATCGCCGAGCTCTACCCGCGCCGCACCCGCCGGGCCACGGCGGTGAACTGGTTGCTGGCCCACCTGGCCGAGCGGGCGGAACCCCTGCCGGAGGCCGGCCCCCTGCCGCCACTGCTGGAGCCCCCGGTCGATCCGGTGGCCGGTCATCCGGGGGACCTGCCGGTGGGCTGAGTCGCCGTCGGGCGTTAGGGTTCATCAAAGTGTTACGTAGAAGGAATAAAGCGATTTGGCGCTGCCTGTCGTTGCGATCATCGGGCGCCCCAACGTGGGCAAGTCCACCCTGGTCAACCGTCTGTGCCGCAGCCGTGAGGCGATCGTGCACGACCAGCCCGGTGTCACCCGGGACCGCACCTACCAGGAGGGCTACTGGGGCGACCGCACCTTCCGGGTGGTGGACACCGGCGGTCTGGTGTTCGACGACGACAGCGAGTTCCTGCCGGAGATCCGCGAGCAGGCCAACCTCGCCCTGGCCGAGGCGGCCGTGGCGGTGGTGATCGTCGACGGCCAGCAGGGCCACACCGCCGCCGATGCCTCGATCGCCGAATGGCTGCGCGGCCAGGGGGTGCCGGTGCTGCTGGCGGTGAACAAGTGCGAATCGCCCGATCAGGGCCTGGCCATGGCCGCCGACTTCTGGACCCTGGGTCTGGGGGAACCGTTCCCGATCTCGGCCATCCACGGCGCCGGCACCGGCGAACTGCTCGACAAGGTGATCAGCTTCCTGCCGGCCACCCCGGAGCAGGAGAGCGAGGCGCCGATCCAGCTGGCGATCATCGGTCGGCCGAATGTCGGTAAATCCAGCCTGCTCAATGCCATCTGCGGCGAGAACCGGGCGATTGTCAGCCCGATCCGCGGCACCACCCGCGACACGATCGACACCACGATCGAGCGCGAGGGTCACACCTGGAAGCTGCTCGACACCGCCGGCATCCGCCGCCGCCGCAGCGTCGACTATGGCCCGGAATACTTCGGCATCAACCGCAGCTTCAAGGCGATCGAGCGCAGTGACGTCTGCGTGCTGGTGATCGATGCCCTCGATGGCGTCACCGAACAGGATCAGCGCCTGGCCGGCCGCATCGAGGAGGAGGGCCGCGCCTGCGTGGTGGTGGTCAACAAGTGGGATGCGATCGAAAAGGACAGCCACACCCTCTCGGCGATGGAGAAGGAGCTGCGGGCCAAGCTCTATTTCCTCGACTGGGCGGCGATGCTGTTCACCTCGGCCCTCTCCGGCCAACGGGTCACGGCGATCTTTCCCCTCGCCAAGCTGGCGGTGGAGCAGCACCGCCGCCGCGTCACCACCTCGGTGGTCAATGAGGTGCTGGAAGAGGCGCTGCGCTGGCGCTCGCCGCCCACCACCCGCGGCGGTCGCCAGGGGCGCATCTATTACGGCACCCAGGTGGCGACACGGCCGCCCAGTTTCACCCTGTTCGTCAATGATCCCAAGCTGTTCGGCGAGACCTACCGGCGCTATGTGGAACGCCAGATCCGCGAGGGACTGGGCTTTGAGGGTTCGCCTCTGCGCCTGTTCTGGCGCGGCAAGCAGCAGCGCGATGCCGAGAAGGAGCTGGCCCGTTCCCAGGCGCGCAGTCGCTGAGCCCATGGGCCGGGAGCAGCGCTGATGGACTGGCTGCGCCAGTTGCCGATCGGCCAGTACGTCGACACCAGCGCCGCCGGACCGGCCAGCTGGTTGCAGCGACTGGATCCCCGTCTGAAGCTGGTCTGGACCCTGGCGTTCCTGGTGACCCCGGTTCTGGCCGGTCCGATCTGGCGGCTGTCGCTGGTGGCTCTGCTGCTGCTGATCACCGTCGGCAGCGGGTTGCCCTTGCGCCTCTGGGGGCGCAGTGTGCTGGTGTGGCTGGTGCTGGCCCTGCTCGTGGGTTTGCTCGCCTCGCTGCTGCCGGCCGGCGAAGCCACGCCCGGCAGCCTGCAGCGCCCTCCCGCTGAACTGCGTCTCGCCCCACCGGAGCGCGCCGGTGCGCCGCTGCCCGAGCGCAGCGGGCTGCCCTGGGAGCTGGTGCACTGGGGCCCCGTGCAGCTGGGGCCCCTGCAACTGGGGCCGATCGTGGTCACCCGCAAATCAGCCCAGCTCGGCCTCAACGGCGCCACGCTGCTGTTCACCCTGATTCACAGCGCCAATCTGTTGCTGTTGACCACCGCGCCCGAGGCCCTGGTCTGGGCGATCGACTGGTGGCTGATCCCCCTGGGGCGCCTGGGGCTGCCGGTGGAGCGGCTCGGCTTCACCCTGCTGCTGGCGCTGCGGTTTCTGCCCCTGGTGCAGGAGGAGTTTCAGAACCTGTTGCGCTCCCTGGCCACCCGTGCGGTCAACTTCAAGGCCCTGGGCTGGAAGCCGGGTCTGGGGCTCGCTCTGGCCGTGGCGGAGCGCCTGCTGGCGAATGTGCTGCTGCGTTCTGAGCAGGGGGCGGAGGCGCTGATGGCCCGCGGTGGCCGCTGGCTGTCGCCGGAGAGCCTGCATCAGCCCGCCTCGATCGCGGCGCTGCCGACCCTGCTGGCGGCGCTGGCCCTGCTGTTGCTGGTGGGCCTGCGGGTCCACCTCGGCGCGGCCTAGGCCCGCCTGTCGCCAAGGCCTCCGGCCCCCAGCCTGGGTCGCCGATCCGGCGGCTGATGGACTTCGCCATGACCTTGTCGGGTGGGAGCCGGGGCGTCGCCGGTGGCAGGGCGGCGGCAGCCTGAGCTGGTGGCGGTCTCGCTCGGTTGGCCGGGCCTGGCACCACTGATCCGGGGGCTGGGCAGAGGGTGGTGGGGTTGAATGGGCAAAGTTTGTCTGGCGATGTGAGTTCCGAGCGCTACTTGAACCACCCGACCTTCGGAATGCTCTATCGGGTCGCCCCCGTAGCGGAGAGCAAGGATCTTTTCGCCACCCTCTATGCACAGCGGATCTTTTTTCTGGTCACGCTGCAGAGCCGCGGCGCGATGTTCGAGGTGATTCCCCTGATGGATGCCCGCCATTTCGCCGAGCAGAATCTGGCCCGTGCCCGCCGCGCCGGTCCTGAGGAGCTGGCCCGCTGGCGACAGCTCTTTGACCAGACCTTCATCTGATGGACAGCGGGAGCCTGGCCGCACGTCTGGCTGAACTGGGCAGGCGACTGCCTCCTGCCACCCATCTGCTGGCCGTCAGCAAGGGTCAGGACGCGGAGGCCATCCGCGAGGCGGTGGCGCTGGGACAGCGGAGCTTCGGCGAGAGCCGGCTGCAGGAGGCCCAGACCAAGCAGGAACAGCTCGCTGATCTCGGCCCCCTCGACTGGCATTTCATCGGTCGTCTTCAGGCCAACAAAGCCCGGGGAGTGCTGCGCCATTTCGGCACCATCCACTCCGTCGACAGCCTCGAGCTGGCCGAGCGGCTGCGGCGGATTGCCGCCGAGGAGGGGCTGGCCCCGGCGGTGCTGTTTCAGGTGAAGTTCAGGCCCGATCCCGCCAAGACCGGCTTCAGCGTCGAGGAGTTCCGCCAGGCCTGGCCGCTGTTGCGGGACCTGGCGCCGCTGTGCCCTGTCGGTCTGATGACGATCCCTCCCCAGGGCCTGACGGCCGAGGAGCGCCGCCGCCTGTTCCAGGACTGCGCCGATCTGGCCGCGGAGCACGGCCTGAAGCAGCTGTCGATGGGCATGAGCGGGGATTGGCCCGAGGCGGTGGCCGCCGGCAGCACCTGGGTGCGGCTGGGTACCACGTTGTTCGGAGCAAGACCAGGGATTAGCTCCCCCCAGGGGCCAGAAGCGCTGACGAACACCGATTGAGAGGTTGCAACCGCTGGCATGGGACGCTATTCATGTCTAAAGCATCCAACCAGAGGCTATCCGTGTCGTTGTTTTCCCGTCTGCGTGCCGTCGTCTCCGGCGATGACTATCTCGATGGCGATTACGACGACGAGCTCGATTACGACCCGGGTGTGGCCGGCGATACCGCCCCGGCCAGTCGCAGTCTCAGCAGTGGCAGCAGTGGCAGCAGTGCTCTGGCCCTGAGCGACTCGTTCGGCAACGACGACCCCTTCGCGGGAACCAACGTCATCGGCATGCCGGGCATCTCCACCTCCACGGTGGAGGTCTGCCTGATGGAGCCCCGCAGCTTCGATGAGATGCCCCGTGCCATTCAGGCCCTGCGCGAGCGCAAGACGGTGATCCTCAACCTGACGATGATGGAACCCGACCAGGCCCAGCGGGCGGTCGATTTCGTCGCCGGGGGCACCTTCGCCATCGATGGCCATCAGGAGCGAGTGGGCGAGAGCATCTTCCTATTCGCACCCAGCTGCGTCACCGTCACCACCGCCGGTGGTGAGGAGTCCGCCTCGCCCACGGTCACCTCCGGCCGCATGGCTCCCGAGCCCCAGGATGCCGCCCCGAGTCCCGCCTGGGGCCGCAAGGATGACCTGGTCTGACGACCGCAATCCGATTCCCCTTCCCCCTGACCCCGCCAGCCTTTGGGAGCTCGGTGTGATCGGCTGCGGTCGCATGGCCCAGGCCCTGGTGCTGCCCCTGATCGAAGCCGGTCTGATCGATCCCGGGAGTCTGCGGGCGGCGGTGGCCACGGAGGCCTCGGCGGAGCGGCTGCGCCAGGCCCATCAGCTGGCGGTCAGCACCGATCCGCTCCAGGCCTGGCAGGCGCCGGTGGTGCTGCTGGCGGTCAAGCCCCAGCAACTCGACGGCGTCGCCTCGGCCGTGGCCGCCGCCGAACCTGGTCGCCCCCGGCTGGTCATCTCGGTTCTCGCCGGGGTGACTCTGGCGAGGCTGCAGCGCCTGTTCCCCGGCTGCCGCTGTGTGCGGGCCGTGCCCAACACCCCCTGCCTGGTGCGGGCCGGCCTCACCGGTCTGAGCTGGGGTGAGGGCCTCAGCGCCGGCCAGCAGGAATGGGTGCGGCTGCTGTTCGCCCGGGTGGGTGAGGTGCTGGTGCTGCCTGAGCCCCAGCTCGATGCCTTCTTGGCGCTCACCTCCTCCGGGCCGGCCTTCGTGGCGCTGGTGGCGGAGTCGATGGCGGATGGGGCCGTAGCCTCCGGCCTGCCCCGGCCCCTGGCCCAGCATCTGGCGCATCGCACCCTGGCGGGTACGGCCGCCCTGCTGCAGGAGCGTGAACTCCATCCCGGCCAGCTCAAGGACATGGTGAGCAGTCCCGCTGGGACCACGATCGCCGGGTTGAGGCATCTGGAGCGGGCTGGCTTGCGGTCGGCCCTGATCGAGGCGGTGGTGGCCGCAGCTGAACGCAGCCGGGAGCTGGCTTAGGAGGTTGCTGCACAGGCTGCCCAGAGCCCATGGGATCGCTTCACGGCTCCCCGCAACCCAGCTTCACGGGATTGGCGGAGATCCCCAATGCCCCCTGAGTGCCTTGTCAGGAAGCTGGAGCCCCTGAACAGCACCGCTGTCACTGGATCGGCTGGCTTCGCCGGCGCCGAGTCTGGATTGCTGAGACGTTTTGCAGCCCTCTCTCGGGGAACGGGTCCGGTGGATTGAGGGTTCTATCTGAGAGACCTCGTGAGCGAGCCCCAGTCCCAGCCCCGCCGGCGATGGGCTGAGGGCCGTTGCTCAGAGGGCTCCCCCGTCCGGCACAACAAGCACAGACAACGGTTCGGGGCTGCCGCAGGCGATGGGTGCCTCCCTTGGCGGCTGGTCTATCTGGGGACTTCGGCCGCGGGACAGGCCCACCGCGGGGATGGGTTCAGCTCCTTGGCGGTGCGGTGCTGTTCGGGATGTTCAGCTGTCCCTGGCTTCGGCCTTGGCGGCCCCCAGTCGGGGTTCCTGGCCGGCCAGCAGGCGCTGCAGGTTGCTGCGATGGCGCCAGACCACCAGCACCGTGGTGAGCACCGCCAGCAGCAGGTAGGCCGGCCGCAGGCCGCCAGCGCCGAACCAGGCCAGCATCAGCGCTGGCAGGGCCAGGGCCGCCACCACACTGGAGAGCGAGACGATGCGACTGACCGCAAGCACTGCCAGGAAGATGCCGAAGCAGGCCAGGCCCACGGGCCAGGTGAGCCCCAGCAGCATGCCGAGGCCCGTGGCCACCGCCTTGCCGCCCTTCCAGCCCAGCCACAGCGGCCAGATGTGACCCGCCAGGGCCGCCAGGCCGGCGCTCACCACCCACCAGTCGCTGCCGGCGTCGTAGCCGAGGGGTTGCAGCAGGGCCTTGGCCAGCAGCACCGCCACGCTGCCTTTGAGCACATCGACCACGAACACCGCCAGGGCCGGTCCCTTGCCCAGTACCCGCAGCACGTTGGTGGCTCCGGTGGAGCCCGAACCGGCCTGGCGGATGTCGATGCCGGCCAGCCAGCGGCCCGCCAGCCAGCCCGAGGGGATCGAGCCGAGCAGATAGCCGGCCATCAGCACGGCGAGATTCAGCAGCATGGGCAGGCGGTGCACAGGCGTGGGAAGGGAGGGTGCGGCGGCTCCGGGGCCCGCTGCCTTGGCGTCGGCAGCCCTGGCCCGGGAGGGGCTGGTTGGCCTGGGGGCGTCGATCGGGGTTCAGCTTGCCTCAGGGTCCGCGTCCGCGGGGCGTCGAAGTTCTGGGCTTCGTGCCGGTTTCGGGGTTGGAGTGAGGGTTCGGATCTAGGTGCAGGTCTGGCCCAGAGTGAGGTCTGGCAGGGTGCACCTTCGGCCGACCTGAGCTCCCCGCGGCCGCTGTGGCTGGCGCAGAACCCCTCCGTCATGGCCACGCTCGCCTCGGCGGGTGGACTCCAGCCAGACCTGATCTCTGCTCCGGGCTCAATGCCTGATTCAGTAGAGATCTTCTTCGAGCACGATCTCATCGGGCCCGGCGGCGAAGGCCAGCCACAGGGGGAACTGCAGCAGGGGGATGTCCACCACCCGTTCGGCGGCATCCACAACGATGAACGGCAGTTCGCCCCGCTCCTCGAGCCGATCGGCCCGCTCGATCGCCGCCTCGGAGCGCTCGAACAGCACGATGCCGCTGCTGGGGCCGAAGTCATCGCGGCTGAGGCCCAGGCAATCCTGCAGGCCGCGTCGCCATTCCCCCAGCCGCTCCGGCTGGCCAGCCAGCACCAGGGTCTGGAAGCGATCGCCGTAGAGCTCCCCCAGGATGGCGATGGCCGCGGCGGCGATCAGCACGTTGCGGTTGCGGCTGCCGCTACTCGGCTGGGCTCCGCGGCCGCCCTGGTTCAGAAACCAGTCCTCAAGCAGGGCGGCGCCTGCGGGCTCCAGGGTGCGCCGCAGCTTCCAGGGGTCGGCGTAGAAATCGGGCTGGCCGCCGAAACGCTGCAGCAGTCTGCGGATCAGGGCCTCGTCCTGGCTGAACAGTCCGGCGGCCGCCGGTGGGGGCATCTCGGCGGCTCGGCTGGCCGGCTGCTGGTCGAGGGGGGAGGGCTGCACCAGCACCGGCTGGGCCACCAGCTCAATCTGCTCGGCCGCCACCGCCAGATCCTGGAGGGCCCCCACCAGGTACTCCTGGAATCCCTTGACCCGCCGGGCGATGCCATCGGACTGGCCGCTGAAGCTGCTGGCGATCTCCTTTTGGATCTGGGTGCGGCGCTGCTCCAGGCCGGTGATCTCCCGCTCCAGGGCCTGGCGTCGCTGGCTCAGGTCGCGCAGGGCCAGCTCCAGCAGCGCGGCCTGGGTGTCGCCGGTGGCGGCCAGCGGCTCGGCCGTTGCGGCCTGGGGAGGCTCAGGCTGGCCATGGGCCTCAGGCGCGGCAGCGGGCTCGGGGGGGACCGGCGACGGGTCCCGGGAGTCCTGGTCGGCAGCGCCGGGCCTTTCGTGCGCTGCCGGGTCGGGGCCGCTGGGCAGGTCGGTCATGGCGACGGGGAAGAGGCCAGATGGGGCAGGCGCTGCTGCAGTTGCTGGCGCAGGGCGCTGGCGTCGAACAGTACCGGCAGGAAGTGAATGCTGCGCTCCTCCCTGAAATAGAACAGCACCGGCAACCGCGGCCAGAACAGCGTCCAGCTGATCCAGCTGGCGTAGGGGAAGCGGCGGATCTCCGTCTCGCCTCGCCAGACCACCAGATCCGCAGCGGTGAACTCCAGCCGCAGCGTGCGGGCCTGCAGCAGCAGGAAGCCACCGAACAGCACCAGGGCCAGGGTGAGCCAGCGCACGCCGCCCCAGAGCGGTGAGACCACCAGGCAGGCTGGCCCCAGCAGGGTCACGCCCAGGGGCACCCAGAAGCGGGGTTCAAGGCTGACGTCGTCGCTGGCGGGGGGCTGGCTTGGGGCTTGGACGGAGGATTCGGCGCTGGACATGGGAAGCAGCCAGACCCCTCCATGCTCCCATCCCGTCCCGGCTGTGCCGATAAGGGATGGCTGTGCCGGGGCCTGGCTCGCCCATCGGACGATCGATCCTTGCCGGGCGGATCGCCAGCTCAGACGTCGCTGAACTGCTGAAGCGAATCCGGCCGGGTCAGGGTCGTTACGTCCCGAACAGGATCTGGGTGAGCAGCACATCCACCAGGGCGACGGTCACCAGGATCATCACCACGGCGCCGGTGGTGCTGGTGCCCACCTCCTTGGGGCCGCCGCGGGTGGTCAGGCCCCAGCCGCAGGCCAGCACGGCGATCAGCAGCCCGAAGACCAGGGCCTTGAGCAGCATCGAGGGCAGATCGTCGGGCTCCATCCAGGTGCGCACCGAGTTCCAGAACACGGCGGGCGGCACGCTGTAGAGCATGGTGCTGCTCATCTGGCCCGACCAGATCGCCACCCAGAAGAACAGCAGACACTGCACCGGCGACATCACCACCATCGCCAGCACCCTGGGCACCACCAGGTATTCGACCGGGTCGGTGCGCAGCATCGTGATCGCGTCGATCTGTTCGGTTACCTTCATCGTGCCGAGCTGGGCGGCATAGGCGGTGGCCACCTTGCCGGTGAGCAGCGTGGCGGTGAGCAGGGGCGCGATCTCGCGCGAGAGCCCCAGGGCCAGCAGGCCGCCGATCGCCGCATTGGCCCCCTGTTTCGACAGTTCGGCCGCCACCTGGATGTTGAACACCGTGCCGGCGGCCAGACCGGTGATCAGCACGATCAGGAAACTGCCGGGGCCAGCCTCCAGCAGCTCCTGCACCAGATCATTGACGCCGATGCGGCCCCGGGCGATGGCGCTGACGGCCTGACCGCCGATCAACAGACTGCTGCCGAGCCGGGCAAGCCAGCGGGGGGCTTTCATGGCTGGACTCCGGCGGTCAGCCCATGCTGGACCCGTTCCGGCCAGCGACGCATCACCACCAGGGCCAGGACGATCAGGAGGGCGGGGATCAGACCCATGCAAAGCCGGATCGCCACCAGGGCACTGGTGGGTTGCAGGATCTCCAGCTGGGCCTGATACCCACTCAAGCTCATCAGGTTTCCGAAGAAGAAGAGGGCGAAGCTGATGCAGATCTTCTGGGTGAAGACCATCCAGGCGCTGTACTGGCCCGCCGGCTTTTCAGGATCGGCATCGATCGCGTCCGGCAGCAGCGACCAGGGGATCAGGTAGGCGGTGGCGGCGCCGATGCCCGCCGTGATGATCGTGATCAGCAGCAGGATCAGCCGGATCCCGTTGCCGAGCGAGCCGGTGGGATGGACGGCCGCATTGAGTGGGGGCAGCAGCATGGCCGCCAGACAGCCGAGGATCCACAGCGTCGCGCCCCAGTGCAGGGCGCGGATGCGGCCCAGGCGGTGGGAGACCAGATTCCAGACCCACAGTCCACCGAGGCTGCTGACAATGAAGGGCATCAGGATCCAGTTGCTCCAGCCTTCCGGCAGGTGCATCACCACCGGCAGGTAGATCAGGGCGGCGGTCTGCATCAGTTGCAGCGCGCACCACAGCAGCAGGTACAGGCCCAGCACCATCAGGAAGCGGCCGTTGCTGCGCACCCGGCGCAGCAGACGACGGGTGCTGCCGCGCTCACTGGAGGGGGTCTGGCAGTGGCGGGCC
>JBAPUA010000030.1:0-33834 GCA_049282435.1 Cyanobium sp. | reverse complement strand
TCTCGACGCCGCCAGTGGCGTCGAGACCAGCCCCGGTGAAAAGAATCTCGAGCGGGTGGCCCAGCTGCTGGCGGCCATCGGCCGATCCCCGGCTCCGAACCGGTGCTGATCCACCATTGAGCTTCGCGGCCCGGGACGGCAGGATCGGATCTGACTCCCGTGGGCGAATCGCCTTGGCCTGTTTCTCTGCCGTTCGCCGTCTCTGCGGTTCAGCCGGTCCGATCTGCCGGGTCCTGGTGCCCGGACTGTCCCTGGCGGCGCTGCTCTCGCCCCTGGGGCTGCCCATTGCGGCTCTGGCGCCGCTGCGGGCCCAGGATCTGGTGGGCTGCCAGCTGGTCGAGGGCACGCTGCAATGCGTGCCGGGAATCACCGCCGATCCACAGCAGCAGATCCGGATCCTCGAAGGAACGATTGCCGCCGATCAGAAGCTCGAGGGGGCGATCGAGCAGGGCATCGCCGGCCTTCAGCATCTGGAGCTGCAGGGGCAGGCCCGTGAAGGCAAGCTGCTGCGGGCCGTGATCACCGCCGACGCCCTCGCGGCGCTTCCCCCCAGCGCTTTCCACTGGTATCGGCGCACCCCCGGCGACAGCCGCTGGCTGTTGATCGTCGGCGCTTCCGGACCCAGCTACCAGCTCCAGGCCGCTGATACCAAAGCCGTGGTGATGGTGGTGGTGGCCGTTCCCGGATCCAGTGGCAGCCAGCGAGCCGCTTCAGCTCCGGTCGGACCCGTCGTCCCCGTCTCCGCCCCTTGAGGCCGGCGGTGGCGGGCCCGCCAGTTCGGCTGCCTGCCCCCTCCTGGGCTCTTGGCGGTCACTGGGGCAGGAGTCGCCGCGATCCTTGGCTGCAGCTCAGCAAGCTCACCTGAAGAGGCAGGCAACCTTGCTGAAGTCTCGAGCCGATGGTGGGGCCAGATCGTTCAAGTTCAAGCCTCAGGCCTGAGCGCAAGCCTCAGGCCTGAGGCTTGAACAGTGGTCTGCCGGAGCGAGGATCTGCACCGACGATTCGATGCAGCGGAGGAGTGACCGCACCCGATCACGGGATCAGCAGGGACTCCTGCTGCTTGACCAGCTCGAAGAACTCCTGCTTGAGGCTGGGGTCGTGGCGGAAGTCGCCGCGGACCACGGAGTTCACCATGCTGGTCTGAGGCTCTTTGACGCCCCGCCACTTCATGCAATAGTGCTGGGCCTTGACCAGGATCGCCAGACCCTGGGGAGCGCAGAGCCGCTCGATCTCATCGGCCAGGATGATCACGGCCTCCTCCTGAATGTGCGGGCGGGAGAACACCCAGTCGGCGACCCGGGAGAACTTCGAGAGGCCGATCACTCGATCGCCGGGTTTGATGCCGATCCAGCAGGAGCCGAGGATCGGCACGAGGTGGTGCGAACAGGCGGAGCGAATCGAGATCGGCCCGACGGTATAGATTTCGTCTAGCTTCTTGACATTGGGGAAGCTGGCGATCTTGGGCTGGCTGTGATAACGGCCCTTGAAGACCTCATGCAGATACATGCGGGCCACCCGCTCAGCCGTTTCCTCGGTGTTGTGATCGTTGTCAATGTCGATCACCAGGCTGCGCAGCAGCTCCCTGATCTTGCCGGCCACCTCGACTTCAAGTTGCTCGAGCTCGCCATCGCGCAGCACATGGGAGATGTTGTCGTTGGCGAGGAAGGGCGTGCCGCTTTCCTCGAGTCGTTGACGCAGCCGAATGCTGATCGGCAGCTTCAACGCTTCAGTGCTGGTCTTACTGCTGCTGAAATTGGAGGGGAGGGTGGAAGTCATGGTGTGTTCAGAAGGCGCCGGCTGCGGGCATCAGGGTGAAATCGTCGACAACCTGGCTGGAGGGTTGCTGCGCCAATACCAGCAAAGCTTCTGCCGCCTGATCGACAGAAAGCATGGCACGGCGATCGAAGCTGCTGTGGACGGTTTCGCTGTCCCAGAGGGGTGTATTGACCGAACCGAGGGTGAGAGTGCTGACACGGATGCCGTGGTCCCGTTCTTCCGCTGCCAGGCAACGGCTGAAGGACTGCAGGGCAGCCTTGCTGGCGCAGTAGGCCCCCCAGTCCGGGAAAGCATTGCGGGCGGCGTGGCTGCTGACATTGATGATCAGCCCGCCGCCACAGACCTGACCGTCCTGCTCCCGGGCCCGCATCAGGGGCAGGACCGCCTGGCAGGTCTGAAAGACACTGGTGACGTTCAGCTGGAAGAGCCATTGCCAGCTCTCCAGCGGCATGGCGGCCAGAGGGCCGGTCCAGGCGGCCCCGGCGTTGTTGATCAGCACCGAAGGCACGAGGCCCCGCCCGCAGAGTGCGGCGATGCCGGGAGCAATCGCTTCGGGATGACTCAGATCGATGCCGGCGGTTTCGATGCGGATGGAGTGGGCGGATTGCAGCTCGACGGCCAGGCACTCGAGCGGCTCGACAGAGCGAGCCAGCAGCAACAGGTCGAAGCCGGCAGCGGCGAAACGGCGGGCGGCGGCGCCGCCGATCCCCCTGGAGGCGCCGGTGATCAGGGCAACGGGCAAGGAATCACAACATGGAAGAAAACCTTAAGCAGTCCGGGCCCCTTCCGGCGTGCTGGCGTCGAGGAAGCGGCCCATGCGCCGGAATTTGGCGTAGCGCTGATCGCAGAGCTCTCTCTCGCTCAGGCACTGCAGTTCGGCGAGGTTGGCGGTGATGGCGCTGCGCAGCGTGGCGGCGGCCTCCAGAGGGGCCCAGTGATTGCCGCCGGACGGTTCCCGCAGCACGCTGTCGATCACGCCCAGCTGCAGCAGATCCGCTCCGGTGATCTTGAGCGCTTCAGCGGCGGTCGGCGCCTTGGCGGCATCACGCCAGAGGATCGAGGCGCAGGCCTCCGGGCTGGCGACGGTGTAGACGCTGTGCTCAAACATCAACAGCCGGTCAGCGACGCCGATGCCCAGGGCTCCACCGGAGCCACCTTCGCCGATCACGGTGGCAATGATCGGCACCCGTAGCCGGAACATCTCGCGCAGGTTGACGGCAATCGCCTCGCCCTGGCCCTGCTCTTCGGCCAGCACTCCGGCGTAGGCGCCGGGGGTGTCGATGAAACTGATGATCGGCAGTCGGAAGCGATCGGCGTGTTCCATCAGTCGCATCGCCTTGCGGTAACCACCGGGAGAGGCCATACCGAAGTTGCGGGCCATGTTCTCCTTGGTGTCGCGGCCCTTCTGCTGGCCCAGCATCACCACGGGCTGGTCGCCGATGCGACCGACACCTCCCACCATCGCCTTGTCATCGGAACCGCGGCGATCGCCATGGAGCTCGATCCACGAGTCGGAGATCAGCTGGATGTAATCGAGCGTGCTGGGCCGCTGCGGATGGCGGGCCACCTGGATCTTCTGAGCCGGGGTCAGGGCGCTGAAGATCTCCTCGCGCCGGCGGCTGGCCAGGGTTTCGAGCTGGAGCAGCTGCTGGCTGACATCCACCTCGGAGTCGCGGGCGAGCTGGCGGATCTGTTCGATCTGCTCCTCCAGCTCCACCAGAGGCTTCTCAAAATCCAGCAGGGCGCGGCGGGCCATGGGGTAGTGGGGGGTCAGGCGGTGGCGAGGCTGGGGGCCGGAGCCGGGCTGGTTTCCAGGCTCAGGGCCTGGAAACCGTGGCGCTCGGAGGCGGCGCCGATCAGCTCCATCCGTTCAAGGGTGATGTGATTACGGCCCCAGCTGAAGTTGGTGTGCATCGCTTCGAAGTCCAGCAGCATGGCCTCGGCGAAGCAGGCAAACATCTGGCGCTGCGGTTTGGCCATGTCGGCGGCGAGGGCCACCACCTGCCAATCGATGTCGCGGTGGAACTCGACGATGCCGCCCTTCAGCACATGGATGCCGTCACCGCTGGCCTTGCTGTCGAGGTTCTTGGGATAGCCGCCATCGATCATCAGGCAGGGGTTGCGCAGGCTGGTCGGGTCAATGCTCAGGCTTGCGGGCAGGCTGGCCACCCAGACCACCACATCCGCCTGCTGCAGAGCCTCATCCAGGGCCAGGATGCGACCGCAGCCAAGGTCGCTCTGCAGGTCGCGCAGGGGCTGCTCCTTGCGGGCCACCAGCAGGAGCTCGCCGACGCCGGTGCGCTGGCTCAGCCAGCGGCACACCGCACTGCCGATGTCACCGGTGGCGCCGATCACAGCCACGGTGGCCTGGCTCAGATCAATGCCCACCTTGGGGGCGTTGATTTCGACCTGGCGGCAGATCACCCAGGCCGTGTGGGTGTTGCCGGTGGTGAAGCGCTCCCATTCCAGGGTGGTGGCGCGCACCTGTTGCTCCTTGAGCAGGTTCATGTCCTCGAAAATGATCGAGGTGAAGCCCCCCAGGGCGCTGATCTGGAGGCCGCTCTTCTGGGCGAGCTCCATGGCGTTGAGCACCTTGCGCTTCGCCGTCTTGAAGCGGCGCAACATCTCGGGCACAAACACCGAATCGATGTAAGCGCCCTCGATGGTTTTACCGGTGGCACTGGTGACACTGAAGCGCTCCACCAGCTGGGGAGGAGCGCTGCACCACATGTCCAGGTCCCCCTGGGCGTACTCCGGATAGCCCAGTCGCTCGGCCAGATCACAGGCGGCGGCAAAGCTGGTGGAGTGACCGATCAGGCCGAACATGCGGGCGGGAAGGCAGGGGACTCGGGCCGACCGAAACTGTCGCCGGCATCACATCCTGCCACGGCCCGCCCAGGCGGCCGGGCGGCTTCAGCCCACCAGGGCCGCCGCCGCCATCCGGGCAATTTCGCGGGTGTTGAATCCGATCTCGATGAGGGCTTCCTGATAGGCGATCAGGAAATCCTCGATCAGATCCTCCTTCTCCATCTGCAGCACCGCAGCGTCTGCGGCCACCCCTTCGAGCATGCGGCGCACGTGGGGCAGGTTGTCCCGATTGGCCTGCTCCAACTCAGCGCGGCTGGCCTCGAAGTTGGCCTTCAACCATTCCTGGCCATAATTGAGGTGGGTGTATTCATCCTTCACCACTGCCTCGGTGATCTTGCGGGCGAACGGATCAGCAACTGGGATGTAAATGTGATAGGCGGCGATCGCGAACGCCTCGATCAGCAGGGACTGGATCAGCAGACAGGTGACAACCCTGCCGTCCCGCAGGCCCGCCTGGAAGTTGTCCCGCAGCGGCGTGAAGAACTCCCGGGCGAACGGCATATCGGCTTCGACACCGAGGTTGGCGGCGCAGGCGGTGAAGCCCTTCATGTGCTTGAGCTCCATGCGGGCCAGGCGAGCCAACTCATCGGCCTGATCGGGAATCAGGGTGCCGAGGGAGATGTAGTTGTCGTGGGCTTCCTGTTCACCCTCGATCACGATGGCGTTGATGCGGCTGTAGGCATCCTTGTAGAGGGCACTGGTGAAGTCGGGCAGAGCTTCTTCGCCTGCTGCCGGTGTTGCCTGAACCGAAGAGACATCCCGGCCGTTTTCGGCATCACTTGTGCTTCCGGTAACCGTCAGGGATTCAATGGTCGGCATGACAACCGCAATCAACGTCTGTTCAGGACTGTAATCACCCCGGGCCGGAGGTCGGAGGCCAGTCACTGCGCAGCAGGGCCTCCAGGCGCCGTCGCCAGCCTTCAACCAGCCGTTCGTGCAGCTGCTCGCCCAGCTCGGGGCTGGCTCCCTCAGCGCTGCCGATCACGCCAGAGGCGCTGATCTCCCGGGTGATCCAGCAGCAGGGAGCCAGACCTTCCAGGCTCCAGCCCTCCGGCGGCGCGCTGGCGGTCCCAGGCGCCAGGCCTGAATCCGGCCCGGCATCCGCCCCATCCCGGGATTGGCCGGGGTTGAACAGGCCAGCGCCGGCTCTGTCGGCACCGCTGAGCTCCGGCGCCAGATGCAGCATCAGGCTCGTTTCGGCCAGGCCGGCGTGGAGCCCCTGACTGCGTTCGGGCTCCGGGATCAGGTCGTTGATGCCCTCGGGCCCGCGCCAGAGAAAGCAGGGCAGAACCGCCAGCTGCGGATGTTGGGCGCGCAGGCTGCGGCCCGCCACCTCCAGCAGGCCGATCTGGCCGCCGTGGGCGTTGAACAGCACCAGGCGCTGAAAGCCGGCCTGCTCCAGCTGGCGGCCCACGCTCACCACCAGGGAGATCAGCAGCTCCGCGCTCAGGCTGAGGGTGCCGGCAAAGCCCTGATGCTCCGGCGAAAACCCCAGATGCTGCAGTGGTAATCGCCAGATCGGCAGATCCGGATCCAGGCGGGACAGCACCGCATCGGTGATCCGATCGGCGAACAGGGCATCGGTGCTCAGCGGCAGATGGGGACCGTGCTGCTCGAACGCCCCGAAAGGCCAGATCACCGTGCTGCCGGCTCGGGCTGCCTGGCGCTGCAGCTCGGGCCAGGTCATGGTCTCAAGACGGCGCTGGGGATCGAGCATGGCGGCAGATCGGCGTTGGGGAGCAGCTGGTCCAGGTTCGCTTCGTACAGTGTGAGCCCGCAGCAGTTCAGAGGTCATGGCCGGATCCGGCAACCCCGCTTCGCGTCAGCCCCTGAATCCTGGCCAGCGTCCGGGCCCCCAGGCTCCCCGCAAGCCCCCCCAGGTGCTGATGATCAAGAAAGAAGCCGTGGTGGCCGTGCGCTCCCCCGAGGCCAGCACCGCCGCGCCGATTGAGGCAGTCAGACCCCAGCCCGTCGCGACCGCTCCTCTGGCCAGCTCAGCTGCCGTTGCCGGCGCCCCAGCGGCTGCCCCGGCCGCCCCCAGCTCCACCGCCACTCGCGTTATCTCCGACGACGACCTGTTCGACATGGGCGCGATGGAGGGGATGACCATGGCGGACCTGCTCGGTCCAGATGAACGCCGCGGCAAGGGCGGCGGTTCCTCCAGGCGCCAGGCCCCTGCTGCGGCGGCGGGCGGCTCCAGCGCAGCTGCCGCCCGCACTGTCGATGATTTCGACTTCGACGAGGAGGCGTTTCTGGCGGCTCTCGATCAGAACGAGCCCGTGGGAACCACCGGTGAGGTGGTGCGCGGCAGCGTGATCGGCGTCGAGAGCGATGGCATCTATGTGGACATCGGCGGCAAGGCACCCGGCTTCATGCCCAAGAGCGAATGCGGCCTGGGGGTGATCCCCAACCTCAAGGAGCGCTTCCCCCGGGGTCTGGAGATCGAGGTGCTGGTCACCCGCGAGCAGAACGCCGATGGCATGGTCACGATCAGCGCCCGTGCCCTGGCCCTGCGTCAGAGCTGGGAGAAGGTGCGCCAGCTGGAGAAGGAAGGCAAGGTGGTGCAGGTCAAAGTCAATGGTTTCAACCGCGGCGGTGTCACCTGTGATCTCGAGGGCCTGAGGGGCTTCATTCCCCGATCCCAGCTCAACGAGGGCGAGAACCACGAGGCCCTGGTGGGCAAGACCCTGGCGGTCGCCTTTCTGGAGGTGAACATCGAGACCCACAAGTTGGTGCTCTCCGAGAAGCGCGCAGCCTCCGCCGCCCGCTTCTCCGAACTGGAGGTGGGTCAGCTGGTCGAGGGCCAGGTGGTGTCGTTGAAGCCCTACGGCTTTTTCGTGGATCTGGGCGGCGTCAGCGGTCTGCTGCACCACTCCTGCGTCACCGGCGGAGCCCTGCGCGATCTGCGCGAAGTCTTTCAGCCTGGGGATCGGGTTAAGGCTCTGATCACCGATCTCGATCCCGCCCGGGGCCGGATCGCCCTCAACACCGCCCTGCTCGAAGGCCAGCCCGGTGAACTGTTGATCGCCAAGGAGCAGGTGATGGCCGAGGCGGTCGATCGTGCCAACCGGGCCCGGTCGGTGCTGCGCCAACAGGAGCAGGCGGCGGGATGAGTGCGTTTCGCGCTGATGGCCTCGCGGCTGGCGAGGGGCCTCAAGTAGGGGATGTCCTCACCGGTCTTGCCGATCCCGTCGAGCCGTCGCAGCTGGATCCAACCCCTGATCGGGCGCCTCGCACCGCTGCTCAGGATCCCGCGGCCGATGGCGGGCCTGCGAACCCGGCCCCATCAGCCGGCGGGGCCATGGCGGGTTCTGAGCTGTTGCCGAACCGGACATCTCAGCCAACGGCCGGGCCGGACTGGGAACTCGATTACTACTCCCGACCGATCCTCGAGCAGGACGGCAAGAAACGCTGGGAGCTGTTGATCTGTGCCACTCCGGATCCCCATGCCGCCGGACGGGAGCCTGCTGAACCCTTTCGCTGGGCGCGCATCTGTGCGGCCGCCAGTGTCAACTCCATCTGGTTGAAGGAGGCCCTCGAGGCGGCCCTGGCGGAAGCCTGCCGCCAGGGCTACGGCCAACCCCGTCGAATCCGCTGCTGGCGTTCGTCGATGCGGACGATGGTGCAGCGGGCCGCTGAGGGTCTGGGGCTGGAACTGGTGCCCAGTCGCCGCTGTTACAGCCTGGTGGAATGGCTGCAGGAGCGTCAGGCGCAGGTCTACCCCCAGGAGCCTGGCTATCTGGCGGGCCCGCTGGCGCCGCCACCCCAGGCGATCCGGCCCGTGTCGATCCCGTTGCCTGAGGCCGTGCGCGGCGATCGCTGGGACTGGGCCTGCCTGCCCTTCGAGGCTCTGATTGAAGCCCCTGACTGGGAGATCGGCTTCGCCGGCTTGATCCAGCTGCCGCCGATGGTGGACGCCGCCGCGCCGATCCCCGGGATTCGTCTGTTCAGCCGCACCCGCGCCCTCGCCATCGCCGGCTGGCTGGCGGGCCTAGAGCCGGTCCGCCTGGAGATCGATGGCGGGCAGTTGGTGCTTGAGGCCGGGCTTGAGGATCGCTGGCTGCTGGCGAGTCTGCCGGCTGAGGAGGCCACGGCCGCGGCCAGCGCCTTTGCCGCCGCCCGCGAGAGCGGCGCTGGTCTGCAGTTCATCGCTGTCCAGAGCGGCGATGGGGCCGAGCGGCTCGATGGCTTCTGGTTGCTGCGGGATCTCCCCGATGGCTGAGGCCCTGGAGGCCCCCTTCGATCGTCCCGATGCCGGCTTCAATGATCTGCCCGGCTGGACCTGGGTCGGCACCTATGGCGGCCATTACCTTCAGGCCGATCTCCTGGTGGAGTTTGAACACGGTTTTTTCACCCGCCAGTGGCAGGGTCGCGGCCCCGGTGAACTGGCCGCTTACCTGAGCGCCGGCATCACGGTGCACCGCCCCCAGCAGATCCACAGTGCCCGGGTGCTGCGTGCATCCGAGGCCGGTGCCGAACCCTGGCCGGAGGCTGACGGATTGGTCAGTGATGGCGGCGGCCAGAGTCTCTGGGTGTGCGGTGCCGATTGCACCCCCGTCCTGCTGGCCGATCCCTGCAGCGGTCGGGTGGCCGCCTGCCATGCCGGCTGGCGCGGCGTAGCAGGTCGCATCCTGCCCGCGGCCATCGCTCGCCTCGCCGCCAGCGGCTCCAACCCCGGCGATCTGCTGGTGGCCCTTGGCCCCTGCGTCAGTGGTGCCAACTACCAGGTGGAGCGGCCCGTGAGCCTTGAGGTGGCGGCCTCGCTGCGGAGTCAGGGCAGTCAGGACCAGGCTGCTCTCGAGGAACTGCTGGCCTGCGGGGCTCTGTTGGCCGACCCCGATCCGCACCGCGATCGCCTCGATCTTCGCAGCGCCATTGTGCGGCAACTGCGGAATGAGGGGGTTGCCGGCCACTCCATCGCTGTTTGTCCGCTTTGCACAGCGGCAGCACCGGACCTGTTCCATTCCTGGCGCCGGGATCAGGTCAAGGCCGTGCAATGGAGCGGCATTGTTTCCCAGTCCTGAGTTTTGAGGACATCAGCCGGTCAGAGCTGAGTGTTGCCTGCTGAATGCCGCTGCCCTCTGCAGCTGGCCATAGCCAACGCGAGGCCAGATCGTGACCCAGCGGAAAAACCGTGTCTTCAGAGATGTTGGCGCGGCAGTTGCCTTTGGCTTGCAAAAAGGCGCGACGGGATGAGATGATGCAAAAGTTGCATAAATGAGCAAATGCTTACTGGAGTCGAGCTTCTCGCCAAGGTCAAAGAGTTGGGTGATGTCAGCAAGTCCGACCTCGTCAAGGCCTGCGGCTATGTCTCCGCCAAGCGAGATGGCACCGAGCGGTTGAACTTCACAGCCTTCTATGAAGCGCTGCTCAACGCCAAGGGCGTCGACTTCGGAGCCGCCCCCAAGGCCGGGAAAGCCGGGCGCAAGCTGAGTTTCAACACCAAGGTCCAGTTCAATGGCAACCTGATGGTGGGCAAGGCTTACACGGCCATGCTTGACCTCAAGCCCGGTGATGAGTTTGAGATCAAGCTGGGTCGCAAGCAGATCCGTCTGGTTCCCCTGGGAGCTGAGGACGAAGAAGGTTGATCGCAATCGCCTCCGCCAGTCGGATGCCATCGATGGCCGCCGAGAGAATTCCGCCGGCATAACCCGCACCTTCACCTCCGGGGTACAGCCCCGGGGTGTTGGTGCTTTCTCGCGTGACCGCATCCCGGTTCAGCCGCAGCGGTGAGGAGGTGCGGGTTTCAACGCCGGTGATCAGGATGCCGGGACCGCTATAGCCGGGAATGCGACGTTCAAAGGCTGGCAGAGCCTGCCTGAGGGCGGTAATCACGAATTCCGGGAGACACGAATCCAACGGGCTCAGGCGAATGCCCGGCTGATACGAAGCCTCGACCCCGTTCTTACCAGTTTCGCTGCTGCGGCCCGCCAGAAAGTCCGGGACCCACTGGGCCGGGGCGCGGTAATCGCCGCCGCCGGCCTCGAAGGCCCGCCGTTCCCAGTGCCGCTGGAAAGCCACGCCTGCCAGTGGATCACCGGGGTACCGGCCCCAGGGTTCCAGGTCCTCCAGGGTGACGTTGACCACCAGGGCACTGTTGGCGTTGCGCTCGTTGCGGGAGTGCTGGCTCATGCCGTTGGTGACGACACAGCCCGGCTCCGAGGTGGCCCCCACCACCAGTCCGCCCGGGCACATGCAGAAGCTGTAGACATCCCGGCCGCCGCTGAGGTGGTGCACGAGTTTGTATTCGGCTGCCCCCAGGCGCGGATGGCCTGCCGCCGCCCCCCAGCGGGCCCGATCGATCAGCGACTGGGGATGTTCGATCCGCACCCCGATCGCAAACGGCTTGGCCTCCATGGCCACCCCCTGCTCATGCAGCGCCACGAAGCTGTCGCGGGCGCTGTGCCCCGGGGCCAGGGCCACATGGTTCGTGGCGATGATCTCGCCGCTGGCCAGCTTCAGCCCGCGCACCTGGCGGGATGGACCGGGGTCCAGCTCCAGCGTCTGGACCAGGCAGCCAAAGCGCACCTCTCCCCCCAGGGCCTCGATTCGCGACCGCAGGCCCCGCACCACGGTGGCCAGCTTGAAGGTGCCGATATGGGGTCGATGCAGGGTCAGGATCTCGGCATTCGCACCGGCGGCCACCAGCTCTTCGAGCACCTTGCGCACCAGGCGCGGATCCTCACTGACCTGGCTGTAGAGCTTGCCATCCGAGAAAGTACCAGCTCCACCTTCGCCGAACTGGGCGTTGGATTCTGGATTGAAGGGCTGGCTGCCCCGCCAAAAGCCGAAGGTGTCGGCACTGCGCTGCTTGACCGGTCTCCCCCGTTCCAGCAGCACGGGGCACAGGCCCATCTGGGCCAGCAGCAGGGCGGCGAAGTAGCCGCAGGGGCCCGCCCCCACCACCACCGGCCGCGGCTGCCGCGCCTCGGCGCCTGGCTCCGGACCGGCTCCGGCCCGGGCGACCAGCCGATAGGCCGTATCCGGTGCTGGCCGCAGGTGGGGATCGCCGGCGAAGCGCTTCAGCAGGCGCTGCTGTTCCGCGGCACTGAGGGCCAGGTCCAGGTCGAGGCTGTACACCAGGGCAATCTCCCGATGGCGGCGGGCGTCGACACTGCACTTCACCAGTCGATGGCCCCGCAGGGCCGTCGACGGCAGCTGCAGCCGGCGGCAGATGGCGGCGCCCAGTTCGGCGTCCGTGTGGTCCAGGGGCAGCTTCAGCTCACTCAGACGCAGCAAGGATTCACTCCGCACGCGGGACATTCAACGAAGGTGGTGGCGGCTCTGGCGGCCCACGACGAGCGGCCGCCCTGGCGGCCTGGCCTCTCTGGTCTAGGTCGGCGCGCCGCCGAGATGGTGGCCAGCCCCGTGTGGCGAATCTGCGGGAATCGCAGTTTGGTGGCGGCGGCCCCCGGCAGAAGGTGCCATCTTGGAGACATCTCCCTAGAGCCAAGCCCATGGGCCTTGCCCACTGCCCTCTCTGCGTCGGGCTGGCGATCCTGTCGGTGGTCCGCTGCAGCGCCTGCGGCGTCATGCTCTGGCAGTGGATTCGTCCACAGACGCTGCAGCCATCGGTGGCCGTGAGCTGAGTGCGTGCCCCTCTCGGGCTGCAGACTGCCCTCTGAGGCTCCCATGCCCGGCAGCCCAACGCCCGGTCAGGCACCCATCTCCTGTTCCAGCCTGGCCACCGACAGGCGGGTGCTCACGATCGCATCGGGGTTGAGGCTGATCGAGTCGATGCCCTCGTCCACCAGAAAGCGCGCGAACTCCGGATAGTCGCTAGGGGCCTGGCCGCAAATACCGATCTTGCGGCCGCAGCGCCTGGCGCTCTGGATCGCCAGGCGGATCATCGCCGTGACCGTGGCGTGGCGTTCGTCGAACAGCTCAGCCACCAGGGCTGAATCCCGATCCAGGCCCAGGGTCAGCTGGGTGAGGTCGTTGGAGCCGATCGAGAAGCCATCGAAGCGTTCGGCGAAGGCCTCGGCGCCGATCACATTGCTGGGCAGCTCGCACATCACATAAACCTCCAGCCCGTTCTGGCCCCGCACCAGGCCGGCCTTCGCCATCTCGTCCAGCACCCGGTCCCCTTCCTCCGGCGTGCGGCAGAAGGGCACCATCGGAATGGCGTTGGTCAGGCCCATCGTCTCGCGCACCCGGCGCAGGGCCAGGCATTCGAGTGCAAAGGCCTCGCGGAACCCTTCGGCGTAGTAGCGCGACGCCCCGCGCCAGCCGATCATCGGATTCTCCTCCCTGGGCTCAAACGCGGCGCCACCGAGCAGGCGGGCGTATTCGTTGCTCTTGAAGTCCGAGAAGCGCAGGATCACCGGCCTCGGGAAGAACGCCGCCGCGATCCGCCCCATGCCCTGGCTGAGCAGATCGACGTAGTAGTCAGCCGGATTGTCGTAGTGACGGGTGAGCTCGGCGATGGTGGCCCGCTCCGCCGCATCGGCCACCTGCTCGCTGCGCAGCAGGGCCATCGGATGGACGCGGATGTGGTTGGCGATGATGAACTCCAGCCGGGCCAGACCCACCCCGTCGCAGGGAATCGCCGCCAGGTTGAAGGCCTCCTCCGGATTGCCCACATTCATCAGGATGCGGGTGCGGGTGGTGGGCAGATCATCCAGGCGCTGCTCCTCGATATGGAAGGGGATCGCACCGCGGTAGACGTGGCCCACATCCCCTTCGCTGCAGCTGATCGTGATCGTGTCGCCGTCGTGGATGCGCCGGCTGCCATCACCGGTGCCGACGATCGCCGTGATCCCCATCTCACGGGCGATGATCGCCGCATGGCAGGTGCGGCCCCCCTGATCGGTGACGACGCCACTGGCTTTCCTGAGGATCGGCTCCCAGTCCGGATCGGTGCGGACCGTGACCAGCAGGTCCCCCTCCTCGAAGCGCTGGATCTGGGAGGGATCGTCGATCACCCGGGCGATGCCCTGACTGATCGAGGCGCCGATCGCCCGGCCGCAGGTGATCAGCTCCGCCTGGTGGGCCTGCAGATGCCAGCTGCGCAGCACGGCGCCGGACTGGCGGGACTGGACCGTTTCCGGCCGGGCCTGCAGGATGAACAGCTCGCCGCTTTCGCCATCCTTGGCCCATTCGATGTCCATCGGCGTCGGCGTGCCGCGCCGCTTGCTGTAGTGGCGCTCGATGCGGCAGGCCCAGCGGGCCAGGATCAGGACTTCGGCATCCGTGAGTGCAAAGCGTTGCTGCTCGGCTTCGGGCACCTCCAGGTTGTGAACTGGCCTGGCGTCACCCGCGCCCGCCTCGCCGTACACCATGCGGATCGCCTTGCTGCCGAGGCTGCGGCTGACGATCGGGCTGTACCCCTGCTCCAGGGTCGGCTTGAAGATCAGCCATTCATCGGGATTGACGGCTCCCTGCACCACGTTTTCGCCCAGGCCATAGGCGGCGGTGAGCAGCACGGTGTCGCGGAAGCCGGTCTCGGTGTCGATGCTGAACATCACGCCGGCGCTGGCCAGATCGGAGCGCACCATCCGCTGCACCCCGATCGAGAGGGCGACCTCGAGATGGTCGAAGCCCTGGAGCTGGCGATAGGAGATCGCCCGGTCGGTGAACAGGGAGGCATAGCAGCGCCGACAGGCCTCCAGCAATGGCCCCTCGCCTTCGATGTGCAGGTAGGTCTCCTGTTGGCCGGCGAAGCTGGCATCGGGCAGATCCTCGGCCGTGGCGCTGGAGCGCACGGCCACGGCGGGGGAGCCCAGCTGGCAGTAGGCCGCCAGGATCGCCGCCGTCAGAGCTTCGGGCAGGGTCGCCTGCAGCAGCAGCTGCCGGCAGGCCCGGCCGGCCTGTTGCAGAGCGCTCAGATCGCCGGTGTCGAGGTCGGCCAGCAGGGCTTTCAGCCTGGGGCCAAGGCCGTTGGCGGCGATGACGTGGCGGTAGGCCGAGGCGGTGGTGGCGAAGCCGCCCGGCACCTGCACCCCCTCGGCCGCCAGCTCGCGGATCATCTCGCCGAGGGAGGCGTTCTTGCCGCCGACATCGGCGATCGCCTCGATGCCCACCTGCTCGAAGGCCACCACCAGGATCTCAGGACTCAGCATCGCGTTGCCGTGGTCGCTGCCTGAACTCTGAGCCGATTGACGCTGGCTGGCCCGGGCTTGTGACCCACCGGTATGAAGCGCCTGCAGGGGGCGGTCCGGGATGTCGCAACCGGCCTGGGCGATCGCAGGCGGGTCGGTTGCCTCCGGATGGCTCAGAGCGGCCATGGATGACCCCGAAGCCTCGCCGCTCCTGATCCCCGGTGCAGCGGCGAGGGCCTCAGTGGCCCGGGGGAGCGGGATCGGGGTCCTCCGATTCCGGCGGCGGCTCCGGCAACAACTGGGCCAGCAGACCGGACGCCATCAGGATCGCGCCAAGGCTGATCGCCAGGCTGCGGTTGCTTTCGGCGGGGCCATGGGCCCAGGCGGCGGCGGCCAGAAAGGCGCCTCCCAGAAGCAGGGTGGGCACCAGCACGATGCCTTTGGCGGTGCGATTGAGGCCCATCAGCCTGGACCCAAGAGACTGCAGGATTTGCTACCGGTCTCGGGGTGAGCCAGACCGGCGGCGATCAGACCGGAACCCATGTCCCGCTCCCCATTGAGACGACTCACTCTGGCCAGCAGCAGACCGCCCTGTTCTCCGAGGGGCCGCAGATTGACCCGGGTGCGCCGCGGCAGCTCCTGGCGCAGCCAGGCCATGGCCGCAGCCTGGTCGTCAGGTTCGACGCCGATGCAGGCCAGCTCAACCGCATAGTTGCGATTGCCATCGCCGATCTGCAGAAGGGTGGCCGTGCGCACCTGCAACAGCTCGGCCGCCACAGCCGTGGCCGGCCAGCTCAGCAACACGGTCAGCATCAGGGCCCAGAGTGCGGCGATGGGGTGTTTCAGAGCTTGGACCCGCAGCTGGGGCAATGGAGATGGGCGCTGGCGGTGGTGGCACCGCAGGCGGAGCAATGGCGGACGGTGTCGATCGCCAGTTCCGGATGGCTGGGCAGGCCGACCATCTGGGCATTGCTGGCCCCGGGGGGCACCATCGGATAGCAGTTCTCATTGCGGCGCACCTTCACGTCGATGAAGGCCGGGCCGGGATGGGCCAGGGCCTCGGCCAGCTGGGTGTGCAGGTGTTCGCGTTCGTGGATCCGGAATCCGCGCACGCCGAAGGCCTCGGCAAGGGCCGGGAAGTCGGGCATGCCACCCGTCATTTCGGAGTTGGAGTAGCGCTCCTCGTAGAAGCTCTCCTGCCACTGGCGCACCATGCCCTGCCAGCCGTTGTTGAGCACCACCACCTTCACCGGCAACTGGTATTGGGCCAGAGTGCCGAGTTCCTGGATGTTCATCAGGATGCTGGCATCGCCGGCGACGCAGATCACCTGCTCCCCGGGGAAGGCCATCTGAACGCCCATGGCCGCGGGCATGCCGAAGCCCATGGTGCCGAGGCCGGCACTGCTGATCCAGCGGCGAGGGCCGGTGTTGAGAAACTGGGCCGCCCACATCTGGTGTTGGCCCACATCTGTGGTGTAGAAGGCACCGGGAGCCAGCTGGCGCAGGGCCACCACCACCTCCTGCGGCGCGATCTCGCCCTCGGGGGCGGGGACCACCAAGGGATAGTGCCGCTTCCAGCCCTCGATGCGCTTGAGCCAGGCTTCGGTGCGGCCGGCGGAATCGTCGGCGGCGGAGGCCCGCAGCAGGGCCTCGATCGCGGTTCGGACATCGGCGACCACCGGCACTTCCGGCAGCCGGTTCTTGCCGACTTCGGCGGCGTCGATGTCGATGTGGATGACCTGGGCCCTGGGCGCGAAGCTGTCGAGGCGGCCAGTGACCCGGTCGTCGAAACGGGCCCCGGCGGCGATCAACAGGTCGCACTCGGTGACGGCGAAGTTGGCGTAGGCCGTGCCGTGCATCCCCAGCATGCCCAGCGCCAGGCCATGGCGCTCGTCGAAGGCGCCCTTGCCCATCAGGGTGGTGGTGACGGGAATCCGGAAGCGCTCGGCCAGGGTGAGGATGGCCTCATGGGCCGCGGCGCTGATGCTGCCGCCACCGACGTAGAGCAGCGGCCGGTGGGACTGGCGGATCAGCTCCAGGGCCCTCTCGATCGACTCCGGATGGGGCAGGGGGGATGGACGGAAGCCGGCGGGCATGGCCGTCCCCGGCTGCACCGGGATGTAGTCGAACTCCTCGGTGCCCACATCCTTGGGCACATCAATCAGTACCGGGCCCGGCCGCCCACTGGCGGCGATCAGGAAGGCCTCGGCCACGATCCGGCCGATGTCGGCGGGATTGCGCACCACCCAGGAGTGTTTGACGATCGGCAGGGTGATGCCGAAGATGTCAGTTTCCTGGAAGGCATCGGTGCCGATCGCCGCCCGCGGCACCTGGCCGGTGATCACCACCATCGGCACCGAATCCATCTGGGCTGTGGCGATGCCCGTGACCAGATTGGTGGCACCGGGACCGGAGGTGCCGAAGCAGACGCCAACCTGGCCGGTGGCCCGGGCATAGGCGTCAGCGGCGTGGGTTCCCCCCTGCTCGTGCCGCACCAGGATGTGCTTGAGCCAGCCCCGCTCCTCAGCCTTATAGAGCTCGTCGTAGATCGGCAGGATCGCGCCGCCCGGGTAGCCGAAGATGTGCTTGACCCCGTGGCGATGCAGGGCGTCCATCAGGGCATAGGCGCCGCTGACCCGACGGGACGCACCTGTTTGCTGACCCACAGCCGCTTCCTGGCAGTGAGGCGAGGGCTTGGCGCTGGAGCCGTTGGCCGCCTGCGCTCGGCTGGCGGCCTGGGCAGGGTTGAGGGGCGTGAGCGTCACGGCTGCGGAGGGGGAGGAACGAAGTAACGGGCTGAGGGAGCGGCGAACGTCCCGTCAGCGGAATGAGCCAACATTAGGGGCCCCGGTGCTGGTCAGCGGTTGGCGGCGCCGGCTGTCGGCCATGGCCCGCAGAATCCGGGCCGGATCCAGCCACTGGCCGCGGAAGCGCATGCCCCAGTGCAGATGGGGCCCGCTGGTGCTGCCCGTCAGGCCGACATGGGCGATCGGCTGACCGCTGCGCACCGGCTGACCCACCATCAGGCTGACGGCACCGCTGCGATAAATGCCGCCGGCCACGCTGCCGCCCAGATGGCAATAGATGTGCTCATAGTCGCCGGAGCGGATCACCAGGCCGTTGCCGCAGCCCCCATCGCGGATCAGCTCACTCACCCGGCCGGACCACCAGCTGCGCACTTCCGAGCCCAACGGCGCGGCGATGTCGACGCCGTAGTGGGGCCGACGATCGCCGCTGAGGGGATGGATGCGCATGCCGAAGCCGCTGGTGAAGCCGGCGAAGCTGACCACCGGGAAGGTACCGCTCAGCCAGGTGCCGCGGTTGGAGGCGCTGGCGGGCAGCCCGGCAGCGGCCAGCAGCAGGCCTGCCCCCAGAGCCAGCGGCACCCACGGCCAGGGGGCTGGCTGGGGCTCGCAGCTGGCCAGGTCGCTCACGGGCTGATGACCGGCGTCATCACCTCCCGTCAGGGCTGCACGGACAGGATCTGTTGAGGCCGATCCCGCCGCCGTGGAACCGATGCCACTGCTGCCCGACTCGCAGGCACGGGATTCGCAGGCGCCCGGAATTGCGCGGAGCCCGGCAACCTGTGCGGGTTCAGGGGAGTGGGATGCCGGCTCCCCTGCCGGGGAACCCAGCGTTGAGGCCGGTTTTGCCGCACCCAGCGCCAACCGCCGTCTGTTCAGTGAGATCTCTGCTGGGCGGCGCCACGGCGCTGGCCACCAATCAAAGAAGTCCCAGGGCATGAAGGGGGCCACGACCGCTGAGCAGCTCCAACAGGAAAGCGGAAAAGCCGATCATTGCCAGGCGGCCGTTCCAGACTTCGGAACTGTTGTTCCAGCCCCAGGCCCACTTGTCCTGGGGATAGAGCTTCACCCTGGTGGGCAGCTCGGCGGCCTGGTCCAGATTCACTTCCGGGCCGGCCATGGCCTGTTGGACCAGATCGGCGAGCCCGGCGATGAAGGTGGGATCGGTGTCGAGGGCCGGCACCCGCAGAAAATGCCGGACACCGGCCTCGGTGGCGATCTCCCGGTATTCGATGTCGATTTCCTCGAGCGTCTCGATGTGTTCGCTGACGAAACTGATCGGCACCACCACCAGATCATTCACCCCGGCAGCGCCCAGCTCCTCGAGGGCGTCCTCGGTGTAGGGCCGCAGCCACTCCACCGGGCCCACCCGGCTCTGATAGGCGAGGGTGGATGGATTGGGGTGACCGAGTCGTTGCTCCAGGCGCTGCATGATCAGCTGGCTGCAGGCCTCGATCTGCTCCTGGTAGGGGTCGCCTGCCTCTTCGACGTAGCTCTTCGGGACTCCGTGGGCGCTGAAGAAAACATGGGCCTGCTCCGGCAGTTCGGCCGTCTCGATCTGACGGGCGATCAGGCCGGCCATGGCGTCGATGTAGCCGGGATGGTCGAACCAGCTGCGGATGCAGCGGATCGGCAGACCACTGAAGGCCGGATCAGCCTGGCGCAGCCGCTGCAGCTCGCGAAAGCTGGAGCCGCTGGTGCTGATCGAGAAGTGGGGATAAAGAGGCAGCACCACCACCTCGTCGATGCCATCGGCCTTGATGTCGGCCACCGCCGATTCGGTGAATGGATGCCAGTACCGCATCGCCACGTAGCTGGTGGCTTCCACCCCCCGCTGGCGCAGGGTGCTCTGCAGTTCGCGGGCCTGCTGCTCGGTGATGCGCCGCAGCGGTGAACCGCCACCGATCGAGCGGTAGGCCGCCTGGGATTTGCCGCTGCGCAGGCTACTGATCAGCCAGGCCAGGGGCTTCTGCAGGGCCGGGATCGGCAGGCGGATGATTTCCGGGTCGGCAAAAAGGTTGTAGAGGAACGGCCCGACATCCTCAATGCGCTCGGGACCGCCGAGGTTCAGCAGCAGCACGCCAACCCTGGCCATGCCCGAGTACCCGGAAAACGCTGAGCGTAATGCCACCTTCTGCCCGGCGTTGACTCTGGTCGTCCCCCCGGGGACTCGATAGCGTCCGGCCCAGTGACTGGATGACTGTTCTGAGCTCCGATCCCGCCCTGGTCGATGCCGCTGGCATCGACGCGCTGTTGCGTTCCCGCAACGCGGGCCTGGCGGCGGCAGGAGTGCGCCTGCGCCTGGAACGGCGGGGCCCCTGGCTGGGCGTGCGCGGCCCCTTGCCCTGCCGCCACGGCACTGGCGATTTCAGAGTTCAACGCTTCAGCCTGGGCCTGCCGGCCAGTGCAGCTGGCTTGCTGGAGGCGGAAGCGCGGCTGCTGCAGCTGCAGCGCGATCTGGTCAACGGCCGTTTTGCCTGGCCGTCTCAGCGCCCGCGGCCGGAGGTCGCCAGGCCGAGCGCCGAGGCGCGGGCTGCCACGGCTGGTGGCGTCCTGGAGCCTGCTGGGGCTCCACGCTCAGGGGCCTCGGTCCCCCGCCCGGCACGGCCAGCTTCCCGCCGGGCTCTGTCCACTCCTGCCGGGGGTGCTGCCGCAGCGGCCAGGTCTGCCTCCACGGCCGTTGGTCCGGTCCTGGAAGCCAGGAGCCCCTTTGCTGAGGTCGCTCCGGCACTGCTGGCACAGCTGGAGGCGTTCGAGCAGGCCTTCTTCGCCGATCCCCGCCGTCGCCGCCAGAGCGCCGGCAGCCGTTCCACCTGGCGCGCCGCCTATCAGCCCTATCTGCGGCGGCTGGGGCAGCTGGCGGCGGGCCGCGGCGGGCTCTCCCAGGCCCTGCTGCTGGAGGTGCTCGAAAGCTACGGGCTGGCCAGTCGCAGCCGCCAGCAATGCGGCATCGCCCTGGCAGCCCTGGCGACGCACGGGGGAATCCCCCTGCCCGAGGACTGGCGGGAGCGCAGCGGCGGCTACGGGCTGCATCTGGCCCGCTTCCGCCAGCTGCCGCTGGATGGCGCCATCCTTGAGCTGGTGGAGCGCATTCCCAATCCCGGCTGGCGATTGGCTTACGGCCTGATGGCCACCTATGGCCTGCGCAATCACGAGGTGTTTTTCTGCGATCTCTCGGCTCTGGCCCGCGGCGGTGATCGCGTGCTGCGGGTACTCCCGACCAGCAAGACCGGGGAGCATCAGGTCTGGCCCTTTCAGCCCGAGTGGGTGGAGCGTTTCGAGCTGGAGCGCCTGGGCCTGGAGCCCGGGGCCCTGCCCAGGGTCTGCACCGATCTGCGCCGCACCACGCTGCGGCAGGTGGGGCGCCGGGTGGCGGAGCAGTTCCGTCGCTATGACCTGCCGCTCACGCCCTACGACCTGCGCCACGCCTGGGCCGTGCGCACGATCCACATCGGCCTCCCCGACACGGTGGCGGCACGGATGATGGGCCACTCGGTGGCAATTCACACCCGCACTTATCACCACTGGATCACCCGGCGCGATCAGCAGCAGGCGGTCGATGCGGCCCTGGCCCGGATGCGGGCAGCCTGAGGAAGCTGCCGCTCAGGACGCCCGCCGACGGGGTCCGTGGCTGCGGCCCGACGTCGCCAACCGGCGCCGCTGCCGCCAGAGTAGCCGTCCCCGCCCAGGCCCCTTGACCCCGTTCCCAAGCTCCGGCCAGATGCCTGTTGCCCCTGAGGCCGGGGACGAGCCGGTGATTCCGCTCGCCGGGGCCGGAGACCCAGAGGCCGCAACCACGCCCACCCAGGTCCCCGGAGACCTCGATCGGGTGGCCCGCGAGCTCGGCATGGGGGGGGATCTGGCCCCTGAGGTCGATCAGCAGGGCTATCGCCGCCGCATGGAGCGCCGCCGCGAGGTGCAGCGTCAGCGGGTGGGGGAGCGCAATCTCGAAAAGGGCCTGGTGCTGGTCTTCACCGGCGATGGCAAGGGCAAGACCACGGCGGCCCTGGGCCTGGTGCTGCGCACCCTCGGCCATGGCGAACGGGTGGCGGTCGTGCAATTCATCAAGGGGGGCTGGCAGCCCGGGGAAGCCCGGGCCCTGGAGGTGTTCGGCGACGCCCTCGACTGGCATGCCCTCGGGGAGGGCTTCACCTGGGAGACCCAGGACCGGGATCGGGATCGGGAGCTGGTGCAGTTGGCCTGGCAGCGATCGCTCACCTACCTGGCGGCCGCCGATCGCAAGCTGGTGGTGCTGGATGAGGTGAACGTGGCGATGAAGCTCGGCTACCTCGATCCCGACCAGGTGCTGGAGGGCCTCCAGCTCAGGCCGCCTCTCACCCATGTGGCGCTCACCGGCCGTGGGGCCCCGCCGGCACTGCTGGAGCGGGCCGATCTGGTCACCGAGATGAAGCTGGTGCGCCACCCCTTCCGTGAGCAGGGGGTCAGGGCCCAGGCCGGGATCGAATACTGAGCCGGCGCTGAGGGGCCCTGGCTGCCGCGGCCGCTCCCGGTCGCGGCACCTGCCCAGCGGCAGAGCGGAGGACTGTGGTCTGGACGGTGCTGGTCAGGACGGGGGCGGGAAGGCTTGCTACTGTGCGCCCGACAGAAGGTAACAATGGCTTACAAGCGCGTCCTACTCAAACTCAGCGGAGAGGCGCTGATGGGAGATCAGGGCTACGGAATTGACCCGGCCATTGTTCAGTCCATCGCCAGCGATGTGGCGGAGGTGGTGGCCAGCGGCACCGAGTTGGCGATCGTTGTTGGTGGCGGCAACATCTTCCGCGGACTCAAGGGATCAGCCGCCGGCATGGATCGGGCCACCGCCGACTATGTCGGAATGCTCGCCACCGTGATGAATGCCATCACACTGCAGGACGGACTGGAGCGGGCCGGCATCCCGACTCGGGTGCAGAGTGCGATTTCGATGCAGGAAGTGGCGGAACCCTATATCCGTCGCAAGGCAATCCGCCATCTTGAGAAGGGCAGGGTGGTGATCTTTGGCGCCGGCTGTGGCAATCCCTTCTTCACCACCGATACCACGGCGGCACTGAGGGCCGCCGAGATCGGCGCCGACGTGGTATTCAAGGCCACCAAAGTGGATGGCGTTTACAACAAGGACCCAGCTAAATATAGCGATGCGGTTCGCTACGAAAGTCTCACCTTTCTCGATGTACTCAGCGGCGAGCTGGAGGTGATGGACAGCACGGCTATCGCCCTCTGCAAAGACAATTCGATTCCAATTGTGGTGTTCAATCTCTTCGGAAAGGGCAACATCGGACGTGCCGTTGCCGGCGAAGCGATTGGCACCAGCATCGTGCCGGCCCGCTGAATCCAGCCAGCTGCTCGGGCTCGCGCCGATCCATTTCCTCCCCAATCCTTCCTTTTCCATACTTTTCACCCCCATGGATATCGAAGCCAGCATGCGCAAGTCGGTGGAAGCCACCCAGCGCACCTTCAACACCATCCGGACCGGCCGAGCCAACCCCTCCCTGCTGGACAAGATCAACGTCGTGTATTACGGCGCTGAAACCCAGCTCAAATCGTTGGCCACCATTTCGACGCCCGATGCCCAGACGATTCAGATCCAGCCTTTCGATGGTGGGTCGATCGGGCTGATTGAAAAGGCGATCTCCTTGAGTGATCTCGGTCTTACCCCCAACAACGACGGCAGGGTGATCCGCATCAACATCCCGCCACTCACCGAAGAGCGACGCAAGGATTTCTGCAAGCTGGCAGCCAAATATGCTGAAGAAGGCAAAGTGGCCCTGCGCAACATTCGCCGCGACGGTATCGATCGGATCAAGAAACAGGAAAAGGATGGCGAACTCTCCGAAGATCAGAGCCGCGATGAACAGGACAAGATCCAGAAGCTCACCGATCGCTTCATCGCCGATCTGGAGAAACATCTGGCCGAAAAGGAAGTCGACATCCTCAAGGTCTGAGCCGTACTGAGAGATCGGGCTGATGGCTGAACCTGACGTCATCGTCGTCGGCGCGGGAGCGGCAGGCGCTACGGCCGCCTTCCACCTGGCCCAGCGGGGCCGGCGTGTGTTGCTGCTGGAGCGCCAGCCCCCCGGCCATGGCAAACCCTGCGGTGGTGGCATGGCCGCCTCGGTTCAGCGCTGGTTTCCGTTCGATCTGACTCCGGCCGTCGATCAGGTGATCCGGCGGGTGTGCTTCACCTGGTGCCTCGAGGATCCCGTGCTGGCGGAGCTGCCTGGCGACGCCCCCTTCTGGATCGTGCGCCGGGCGGTGCTCGATCAGTTCCTGGCGGATCGGGCGATCGAAGCCGGTGCCGAGCTGCGCCATGGGGTTGAGGTTGTGGCCCTGGAACGGCGCGATCAACTCTGGCGGGTGGGCCTCAGGGACGGCCAGGAGCTCAGTGCCGCCGCGGTGGTGATCGCCGATGGTTCGGGTTCAACCCTCGCTCGCCCCCATGGGGTCGGTTCGCCGCGCCCTCGCTATGCCGCCACGGTCTCAGTGGAGGTGGAGGCGCCGCTCAGTCAGCCGGATACGGCCCGCTTTGAGTTCGGCCTGGTGCATCACGGCTTCTGCTGGGCCTTCCCGCGCCTGGGGGGCTGGAGCATCGGCGTGGGCACGTTCATCGGTCAGCAGGAGGCCGACTCCGAGGCGGTGCTGGCCGCTCTGTTGCCCAGCCTCGGTCTGCCCGCCGATGCCGGCCGGCGCCAACATGGCCGCCTGCGGATTTGGGATGGCCATCATCCACTGCACGGCCGCGGCGCGGCCGCCGATGGTCTGCTGGTGGCCGGCGATGCCGCCTCCCTCTGTGATCCGTTTCTGGCGGAGGGGTTGCGGCCGGCACTGATGAGCGGCTGCCGGGCGGCCGAATCGCTCGACAGCTGGCTCGCCGGGGAACCCGAGGCTCTGGCGCTCTACAGCCGCCGCCTGCGGGCCGACTGGGGCGAATCGATGGCCTGGGGCAAGCGCATCGCCCAGGTCTTCTACCGACTGCCGAAGGTGGGGTATCAGCTGGGAATCAAGCGGCCTACGGCTCCCCAGCGCATCGCCCAGATTCTCTCGGGGGAGAAGGGCTACGGCGACATCGCCCAGCGGGTGATCCGCCGGCTGATGTTCCAGCGCGGTTGAGCCTGCTTCGCGGACCCTCGCAGCGGCGGCGGCAGCTCAGTTGCGGATGCAGTCCTTGAGATCGCGCAGACGTTCATCGATCGATCCCAGCAGCTCGATGGCAAACATCGGTGATTCCTGCACGGCGAACAGGAACTTCTCGCGATTCATCACCAGCAGCCGGCAATCGCTCAGGGCCCGGGCGTTGCCGTAGCGGCGATGGTCATGGGTGACGAGGGCGCCAGCGCCGAACACATCGCCTGCCTGGATGGTTTCGTGGGCGGCATCACCATTCCAGCTCAGCTCGACCGTGCCCTCCAGCAGACCGAACATGCAGTCGCCCGGCTCGCCGGAGCGAAAGATGATGTCCCCAGCGGCGATTGACTGCACTTCGCCCTTGCTGGCGAGGGCTCGCATGGTGTCGAGGGCATTCACGGCGGATCAATCGCGGATCGTCCATTCAGTGTCGCCGATCCGGACGGCCACGGAGGTGATCGGCACGTTAAGGCTCAGCGGCTGATCGCCAGAGCCGCCCCGAGTCCGCCGCGCACATCTTCCGGGGCCAGGCGTCCGTCCTTGTCGGTGTCGAGGGCATCGAAAACGGCGTCGCTGCCCAGCCATTCTTCGCGGGTGATGCAGCCGTCGCCATCGAGGTCATTGAGCAGGAAGATCTCATGGACGGCATGGCCGAAGGCAGCTCCACCCTCCAGTTCGGCCAGTCGGTGGGCCAGCTGGGCTTCCAGGGTTTCGATCGCCTTGCAGAAGCCGCGGATTCCCTCGTCGAGTTTTTCGCTGGCCATGGCATCGCCGGCCATCAAGGACCGGAAGGCCGGTTCGTCGAGATGGATCTGCTCCTGGGTGGCGCCGGGATCAAAGGCATTGAGCTTTCGGTCCAGTTCGCCGTTGCTGCAGCGCAGCTGATCCATCAGGGCCGGGGAGATGGTGAGCAGATCACAGCCGGCCAGTTCGATGATCTCATCGATGTTGCGGAAGCTGGCCCCCATCACCTCGGTCTTGTAGTCGTAAGTCTTGAAGTAATTGAAGATCTCGGTGACCGAGATCACGCCGGGATCCTCCGGTCCGGGATAACTGTCACGGCCGGTGGATTTCTTATACCAATCCAGAATGCGGCCCACAAAGGGGGAGATCAGGGTGACACCGGCCTCGGCGCAGGCCACGGCCTGGGCGAAACCGAACAGCAGGGTGAGATTGCAGTGGATCCCCTCCCTCTCCAGTTGCTGGGCGGCCTGAATGCCTTCCCAGGTGGAGGCGATCTTGATCAAGACGCGTTCATTGCCGATGCCGGCGGCGTTGTACAGACCGATCAGCTTGTGAGCCTTGGCGATGGTGGCTGCGGTGTCATAGCTGAGGCGTGCATCCACCTCGGTCGAGACCCGACCGGGCACAATCTTGAGAATCTCCTTGCCGAAGGTAACACTGATTTCATCGAGGGCTTCACTGACCACCGCGTCGGCGCCGGCGGCGTCACCGATCGCCTGACGCGATTCCCGCAGGGAGCGATCGATCAGCTCCTGATAGGTGGGGATCTGAGCTGCGGCCAGGATCAGCGACGGGTTGGTGGTGGCATCGCGGGGGGTGAACTGCCGGATGGCGTCGATGTCGCCGGTATCGGCGACCACTACGGTCATGGCGGCGAGTTGA
The DNA here is from genome assembly GCA_049282435.1 of Cyanobium sp. Lineage (GTDB taxonomy): Bacteria > Cyanobacteriota > Cyanobacteriia > PCC-6307 > Cyanobiaceae > Cyanobium. Next base: position 7,598 of record JBAPUA010000030.1, on the reverse strand, counting down.
TCGAGCAGATTGGCCATCAGGCAGGGTCTCTCAGAAGCGCTGTCAATGGCTCAACGCTAGCCAGCTGCGCCGCTGGCGCCGATGCCGGGTCAGCACCGCTTGTGGGAATACGCACAGCAGCGGCTCATGCAGCCTTGGGCAGCTTGGTGACCACGGGCTGGCTGGGGGGGATTTTTTCGATCACCAACAGAGCTTCGACGATCTGCTTGGCCACCGGCACCGCCACGGTGGAGCCGTAGGCGTTACCGCCCTTGGGCTCATCGACCACCACCAGCACCACGTAGCGGGGGTCTTCCACCGGCAGCACCGCCACGAAGCTGCAGATTCTTGCTCCGGCGATGTAAATGCCATTGAGGGCTTTCTGGGCTGTGCCTGTTTTGCCGCCGATGCGATAGCCGGGGATCTGCAGGCCCTTGCCGCTGCCTTTCTGGACGACCGATTCCATCCAGTTGATCACGATGCGGGTGATCTTGGGATCGAGCAGCTGGATGCCGCGCACGTCGCCATCGCCCGCCAGTGCATCGCCGGAACGCAGTCCTCGCGTGATGTGGGGACTGACCAGCTTGCCGCCATTGGCCAGCATGGCGTGGAGTTGCAGAAGCTTCAGGGGCGTCAGCGAGAAGCCCTGGCCGAAGGCGGAGGTGGCGGGCTCGATCGGACTGCTGATGAACTCCGCCTTGCTCTTGAGTTGGCCGGCCACCGCTCCGGGCAGATCGGTGTCGGGCACCTCATCGATGCCGATCGTGTGCAGCCAATGCCAGAACCGCTCATGTTTGACCCGGCTCATCGCCTGCACCATGCCGACGTTGCTGGAGACCTGCAGCACGGTCGGGAAATCAATGACACCGTGGGCGCTGTGGTCGTTGTTGAAGATCGGCCAGCCACCGATGCTGAGCTGGCCGACATCATTGACTGTTCCATTGGGTTGGATCGCCTTCTCCTGCAGCGCCATCGCCAGGTTGATCGGCTTGAAGGTGGAGCCGGGTTCGTAGAGATCCTGAACCGACCACTCGCGGAACAGGCCCGGGTTGTAGCTCCAGAAGCGATTGGGGTCGTAGCTGGGGGTGGAGGCCAGAGCCAGCATTTCACCGGTGCGGGCATCCATCACCAGGGCCGCGCCGCGCTTGGCATGCCACTGCTTGACCTGTTTGCTGAGGGCCTGCTGGGCCACCTGTTGCAGGCGGGCGTCGAGGGTCAGCTGCAGCCGCAGGTCATCGCCGAAGAGGGAGCCTGCCTTGATGCCATCCGGCAGCGGGGTGCCATCGGCCCCACGTCGCATCGTGAAGGTGGTCTCCTGACGCATCAGATCGCGATTGCGGCTCTGTTCGAGGCCGGCCTGGGGTACCCGCTCGAGGTTGAGGAAACCAACCACGTTGGCGAACAGCTGGCCCTGGGGATAGATGCGCTGGGGATAGCCCTCCAGATCCAGGCCGCTGATGCCGAGCTGGCGGACCCTCTGGGCAGTGTCGGGGTCGAGTCCCGTGGCGAGCTTGACGCCACTCTTTTGATGGCCGATCGTCTTGAGCAACTCCTCCTTCGGCCGTGCCAGCACCACCGCCAGGCGGGACACCACATTCTCGGCAGGCCGAACCAACTGGGGATCGTCACCGGGGATATTGAAGTAGCGGGGATGGGCCCAGAGGGTGAAACGCTCTTCATCGAGGGCCACGAGTTGCCCCATCCGGTCGACGATCGTGCGGCGCAGGCCCAGGGGAGAGACCGCGTGGGTCTGAATGGCCCGGGCCCGGGCCTGCAGGCGATCGCCTTGGACCACCTGCAGCCAGGCCAAACGTCCGGCCAGGCCGGTGAGGGCGGCGACAAGAACCAGATACACGGCCAGCATGCGCCGACCGGACAGGGGCTTGATCTCGATCACCTTGTGACGACGACCGGCAGCGGCTCGGACCGGGGTGACCGGACCGCTTCCTTTGCGGGGGCCGCTGGGCGGATGCCGTCGGGTGGACGCTCGAGACATTCAGTACCCCGCCGGGATCTGCTGCTGCTGAATGACGGCAAACAACGGCGCTGGTGAGGTGTGGGCCAGGGCCTCGGGCTCCTTGAGGTGGATCAGCTTGGTGCTGCTGGTCGGCACGAGCTCACCGGGCTTGCGCATCGCCCCGAGATGGTGCTGCTCAAGCAGGGCAGCCGATTCCTGCAGGCGATGCTCCAGGGCCTTGGATGCCTCCAGCTCCGAGTAACTGCGGGCCCATTCGTTCTGCCAGTGCAGGGTCAGAGCGCTGAGGGCGATGACGGACAGTCCGAGCCCCGCCAGCGCTCCGCTGCTGACGCGATGCAGACCCGCGAGCCACGGGGACTGGCGCTCGATTCGGCTGCCCGAGAGCGAACTCTCGATCAATCGCAGAGATAGGGAGTCCTGCCTGCGTCGCTGGGACTGGCGGGACGGACGGGCGACGGTGGCGACCAAGACTGCCTGGATAGCTCTGCGCAAGTGAACCACCCATCCTCCGCAGCGGCAAGCGCCCGTTCGGGTTCAGCCGGCGAGCACGAGCAGATTGAGGAATGTGAGAGTGTTCCAGAAGGCGTGCATCAGCACCGAAGCCCCCAGTCGACCACTGCGCCAGCGCAGCCAGCCGAGCCCGATGCCCAGCACGAACAGGGGCACCAACTCGCTCAGGCTCAGGTGGGCAAGCGCAAACACGGCTGCACTGATCACGACTGCCGCGCCCCCACCCCAGCGGCTGCCGACGACGGGCAGGAGCACGCCCCGGAACAGGGCCTCCTCAAACAGGGGGGCCAGCACGATGGCCGTCAGGGCAAAGCAGGCCAGGGCACGGGGATCCGGACTGCTGAGCACCAGCTCCAGCATCGGATTGCTGCCGCCGGGGTCCTGCCAGAAGCGATCGATCAGCCAGCCGCACAGGGAGACGGCCGGCAACACCATCAGCACCAGACCGGTGGCCGGTCCCAGCGTGGTGCGCCAGGGCCGCCAGCGCCATTGCAGCCAGCCCTGGCCCGGGCGTCCTGGGCGGCCCTTCAGCATCCACATCAGAATTAGAAGCGGTGCGGCCATCAGCGCCAGATAGAGCACCAGCACCTGCACCCCCTGGGACAGGGAGTCATCGAGGGGCAGCTGAGCCACCAGTCCTGTCAGCCGCCGCTGCAACAGCTGGGGCACGATCACCTCACCCAGCACCACGAAGCCACCGGCCACGAGCAGGGTCACATCGACCAGGCTCAGCGGTGGACCGATCAGGGGCGGGGCGGCCGGCAGTCGCTGGCGCCAGGCCAGCCAGACCAGTCGTAGCAGCAGGCTGCTGCCGACCAGCAACAGCAGCAGGGGCAGCAGGCTGACCCCCACCAGCTGCAGAATCAGGCGGCGACGACCTTGGGTGGCCGGACAACTGTCCTCCGGCGCCTGGAGCTGTTCGCAGCTGAGCTGGGCCACCAGGGTCGGAGCCTGCCAGGGTTGGAGCCAGCGCTCCAGCTCGTGCGGCTGGGCCCGTCGGCCCTCGCTCAGGGCTTCCAGCAGGGGTCGCCGCGGCGCGTCCACCATCTCCCTGAGTTCGTTCAGCTCGCCGGCCACCACGAACGGCTCGCTGCCCCGTCGCAACAGGGCCAGTTCCAGCCGTTGAACCGCCGGCGCCGGCAGGGGGGAGGCGGCGATCTGCCGCTTCAGTTCCCGGGCCAGCTCGGCGCGCGGATTCTTGCCGATCAGCTGCTCCCGCAGGGAGGGGGGCAGCAGATCGCCGGCGAGGGCCGTCAGCTCCAGCTGATGCAGGTTGAGGGCATCGCCCACGGAGGGACGGCCCAGGCTGTCCACAAGCCCGTTCAGCCACAGCAGCAGGCAGAGGGAGAGGCTGATCAGCGCCAGGAGCACCTTCCAGCCGGGCTCCGCACCACTGGCCGGGGACGGGGGGGGACTGGCACGCAAGCGGGGGCCTCAGGGGATGGGACTGGCCCCGATTCTCTCTGCCGGGGCATCGGGGCCGTCGACCGGTTGACGGGATTCCAGCCGGAGCGCTCCCATACGATGGCTTTCCCTGCGGCGCAAGGCCTGTGCCCCTTCGCATCGTTCTGGTCCGCCACGGGCTGAGCAGCTTCAATCTCGAACAGCGCTTTCAGGGCCGAGATGATCTCTCCTCTCTGCTTGAGGAGGGGGCCCGTCAGGCACAGGCGGCCGGGCAGGCCCTGGCCGATCTCCCCCTGACGGCCGTCTACAGCTCACCCCTGAGCCGGGCCCGGGACACCACAAGACTGCTGTTGGAAAGCCAGGGACAGCCGCTGTCCCCCTGTTTCGACGACGATCTGCTGGAGATCGATCTCGCCCCCTGGAGCGGCCTGCTGCGCACTGAGGTGCGGCAGCGCCATCCCGAGCAGGAACGGATCTGGCGACAGGCGCCGGAAACGATGGAACTGCAGCGGGCGGATGGCCAGCTCTACCGACCCCTGCCCGAGCTGATGGAGCAGGCCCAGCGCTTCCTGGACCAGCTGCTGGCGCGCCATGGCGAGGCCCTGGTCGGCAGGGACCAGGCCACCGTGCTGGTGGTGGCCCACAACGCCATCCTGCGCGCTCTGGTGCTGCAGGCCCTGGGGCTGCCGGCCAGTGGTTTCCGCCGGCTGCGACTGGATAACGCCTCGATCTCAGTGTTGAATCTCGAGGGCGATGGCAACGGCCGTCGCCAGGTCCAGATCGAGTCGATCAACGGCACCAGCCATCTCGGCGAGTCGCTGCCCCGGACCGGTGCCGGGCCGCGGCTGCTGTTGGTGCGCCACGGTGAAACCGACTGGAACCGGGAAGGACGGTTCCAGGGGCAGATCGACATCCCTCTCAATGCCAACGGCCTGGCCCAGGCGGATGCGGCCCGTCGCTTTCTGGCCCAGGTGCCGATCCAGAGGGCCTACACCAGTCCCATGGCCCGGCCCCGCCAGACCGCCGAACGGATCCTGCTGGACCATCCCGGCGTGCCCCTGACCTGCAACGCGGGGCTGGTGGAGATTGGTCACGGCCTCTGGGAGGGGCAGCTGGAGAAGGAGATCGCCGAGGGCTGGCCCGAGCTGCTCGGCAACTGGAAGAGCCAGCCCCACAGCGTCCAGATGCCCGAGGGGGAGACTCTCCAGGACGTTTGCGATCGCTCCCTGACCGCCTGGAACCGGATCGCCGGCAGCCTCGATCCGACGGAGACCGCCCTGGTGGTAGCCCACGACGCCGTCAACAAGATGATCCTCTGCGCCCTGCTGGGGCTGGGGCCGGAGGCCTTCTGGGCGATCAAGCAGGGCAATGGCGGCGTCACGGTGGTCGATTACCCCCATGGTGCCGGTGGCACCCCTGTGCTCACCTGCATGAATCTGACGGCCCATCTCGGTGGGGTGCTGGATCGCACCGCCGCCGGAGCCCTGTGACGCGGAGCTCGGCTTCACCGGCACCGTTTCCTCCGCCTGCGGCCGCTGACAGCCAGGGCGAGTGCACCCGGCTGCTGCGGGGGGTGAATCTGCTGGAGGCCCAGGGCCAGCCGGCGCGCACGGCCGATGTGCTGATCCGGGGCGGGCTGCTGGCTTGGATTTCGCCCGCAGCCCCCGGCTCAGGGGAGTCCGGGCAGCAGGCTCCCCTGGCCCCCGAATCCGCCGGCATGATCGAGGCGAGCGATCTCTGGCTGGGTCCTGCCCTGGTGGATCCCCACAGCAGCCTGGAGGACCCGCTGCTGGGCCGGGCGGAAACGCTCGAGAGCCTGGCGGCGGCAGCCGCTGCCGGCGGCTACGGCACCGTGGCTCTGCTGCCCTGGGGGCCCGTCTGGCGCGATCGGCCGGAGCGGCTGGGCCTCCACTGGCCCGCGCCGCTGCAACTGCTGCTCTGGGGCAGTTTCAGCCAGGCCGGCGAAGACCGGGAGCTTGCCGGCCACGCCGATCAGATCGCCGCGGGTGCGATCGGTCTGGCCTGTGCGGATCAGTTGCCGCCGCTGCCGCTGCTGGAGCGAGGTCTGCGGCTGGCGGAGATGGGTGACCATCCCGTGCTGCTGCCGCCCCGGGATGGCTCGCTCTGTCAGCAGGGTTTTGTGCGTGAGCGGGTCGAAGCGCTGCGGGCCGGCTGGCCTGTGGATCCGGTCGCCAGCGAAAGTCTGCCGTTGGAGCTGATCCTTGGGCTGCGGCAGCTGCTACCTCAGGCGCCGCTGCGGATGATGAATGTCTCCACCCGCGAGGCCGTGCTGCGGCTGGAGCAGCACCCAGCTCCACCGCCCGCCAGTGTCCACTGGTGGCATCTGGTGGCGGACAGCCAGCGTCTCGATCCGGTCGAGGGCGGCTGGCGCACGGTGCCCTCCCTCGGAGGCCCCCAGGACCGGCAGGCCCTGATCGAAGCCCTGGCCGATGGACGGCTGCGGGCAGTGGCCGTCCATCACCAGGCCCTCGACGGCGAGGAGCAGTTGCTGCCCCTCGATCAGCGCCGCCCCGGTCTGGCGGGCCATGGCTCGGTGTTGCCGCTGCTCTGGCAGGCGCTGGTGGTGGAGAACGGCTGGCGCCCCGACCAGCTCTGGCAGGTTCTCTGCTGGGGGCCCGCCGACTTCCTGGGCCTGACTCCCGCCAGGCTGGAGGCCCCCACACGGCGCTGGATCCTGTTCGACCCCATGGCCCCCGAGACCTCGGGCGATGCCCAGGCCGGATCGCTGGCCGCCAATCGTCCGCCGCGGATTAGCGGCGGACGGGGGGCCCTGGTGGCCTCGGGGCTGAGGGGGACGGGGGGGTGGTGGGCTCCAGGCTTCCCCAAGCGTTGAACGGGTAGAAGCGCCAGAAGGCCCGACCGATGATTTCGCGCTTGGGCAGGAAATGGCCGCCGGGCCAGAACCGGCCATCCCAGCTGTTGCCGCGGTTGTCGCCGAGCACGAGCACGTGGCCGGGAGGAACCACGGCATCCAGCGTGCGGCAGGGGCCCATGCCGCGGCTGTCGACCGGACAGTAGTTCCGGACGTAGGGCTCGCTGAGGGGGCGGCCATCAATCTTGACCCGGCCGCCCGGATCGACCACGACGTGATCGCCAGGCAGGCCGATAACCCGCTTGATGAAGGCATCGCAGGCAGGTTGCTGGACATCCGGCAGGGCACCGATCAGGGGCAGATTCACCAGCAGGCACTGCAGGGGACTGGTGCCACCGCTCTGGCTGATCAGCACGGGATCGAAGTGGTGCGGAGCGTGAAACACCACGATTTCGCCGCGCTTCGGGGCCCGGCCCCGATAGGACAACTTCTCGACCAGCAGCCGATCCTGGATCTGCAGGCCCGGCAGCATCGAACCGGATGGGATATAGCGGGCTTCCAGCAAGAACTGACGAATGCCGAGGGCCACCGCCAGGGTGACCAGCACGCTGCGCCAGAAGACCCAGGGGCTCTCGTCGTTGTTGTTGTTGCTGTCAGGGCTGCGTGGCTTCGCTGTGCCTTCCTTGCTCTGGGGTTCCGTGGGACTCAAGGCACTCGTGCGGCAGGGACCGTGGTCGGCAGGCAGATTAGGCACGCATCCGCCGGTCGCGTTCCCGATGGCACGCCCTCGCTGGCACCAGGCCATTCCCAGGCCCGGCAACCGCCTGGGGCGGAACTGGGACCGGTTCGTGGCGATCTGGGCCACGGTCAATCTGGTCTGGGTCGGCTTCGATC